>NZ_CAWNWY010000001.1:0-319456 GCF_963878365.1 Photorhabdus sp. HUG-39 | reverse complement strand
GCGGTTTTGTACGAGATATTGCTTACCCGTGAATTTATCTACGTACATTGTTGCGTTGTCGTAGTATGTGTTGTTGTAGTATGCTTTGTTGTTGTATGTGTAGCTGTAGTATGCGCCGTTGTGGTATGCGCCGTTGTTGTATGCGTTGTTGTGGTATGCGTTCATCGTGACTATCCTCTATTGTTCGTTGCGTCTGTGTCTTAGCACTTGCGAATCATCTACCTTTTCATACGCCGGTAGCGGCTACTTCGTGGGCTTTCCTTGCCTGTTCGCTGTGTGCCTTTGATGAATCAAATATATGCGTAATACGCAAATGCGTCAAGCGCATATTTGCGATTGTTTTCTTGTTGTTGTTCATCATTTTGTTTTTAAAGCAAATTTATTTAAAAAAATTTGTTGGGGAGTGTCTGGAGGTGTAATTCAACTTAGGTTTTAAAACAGAACCTAGAGGGGGATTGGCAATGAAAACCCAGCATATGAGCTGGGTGATGGTTATTTTTTTGAGGGGTTCTTTTTGTTTTTGGGGTGGGTATCTTTGGAATTTTCATATCTTCCATAGATGAACACTCCGGCCAGTGAGGCTAGCACTGTGGTCATCAATGTGGTTGCATACCCGGATTCGCCGCTATATATCATGTAAACAGCTACACCAGATATGATTAAGACGCAGAGAAGTGCAAATATTTGCCCGATCCTGTCTTTCCAAATGTCACCAGAGAGTGATTTTCGTCCTTGTTCTTGTCGAAAATGTTGAGCGCTTCTTGCCATGTCGACAATTTCTTTTGCTAATCCTGGATATATTTGATCATATTTAAACAATTCATCGGCATCAGGTAGTGGACCAGAACGAAGGGTGGTAACTTGCATTATCATTCCAATTCCTTCGGGCCGTAATGCAAGTTTTTGTAAAACTTCTGGGTTTTTTATTACCTCATTAACCAGTAATTCAGTTTTACTGTCTTTTGCGTCACTGGATGATGGTGTTGACTGATTAATAATTTGGTCTGGTTTCTTCGTGCTTGGCGATCTTCTTTTGTGCATTGTCTTTCATTGAGTCCTTGATGTAGCTTCCAACAGAACTCCAATCATCTCTGATTAATTCTGTGTCTGTTGGTAAGTCTCTGTATTCGCTATAGTTACTTGAAGGATTGATATCAAGAATAGAGCCCATAGAGCGAAGAAAACGTTTAGTTGCTTTTTTCATATGGATTGCCTCGGTAGTAAAGTAAATTTACCATTGGTGTAATTATATACCATATTCAAAACATGGGGTATAGATGTGTAGTTGTGTTCTATCCATGCCGCCTCATTTGTTGTGATTGACTAACAAGTACTTTACCTTCGATGTGCAGCATTTTACATTCATCTTTTGTGATTGACCACGTTTCATATCTGTCATTATCAGATATCACCTTTAGTTCAAATTTAACTTTTTGAAGACGTTTTACATACAAATCTCCGTTAAAATAGAAAACGTATATTCCATCACCATCAAAAAACGTGATGTTAGTATCAACGAATATCAGATCACCTGATTCGATTGTACCTTCCATTGAATCCCCACGAACGTTGATTAGCGCTACAGATCCTTCTGGCCTGCCACCGAATATCGTATTCGCATATCGAGCGGTATATTCAATAGATCTAATTACCTCAATAACATCATTAATTGCACTACCGAAGCCAGCACTAGCTGAAACATCAAGTACATCAACTTTATACATACCGCTCTCCTTAGAGTCAGTTTGTGAATTGGGACTGACTTTATTTACAGTACCCAAAACGTCATTTGATGAAAAGAGTTCAGCAACTGGAACAGATAGCGCCTCAGCGATCTTATTTAGTATTGAATCACTGTAACCTTGTTTTCCCCTCTCAAGGCGAGACAAATTTCCGACATCGCTGTCTATAGCTGTCGCCAGATCAAGGAGTGTCATTTTCTTCGCTTGGCGAAGTTTTCTTATTTTTTCACCTATTTTCATGAGCCTATTACATTCTAATAATGCGTTTCGCGCAAAGCGTGTTGCGCATATTTTTTGCGTGGTGTAATATGCGTTATACGCATTTAAAAGGAGGTAAATATGAAAACACCACTTCGAAAGATACGCATAGAAAAAGGATTAACTATTTCCGAAGTTTCCAAGGCAACAAGCGTTGATATTGGAAACTTAAGCAGGATTGAGCGAGGGATACAAAGTCCTTCACTTGATACCGCTGAGAAATTATCTCGTTACTTCAAGGGTGAGATCAACGAAATGCAAATTCTTTACCCAAAAAGATATATGGCTGATGCGATTCACATAGCGCAACAGTGTTAATAATACAAACAGTCAAGTTTAGCTCGCATGCTCTTTAACAATCCGCGTCCTACGCTGCAAAGTGTAGATTCCCTGTTTAAGCAATAGGGATTCCCTGCCAGACGGGGAGCGTAACCCAACAATTGGGTTATTAACTTTTTAATTAACTTAGGAAAGTATGACAAATGAATATCGCAATGGAACGCAAAACTAAAGAAATCGAGTCACGAATAAGAAAGGGGATCATCGTTACCGGTCCGAAGCATGTTGCTGATGCGGTTGGCGTGCATCAATCACAGATAAGCCGCTGGCAAGCAGAAGAGACGGGCTTTGTGACTAAAGCCGCTAAGTTACTGGCTGCTATTGGGTTTGAAGCCCCTGTAAGCGAAGTGATCATTCATGGAGAAGAAACAGCACAGATAGCTAAAGCGTTGCAGGAGATGCTATCTCACTTAAGAGAAAGCGCCCCGGCTGCGGGAACAGGCGAGGCTAATCAAATATGAATCAAGCGGGGGAAATGAGAGTTCCCCTATACCACTAACAGGTGAATTATGCACTTAGAAGAGATGGAAGTCCATGATGAAGTGATAAGGCATGCGGAACTCCCTAAGAACTTCAGATCAAAAGGTTGGATATATGTTTTGAGTAATAGTTGCATGCCCGGCGTTTATAAAGTTGGTATGACAACCAATGCACCAGAAACTAGAGCCAGAGAACTCTCATCAGCGACTGGTGTTCCAGTTCCGTTTGTAGTTGAAGCTGCATTTTTCTCAGAAAATCCAGGGAAAGATGAGGCTGAAATTCACGACTTCCTTGACCGTTATAGAGTGAATGAGTTAAGGGAATTTTTTAAGGCTCCTCTGAAAGAGGTTTTGTATGCCTTTCATGAGTATGGACTGAAAGGTAGGGATGAAAAAATAGAAGAAATAGCTATTTATAACCACGTAATAAGCACCGAAAAACTTGACGAATTAAATATTGATTCTCTTTTTGAAGATCTTGGATTTGATACTTTTGGAAATAAATTAGCCATAGCTGAAAGGCTAATAAGAATATCTGTTGAGCTTATTAAATCCGCACACCGAAAAGGGCTCTCTTTCTATTTCAATGATGGTGATTTAATTCTAATAGAACCAGCGGATCAACAGCATCTAAGAGAACACTGCAAAATTGAAGAACCGAAGATGCCTAAATTTATAGAGGACTTAATCAATGGCTAGGTCACGAAATATTAAACCCGGCTTTTTCACAAATGATGATTTAGCTGAATGCGAACCATTAGCGAGATTATTATTTGCTGGCTTGTGGACTATTGCCGATCGCGAGGGTCGGCTTGAAGATAAACCTCGTAAAATTAAAGCAATGGTATTGCCGTATGACGATACAGATTGTGACAAATTACTTGCTCAGTTACATGATAAAAACTTTATCACCAGATATGCAGTAGATGGAAATGAGTTTATTCAGATTAATAACTGGAAGAAGCACCAAAACCCACACTGCAAAGAAGCGGCTAGTGAAATACCCGAACAGGTAACGCAAGGTGCTGATAATAAAGAAGCACCAGAAGAGCACCATGCAAGTATGGTGCAAGCATCAGAAGAGCATGAAACTGATCCTGCTGATTCCCTTAACCTGATTCCTGATTCCCCTAACCCTAACCCTATAAACACCCAAGCCGATGAACCGGCTTGTGCTGATGAAAATCAAAATCAGTCTGCAAGCGTTCACTCGATGTCGAGTAAGTATGCATTTGAGGGGCAGGTGATCCGTTTAAACAACAAAGACTACTCGGCGTGGGAGAATCTATACACGAATATCGATTTGCAGCATGAGCTACAGAGATTGGATTTGGAGTTTCAGTCTGAAAAGCCGAAGAATTGGTTTATCACTGCCAGTCAGAAATTGAACTACCAGAACAATCAGCAAGCTAATCGCTACAAGCGGCGGGTTGGTGATCGCATTGCTCAACCAGTACGCACAGAGCAATTTATTTCGGAGGATTTCTAATGAGCATGGCACAAACTCTGGCTCGTTTTCGTCGGATGATGCCTGAACATATCAAGCCAAAATTCACTAATGCTGATGATTTAATGGAGTGGCATCGTAAGCAGGGCGAGATTGACTCAAAACGCATTGCAGAAGAGAACCGGGTGAATCGCTTAAACAGAATCATGGGGCGCTCTGGCATCAGCCCATTGCACCAAAATTGCACGTTTGAAAATTACATCACTGATACATTGGAGCAACAAAATGCGCTGGCGAAAGCTAGGCGCTATGCTGAGAATTTTGGTCACTCGTTTGGTGGATTTATTTTCAGTGGCAATCCCGGTACCGGGAAAAACCACTTGGCAGCGGCCATCGGAAATCATCTCATTCAGAATGGCAAGAGTATACTGATTGCTACTTTGCCTGATTTGATGATGCGGGTACGTGAAACCTATCAACGGGATGCGAAAATCAGCGAATCTGCCTTGGTTGATGATTTGTGTGAAGTTGATTTGCTGGTGCTCGATGATGTCGGAGTGCAGAGAAAAAATCTGAATGAGGACCTGATAATTTTCCAGGTGGTTGATCGGCGTCTGGCAAACAAAAAACCGGTTGGCGTATTAACCAACTTGCCACAGCAACAGCTTGCTGATGTGTTAGGTGAGCGGGTGATTGATAGGTTGAGAATGGGATCGCCGATGGCTATCGGATTCACATGGGATAGCTATCGTCGGCAAGTTAAATAACCTATAGGAAGGACTTTTAAATGATTTATGACACTAAATTGCCGCATTATCTGACCCTTGATAAATGTCCGTTCTGTCAATGTAGTGCCGAGTTATTTGCTGATGGTGAAGGTATTTATGCGGGGTGCATTGGTGATAAATGCTTAATTAAGCCGATTACTCTCACGTACAGAACTAAGCGAGATGCTATCAGAGCGTGGAACTTACGAGCGCCAAATTCTGACTCAGATCCGATAATTCATATCGGCGGAAAATTAAAGGTTGTAGAAGGGGAAATAATATGAAAATAAAAATAGAAGATTTGACAAGCTGTGCATTAGATTATGCTGTTGCTATTTGTGATAGTTGGAATGCTGATTATTTAAATAAGAATCTTGATGCTATACCTGAATACTCAACAGATTGGAGTGAGTGCGGTAATTTAATTAATGAATATGCAATTGAATTTAAATGGATTAGTGATGCAACAATTGAGGCTCATTCTTATTTACTAAATGATGCACGTGGATGGGGAGATAATCACTTAGAAGCTGCTTGTAGAATGATAGTGATTGCCAATTTTGACAAAGAAATCGAAATACCTGATGAGCTATTAGGATAAATAACGGGGGTTAAATGGAAGCTGATTTTTGTTTTCACGAATCGAATAAATCTCAGGCGTGGGAAATATTGAAAGAAACCCTTCAAACGAGACAGCCGCACAGAATTATTATTAAACCGTGGAAAAATAAACGCTCATTATCTCAAAATGCCACGGCACATTTGTGGTTCGGTGAGATAAGTCGTTACCTTATTTCTAACGGTGCCAAATATTCACCGGAAGAGGTTAAGGAGATGCTTAAGCATACATTCTTGGGCTATGAAGTTATCGAGATAATGGATGTCACTACGCAGCTTACAGAGCGTGTCAGGACACTTAAGCGGACATCAAAACTCGACACAGGGGATATGTTTCAGTTTATGGAAAGAGTTGAGCAATGGGCTGTGAGTATTGGTTGTTTCGTGACTATCCCGGCAAATAGCGAATATATGAAATTAAAACAGGAGCAAGATAAATGATAGCAGGTAATAAACACTGGTGTAACTTCTGTGGTAAATCACAAGATGAAGTAAACGCGATAGTATCAGGCAACAACGTTGATATTTGTGATGGTTGTGTTCTTCGCTGTGTTGGGACGCTAATATTGAAAGATGGAAATAAATTAAATGAGTCAACAAACATCACAGACTCAGCGAGTCATCAATAATCTAATCTATAACGTTCCCAAAAATAAAAAATCAAAGCCAGTTCCCGCAGAGTCCGAAGTTAAAACGTTTGATTACGTTCATGAGCTATTGCGTGCAAAGTGGGATAGACGGAGAAATAGAAATGAAAAAACTTCGAATAAGAAAGTGCAAGGCGTGCCGTAGAGAATATCAACCCGTTCGGCAATTACAAAATACGTGTTCAATTGAATGTGCAATAGTTAAAGGCAGTAAAGACCAAAAAAAGAAAAAGGAAAAATTAGAGCGGGAACTTAAAAAGAAACAGCAACAAGAATTAGCAGAGAAAAAAGATAAACTTAAAGCCCGTCGATTAGCAATAAAGCCCCGCAGTTATTTTATTCAGCAAGCCCAACGTTCTGTTAATGCATATATTCGTTATCGCGACAAAGATAAGCCCTGTGTTTCATGTGGGGCATGTGAATCTTCTCGATGGGATGCAGGGCACTATAGAACAACCTCAGCAGCGCCACAATTACGCTTTGATGAGCGCAATATTCAACGGCAATGTATTGTCTGTAATCAGCATCACTCGGGGAACCTGGTTCTATATCGAATTGAGCTTATTGAGCGGATTGGCATTGAAGCCGTTGAAAATATCGAGAGTAATCATGATCGGCATAGATGGACTATTGAAGAGTGCAAAGCGATCAAAGCTGAGTTTGATGAGAAATTGAAGAAACTCAGGAGCTTAAGCAATGACAATCTTCACTGATATATCGGCTGCGATTGATGAAGCCAGATATCTCCATTCAAGAACAAGAAATTATGAACTCACTAAAGAGCAACACGATTGGGTCGATAACTTGTTGAATCTCTGGGGGGCATGGGTCTATAGCGGTCGTATTGATAAATGCAAGATGAACATGATTTATAAATTCATGGTAAGCGTAGAACCCAGAAAAAATCAAGATAGGCCGATGTGTAATGATGATGATGGAATGCTGATTTCTCAGGTCGTCGATTCCGTCATGTGCATTGATCAGAGGGCGTACGGTATTTTACTGAGTTACTACGCTCATGGAGCCTCAAAACTGGCAATCGCATCTTATTATCACAAGGTCGCAAATCCCCGCAAAATGATGACGCGTTCGGGAGGCAGGCTTAAGAAGCCATCACATAGAACATGCCGGAGAGAAGTTGACGAAATTCTCAGCGCTAGCGTTTACATGTTGTACCAGCCTCTAAAAAATGCATTTAAAATACGTAAACGTGTATCTAAAGTTAAAAAAATTGCATAGAACGTGTTGACATCAATGACCAAATGGACAACAATTATAGGGTAAGATTGCCGTAACTGTTTCTTAGGTGTCTTCGCCAAATCCCAAGCCTCGCTATTCCGCGAGGTTTTTTCATATATAAAGCACATTCCAGGTCACGATTATTCGCGGCCTTTTTCTTTTCACGCCCGTTTAACGGGGTATCAATCCCCAACGGGGGTGGAAATATGAAGATGAAAAATAATCCTGATTTGTGGGCTGAATTAATAGACGGCTTAAAACATTCGTGGCCGCAGGTATCCGGCACCGCAGCAGCAATAATAATTTGCTGGGGACGTCTGATTTATGACGGAGTGGAATGTAAAAACAAATGGGCTGAATGCCTGTTATGTGGAGTTCTGTCATGGGCTATATCAAGCGGCATTGAAGCGTTCGGCATTTCATCCGGTGTATCTCCGATGATCGGTGGGGCTGTGGGATTTATCGGTGTTGATAAAATCAGAGAAATGGCTATCCGTGCCATCGACAAGCGAATCGGTGATGACAAATGAGCCGAGGCATCCGAAATAATAACCCTGGCAATATCCGTTGGGGTGATGACTGGCAAGGCTTGATCCCTGCATCACAGCGTACTGATAAATCTTTCTGTCAGTTTGTCAGTCCTGAATATGGTCTTCGGGCGATGATTAAAATTTTGCATAATTACAATCGGAAATATGGCCTTAAAACAGTGAAAGGGATTATTTCACGATGGGCCCCCACTAATGAAAATAATACTGATACCTATATTAACCACGTATGTAAAGACACGGGAGTGACTGGCGATCAGGTTGTTGATGTATTTAATAAAGTATTTATGACAGAGCTTATTAAGTCCATTATTACCATGGAAAATGGTAGTCAACCTTATAGCAATGAGGTCATTGATAAAGCATTTTCACTTTTGTAGAGCGATATTATGAAGTTTAACTCTCGTGGTTATACTGTTATTGCACTAGCGCTTGTTTCGCTGGTGGCTTATCACTATTACGGTAAGTATACCAAACAGCTTGATACGACAGTTAAGCTACAGAGTGAGTTGCTGGAGCAGCAGAATGAAATCGTTAATCAGCAGGAGAGGATAAGGCTCCTGTCTGAGCTGGATAATCAGCATACAAAGGAACTTGCCAATGCCAAATCTAAAATTGATGTTCTGCGCAATGATGTTGCCGCTGGTCATCGCCGGTTGCGCATCGCGGCCACCTGTAATCAAGGCGAAGCCGGTTCCTCCTCCGGCGTGGTTAATGCAACCTCCCCACGATTTAACCCAACAATTGAACAAGATTATTTCGATCTCCGAAAAATGATTGTTGAAAACGAGCAGCAAATAAAATATTTGCAGGACTACATCAAAACTCAGTGTCAGCAATAGAAAGACGGAAAAGCGAGACATAGCCCCGCTGAATTAATCAACCTATCTTACTTACGATAGGAATAGACATCCTTAATGTGCTTATGGAAATACCGCCCCTTAGAAGGTGCATTCATCAATCCTTGGTGTATCTGTGGAGGAACACCATAGTATTGATATATCCCACCATCACGGAAAGCTATTTCCAATGTTTTTGTAGCTTGGTTATAACCAACAGAATGAAGGTTTGAAGATGAAACAGGAACTCGATTCACTTTCTAAATCTCCTCTATATGGGAAAAGTCCCGAGGAAATATTAGAATATTTTAACAGATATAACTTTGTAGACGATCACGGACACAAGTTAGAACTATGCCAAGATTTTATAGATCTTGTGAAGTTATTCACAAAATAAAGAATATCTAATCAATGAGCCTCGGTTAATCCGGGGCTTTTTTATATCCGAATTTCACCGCGCACCTCATGCGCATTCAAACCCAAAAAACCTGTTTAGGAAATAGAGCCTGAGAAATTCAGTATTGTGCTGATTCTTTGGTCTGATTTTCTATGAGGCAGGCTCTATCTCTAAAAAGGTAAAGCACAATGAACACATTAACTTTCAAAAATCACACTATTGTTCCTTTCGATAATCATGATGGGAAAACCTGGTTCACGAGCAAACATCTTGCAGAGTTGCTTGAATATAAAAATGAGAAGTCTGTAACTAACCTCTTTAACTCAAATAAAGATGAGTTCACTAGCGATATGACAATGGTCACTGAATCAATGACCATTGGAATAAACAATAGCTTACGTAAGAAGAAGGTCAGAATTTTCTCTATCAGAGGTTCTCATTTAATTGGCATGTTGGCAGATACAAAAGTCGCTAAACAACTTCGTCGCTGGCTATTGGATTTAGCAGACAAGGAGAATCAGACAGATCTCTCTTTGATGGACATGGAAAGCTTAAAGTCACTGACACTTGGTGAAATGCAGAATCGGCTGGTGGCCGCTGATAAGTGGTCTTATAGCAACTTTGGTAGACCGGGTAGTGAAATGATGAATCTTCGTAAGCGTCATCTAAAGAAACTCCGCAAGGCCAAGCAAGTTATTCTGGAATTATCGCAGCTTACTTTGCCCGGCTTTGATGACTTCCCGGGCGGAGAACCGCAGACATGAATCATGAGCAATTCATCGCTAAGAACATCCAGGCCGAGTTAGTTAAGCTCGGCTTTTCTTCATCTATAGCGTGTATGGCAAGTGATAAGGCAGTCGATCACTATCGTCGCAGTTCGTCAGCGAGCAGAAAGGGCAAGATGTATGACGACTGTCTGCACATAGCGAAAGCGTGGGCAAGTAAATACAGCTCAGTTAAGCCACCCCCAAAGTGAGGACCTCGACTGACATATGATAAAGTAAATAGTCAGTTGGAGGGGTAAAGGAGATTAGGGATAAACAAATAAATTCTAATTAAGGTGAAGTAAACAATAGAGAATTAGTAATTTTGATTGTAGATTAAAGTCCATGCTGGGTGCTAAACAGGTAAAAAGTATGGAAATACGTGGCAACTATCAAATAAAACCAATAAAGGTATTAGGGGGTGGCAACTTTGGTAAAGTCGAGCTTGTCGAGTTATATACTCTCAATGGTGCATTGAGTGGACTCTATGCCAGAAAGATTTTATCTGTCAACGAGAATTTTGTTGGCGAAATATATAGTTATGATGACTGGAAAAAAAGATTTCAAAGAGAGGTTAGGTATCAAGCTTCTTGCTGTCATTCCAATGTCGTCCATATTTACATTCACCATTTAAATATTGACACTCCCTGGTTCATTATGGACCTTGCTCAAAATCATCTTAGATCGGATCTTCGGGAAGATAGATTAGATTTAAATGAAAAAATTGAAGTAGCCAAGATGGTTCTCAAAGGCGTTCAACATATACATGAGCGAGGATATTTACACAGAGATCTAAAGCCTGAGAATATCCTTAGGCATGCAGATGGCACGTATAAGGTCTCTGATTTTGGGCTGGTTAAAAATGCTGATAGTCAAGCTGAGTCTGAAATGATTTCTAATATGGCTGTTAATATGGGCACTGATGGGTATATGTCGTTTGAAGCAAAGAAAGGGATGTATAGCGTAAAATCAGATATTTATGCGCTTGGGATTATAATTCACGAGATAGGAATTTCTCAGGTAAATGGTATCGATGACATTATACGTAAAAGTACCTGCCTTAAACCAGCAGACAGATATGACTCAGTCTCGGAGATGTTGATAGATTTAGATAAAGTAATAGAAAGGAGTGGTCGATGATAAATTTATTGAATTGTGGGCTATTCTCCTGCCGCAAAGATGATAAAAAAGAAAATCAAGATTCCATTATGCCACCTATGAGTTTAGGTCATGGATATATTTTTGCGGTCGCTGATGGGGTCGGCGCATATGAAGGAGCAAAAGAAGCATCTTTGTTAGCGATTAATTACCTATCAAAACTAACACCCGACGAGGTTGCAGATATAGGAGCTGTGTTTACTTCGATTAAAAATCAACTGCCCAGCCTACTAGAACTGAACAGTAAATTTTATAGCTCGGCTACAACACTTACATTTTGTTATGTTGACAATAGAAATGTTCACATAGGCCATGTTGGTGATACTAGGGTGTATGTTAGAAAAGAAAGTAAGCTGATTCAATTATCTAAAGATCATACTGTTCATCAAGAGTTATTTGATGAAGGTTTATTTACTAAAAAAGAACTAAAAGAGTTGGATGGAAAAAACACTCTAACATCAGCACTTTCAAGAGTGGTTGAATTACAGTATCAAAAAATTTGCATTCCAGTTTCGGATCTCATATCAAAAGATGGAACATTGGATGTTTATGTTATGTCTGACGGTGCTCATCATTTTTGGGAGAAAAGACCTCGATTTTCTCACAATACAGTAAGCAATCCGGTTAGATTTGCTGCAAGTTTGCAGAGAAGAATTGAAAATGCTCCTCCGATTGATGATTATTCTCTAGTAGCGGCGGGATTTAAAATCGAATAATGCAGGTCATGGGGCATCTATTTTACAAAAGCCATCAGTTAACGCTGGTGGTTTTTATATCCGCAGTACTCAAACACTATGAGTAACTAACTCAGAGCATTCTGCTGCAAGAGTGCTCGATAGTAGTGATTCAATCCGAGACGGTATTTAAAATGCCGGGGATTTATTAGACTGAAAAGCGGAATATTCTGATTACAACTGTTTCCGGGGTGGAAAGGGTTCAATTTTATTTAAGGAAATTAAATGGCGCTCACAGGCAAACAAGAAATGTTTTGTCGCGAGTACCTCGTCGA
This sequence comes from Photorhabdus sp. HUG-39, assembly GCF_963878365.1. Taxonomy (NCBI): domain Bacteria; kingdom Pseudomonadati; phylum Pseudomonadota; class Gammaproteobacteria; order Enterobacterales; family Morganellaceae; genus Photorhabdus; species Photorhabdus sp. HUG-39. The sequence goes on along the minus strand of NZ_CAWNWY010000001.1, from coordinate 307,205 downwards.
TTTGAACGCGACTCAAGCTGCAATTCGCGCGGGGTACAGTGATAAAACTGCAAACCGCATCGGCTCTGAAAACTTGACAAAACTTGACATTCAAAAACGGATTTCAGAACTAAAGTCAGATCGTAATGAAGTGGTTAAAATCGATGCTGAATATGTGCTTAAACGCTTAGTCGAAATCGACAGAATGGACGTACTAGACATCATTGATGACGACGGAAGGTTAAAAGCAGTAAGCGAATGGCCGGTAGTTTGGCGTACAACATTATCAGGCTTCGATATTTCCACGACGATTTATGACTACGACGGAAGTACAGAAGAAACCATTCTCAAGAAAATCAAGTGGCCGGATAAAGTTAAAAATCTTGAGTTACTGGGTAAGCATGTTGGCGTGCAAGCGTTCCGTGAGAGCGTTAAGACTGAGCTGACGGGTGCTGGTGGCGGGCCGATCAAGATTGATTTAACTGACGAGCAACTTGAAGAGAGATTAAAGGAGATGGGTCATGGCCGTCGCTCAAGTAAGCTCAATGAGAAACTTACAGACTCTTGAGGCATATCGGCGTAGAGCGATAGAACAAGCCCGATCATCTCTGATGGATTTCACGCTCTATACAAATTCGCGATACGAAACGGGCTGGTTTAATGAGCTGTTATGCCTTGAGTTAGACCAGTTTCTGAAAGACGTTGAAAATGGCAAGATGCCGCGCTTAATGATATTTGCCCCCCCTCGCTCCGGGAAAAGCGAATTAGCGTCTCGTCGGCTTCCTGCGTACGCATTAGGCAAGCATCCGAACTGGCACATTATTTCGTGTTCATACTCTTCTGATCTCGCTAATCGAATGTCACGTGACACGCAGCGCATTATTGATACTGAAAAATATCAAGATGTGTTTCCCAACACTCGCTTAAACGGAACGAACATTAGGACGCTGGCGGGCGGCGCTATTCGTACTGCGGAACTATGGGAAGTGTTGGACGCAAAAGGTCAATTGCATGGCGGCTCTTATCGCGCGGCGGGTGTGAATGGCGGTATCACGGGTCAAGGGATGAATATCGGCATCATTGATGACCCAGCTAAAGACTATAAAACAGCATCATCTCCGGTTTATCAAGAAGCCGTGATGGACTGGTATGACACAACGTTCTTTACTCGTGCAGATCCGAAGTTAAACGGCATCGTGATTATCCTCACGCGCTGGCATCAAAATGACTTGGCGGGGCAACTTCTTAAACTGGCTGAGGAAGGCGGCGAGCAATGGCGAGTAGTCAGTTTTCCAATGGAAGCCGAAAATGAAGAAATTCACGTCCTGAACGGCAAAACGTACAATTTGAGAAAGCCGGGTGAAATCCTGTTCCCTGAACGCATGCCCCGCGATTTCGTCGATAAATGCAAGCAAAGAGGTTCGCTTGTCTGGAATGCTCTCTATCAACAGAGACCAACCGCAAAAGGCGGCGGCTTAATCAAATCTGAGTGGTTTAAAGAGTATACCGTCTTACCGCCGTTGAAATGGCGGATCATTTATGCAGATACAGCACAAAAAATCAAAGAAGTGAACGACTTCTCTGTTTTTGAACACTGGGGGCTTGGTGAGGATGGGCGCTTGTATTTGATAGATCTAATCCGTGGAAAATGGGAATCGGATGAATTGAAACGGCGTGCAGTCGCTTTTTGGCACAAATCAAAACATAGGGATAAAAGTCCACTCAGATACATGGCAGTGGAAGATAAATCATCAGGTACAGGGTTGATACAGAGTATACGTAAGGATGCTACTTGCCCGATAAAAGCTATACAACGTAATAAAGATAAGTTCACGCGATTAATGGATACACAAGGATGGATTGAATCTGGATATATCTACATTCCATCAAAAGCAGATTGGGTGAGCGATTTCCTTGTTGAAATGGAAGGGATTAATACTGAATTCAATACACACGATGACCAGCTCGATCCGCTTATGGATGCAATAGAAAATGAATTAATTAATGGGACCGTCAGCTATGACAAATGGGCTTAATCAATTAGATTTTGGCGGTAAGCCACGCATTCGCCTGACTGCTGATGGCATCACGAATGTCATGACAGGAATGGGTACATTACGTGATCGGCGCATGTATAACCACTTTACATTCGGCATGATGCAGGATTTCGCTGAACTGGAAGCAGCTTATATTGAGAACTGGATAGCTCGCGCGATTGTGGATATTCCAGTCGATGATGCGACGAGAGAATGGCGGTCATTTTCATCTGATGATGCTACAGCTATTCGTAATGCTGAAAAATTCTTTAATGTCAAAGCGATAACTCAGGAAGCATTTAAGTGGGCTGGAGTTTACGGTGGCGCGGGCGTATTACTGATAACAGATCAGCCACTTGATAAGCCGCTCGAATTGAACAGAATCAAAAAAGGTTCGCTTAAGCGCTTGCTGGTTCTTGATCGCATGTTTATTAACGGCCAGCAATATAATGTGACAAATCCGTTGGCAGAAAATTACATGCAGCCGGATTTTTATGTGGTGAATGGCGGTACACAACAAATTCACTACAGTCATTTTGTCAAAGCGCCGGGCGCGGCGTTACCCATGCGCTTGCGCATGATTAATGGCGGTTGGGATGACAGCAGATTGCGGCGCTGTATGGAAGACGTCAAAGATGCTGTTTCTGCAAAAGGTGGTATCGCATCTCTGATTCAAGAAGCCAATATTGACACAATTAATCGTGATGGTTTGTCTACTGACCTATCATCTGGTGATATGGATGGTGCAATAGCAAAACGTTATAACACATTTGGCATGATGAAATCTCTGTTCAGAATTGCGCTGCTGGATTCAAGCGAAGTACTGGATAGAAAACAAATCTCATTTAGTGGAGTCGCTGATGTGTTATATGTCTTGATGGAATGGTCTTCTGGATCAACGCGTATCCCCATGACAAGGCTCTTTGGTGTACAAGCAAAAGGATTGGGTGACTCAGGGAAGGGAGATCAGAATAACTATTTCAGTGACATAAAAGGTAGTCAGGAAACCGACTACAGGCCATTTTTGGAAAAAATTGATGAAGTTCTGATTCGTTCAACTCTGGGCACATATCCCGATGGGTTGGATTTTTCTTTCGCACCGCTCACGCAGCCGTCAGATACAGAGATATCCGCACAACGACTGGCTGATGCTCAGGCTGATGATATTCGTTTAAATCAGAGAGTTGTCAGGCCGTCACAAGTTGCGCGAAAATTAATGGAGCAAGGGGTTTATGGTATTGAAGAGGAAGATATTACCCGACTTGCTGACGACGAATCCGCCGAGTTCTCAGGTGATTATCAGTTCAAGCTTGGAGACCTTGCAGGACCTGATAAAGAAAACACCGGTCAGGCGCAGAGCGCCGATTAGACCCATCAAGCCGTCTGACGAAACAGAGCGTTATTACTGTGCGCAATTACGTGAAATTGTTAGACAGATGGCGCAAGCTGTCGATGAGGCGCTAACGCCAGTCCTCCGCCGCAATTATACCGCTGATAGCTATCTCACTGACATTATCAAAGAGGCCATCAGGCAAGCATCAGAGTTGTTTTTCAATTCAGCATTTGGACAACAGACAGAGCGATTGGCGCAACGTGTTGTCAGTCGGGCCGAGTCTGAAAGTTCCGAAGCCTTTGTTGAACAAATTAACCGGGCTATCGGTATCGACATGACCGGGTTAATGGTCAATGAATCCCTCGTTGATTATTTTGATGCATCTGTAGAGAGCAATGTTGCGTTAATCAAATCACTATCATCTGATTATTTTGATGATATTCAGCGTGAAGTGATGGACGGTATTTTGCGCGGTGACTCATTGACTAACATTGTTCGAAATATTCAGTCAGTGACCGGAGCGACATACAAGCGAGCACGTCTAATAGCCAGCGACCAAACGCTAAAAATACACAGTGATATTACACGCAAGCGTCAGCAATCAGCCGGTATTGATCGTTTTCGTTGGGACACTTCGCAAGATGTAAGAGTGTCCGGTAATCCGGCTGGCAAGTATCCCAATGCAAAAATTAAATGCTTCATGATAGCCCGTGCTGATGTTGGGCATGGCCGTGGGGTCTATCTTTGGTCGCGTGGTGCTAGCTATGCAGATGAAACAGGACTATTTCCCGGTAGAGCACATGTTAAATGTCGCTGTAATGGCACTCCATTAATCAAAGGTCTTGATTACTAATTAAATAGGATTATTACATGCGGATTACTGTATGTGACCGCGTGACCTTTCCAGTTACATCCCAACGAGAAATTACTCCCGAGGGCTATTTAAAAGTCCCCGGGCGGGTTGCGCGTGTCGGTATTCAGCAATATCTAGCGTCTGAACTGGGATTAACGGACAGGCCACCCGGTAAAATTGTTAATGTTTATCGCCCGTATGAGGAAGTATTTTCTCAATCGAGCCTGGGTAGTTATGACAATGTTGATGTCACAATTGATCACCCTGACGAGCTTGTTGATTCCAATTCATTTAAGCAAGTCACAGCCGGGCATGCTATTTCTTCGGGAAGACAAGACGATGATTATGTTGTCGTTGATTTACTTATCAAAGATCAAGCAGCAATCAATGCAATAAACGGAGGTAAGGCGGAATTATCCGCTGGATACACATCTGAATATGAGAAGTCTTCTGGTGTTTCACCAGACGGGGCACCCTACGAATTTATTCAACGCGATATCACTATTAATCACATAGCGCTATGTGACCGAGCAAGGGCCGGACATCGCGCGCGCTTATTTGACCATAAACCCACTGGAGTAACACACATGTTTAAAGTTGTACTCGATTCTGGCGTACACGCAACGGTCACTGATGAAGCAACTCAACAGTTGATCCAATCCACAATTGATGGACTGAAAAAACGCGTTAAAGACGCAGAGGAAGAAAAAGAAAAGGCCGAAGCCGCTAAAGATGAGGCAGAAAAGGAAAAAGAAGAGGCAGAAGCCAAGGCTGACGCTAAAGATGAAGAAATTGAGGAATTAAAGGAAAAAACCTCTGAGGATTCAATCTCTAAGCGTATCGCTGATGTCATGTCTGCGCGTGATGCTGCAATGAAAATTGGTGGCACTGGCTTTAACTGTGATTCAACCGATCCATTAAAGATCAAACGCGCTGCACTTGATGCCGCTGGTATTAAATGTCGCAAATACACTGAATGGAATAAAGCCCCGGACACATACGTTTCAGCTTATTTTGATGCAGAAGAAGAGCGTCGGGAAAACGAGGATGACGGCGAGACCGAAGAAGAAAAACAACAGGCTAATGATTCACTGAAAAATTTCAGTCGTGACATGCGCAAAACAAAGACGACTGACGCTCAGTCTATGCGCGATAGCGCTCGGCAAGAGTGGATGGACAAACGTTACGGTAAACAACCGGAGAAAAAATAATGGCTATTGCTCAAAACGATTTTACGCTGTTCCGCGATAAGGCGTATGAGGGGCAGGTTTCAACGATTGATGTTTATGAGGCAATTTCTCGCCGCGTTGAAACTGCCTTAATCCCATTTGGTCGCGCGGTAGTACGTGGCACTAAAGAACGCTCATGCGGCCCGGTCTCGGCAACAACCACAGCCGATCAGGTTATCGGTTTCACTATTCGCACATTAGCAGAATTTAGCAACAGCATGCCGACGAATCCGCCGAATTACCAGGTCGGCTATGACGTCAATCATATCGCATCTGTACTTCATCGCGGGCCAATGCATGTGCTTTGCGTTGATGGCGCTGAGGCAGGACAAGTTGTTAGTGTCATTTTGAAAGAGGGGGCAGATCAAGGCCGCCTGACTACTGGAATGGGGGCCGGTTTGCTGGTGTTAAATCAGGTGAGATGGGTAGATAACGTGAAAGCGGGTGAGATTGGCGAAATTCGCGTTGATGGCATTCTGAATGTCTATGTAGAAGGGAAATAATTCATGAGAAAAAGTGTTTTTGACGTCAGCCCGGTAGCTGCATTGTCTTTTTTGGTTCAGCAAGCGGCATATATTGAATCCGAAATCTATCGTATGGAATACCCGCAGTTCAAATACAATACACTGTTACCTCTTGATGACAGTGCGCCGGACTGGATAAAGGTCGTGGCTTTCCGCTCGATAGATGCACGCGGTGAATTGCAGATATTTGGACCAAATTCTACTGATGTCCCCACTGTAGACATTGCAATGAGTCAGGGCTTTCAAGAAATTAAAATGGCGGCGCTGGGTTATACCTATACGCTGGAAGAAATTGGCTTCGCCATGCAGAACAATATCAGTCTTGATGCTGAGCGCGGGCAAGCTGTGCGTGATGTTGTAGAGCAAGGGCTGAACAAGATCTACTTGCTCGGCCATGATGACATCGGGGAAGGACTTTACACTAGCAAAAATGTGTCAACAGAGGCAGCAAAAGCCACACTGCAAGCATTGATTGCTGATATACCAACAAAGGGAACGCAGCCAGTTATTGACTTTTTCGGTGCAGCGTATAGTCAGGTTTACTTAAGCAATACGATGACTGTTCATCGTCCAAATACTTTTGTAATACCACCCGAGCAAATGCAGTTGCTGATGCGCACGCTGTTATCAACTCAGAACGCCTCAAATGTCACGTTGCTTGAGTTTTTGCGTACCAATTTCCGGGATATGGATTTTGATGATGACATTTTACTTAACGGCGCGGGGGCAGGTGGCAAAGATCGCATGGCCGTGTACAAAAAGGATAAGCGGGTTGTTAAAGGCCATGATGTGATGCCAATGCGCTTTCTGGCTCCTGCCACTGCCGATAACATTAACTTCAAAGTCCCCGCCTTATTACGTACCGGTGGTACGGAATGGCGCATTCCGAAAGCCGGGCACTATGTCGATGGGGTGTAATCGATGAACGAGTTAACCAATTTACATACAGCTCCGCTGACAGTAACTGATGAAAACGGTAAACGGATCACTATCCCTGTGGGACATTCCGTTCTTGTTCTTGTTAATGGTGATTTCATTGATCACCTATTTCATCAGGCTGGGATGATGCGTGTAGAGGTATTGGATACCCCTGACGCTGATACTGATGACAAGGATATTGGCGCACTGCGGGAGGAGTATGAAACTCTAATGGGTAAAAAAGCACCATCAGCAGCAAAGGCCGCAGCATTGCAGAAAGCTATTGCTGAAAAGCGAAAGGAGATAGAGCAAGCGTCTCGGCCAGAAAATACCGATAACCCGTCAATCTGACGGGTTTTTGCTTTAAGGGGGGAAGGTGGAAATTACAGCGCAAATCATGACTGATTTTCGTGAATACTACCCGGAATTCAGTAACGTTGAAACATGGTCTGATAAAAATGTTATTCAGGCACTTGAAGAGGGTGATTCAGAAACAGGTAAGCGGTGGCTGAAATATAATGCTCGTCCTGCGTCCATTAAAAAACGTGGCATGTTTGCGTTTGCAGCTCATCAGCTGGTGATGCGCAAACGTGCCATAAATGGCGATGTGGGGGCGGCTTATGCCATTTCGTCTAAATCCGTTGGTGATGAGTCAACTTCATTTGCTGTTCCTTCTGTTACTTCTGATGAATTAATTATCAACGGTAATCTTCCGCTAACTTCTTACGGCCTTGAATTTCTTCGCTTAAGGCGGCGGGCGGGAACTGGGGGAATGATGATATGAAGCTGAATGCAGAAGTCCGGGGCGGAAATAAACTGGCGCAGAAATTGCGCCAAATCCATGATCGCGTGACATCTAAACGGCGGGTGCTGGTGGGATTGCCCGCCGGTTCTGGTGAACAAGATGGGACGCCGCTAGTCGTCATTGGTGCAGTGAATGAATACGGTTCGGCGGATGGACACATTCCTGAACGCTCATTTCTTCGTGTTCCCATTCGGCAGAACCAAGACAATATCAAAAAGGCATTTCGTTCACTGACTGGACAGGTTGCTCGTGGCGATATAACAGCATTCCAGATGTTAGATCAAATCGGTGCAAAAGCAGCAGGGTATTGCAAAGAAGCCATTTCAGCCGGTATTGAACCGGCAAACGCAGAATCAACAGTGAAAGCCAAAGGATCATCTACTCCGTTGATTGATGACGGTATCCTGAGAGCCGCTATTACCCATGTTGTAGAGGATTAATTATGTTTGGCAATGGCTTAGATATGCACGGACATATCGATTCAACGTTTAATTCTCCTATTGCTGGTGGCGTGCGACTTATCCGCGCTGCAAAGGGTGATTATACCGGGCCGGGTGGCACGTGGCAGGAAGGAGAACCGCAAGTAATTCCGCTCACTCTTGTTAACATTCAGCCCGCCTCATGGAAGGATATTCAAACTTTAATCGGCATGGGAGGCACGGCAAATCCACAAGATGTACGTTCGGTGCATATCAATGATGGGGTTAATTATCTTTGGCCTGATGACGAAAGAAAGTTCAGCGATATGTTGGAATTTAGCGATGGATTGGCAATGCGGAAATGGCGCGTTCTGTCATGTGACAATCGGCCCTGGCGTAATTTTTGCCGTGCTGTTGTCGAGCGATATAGGGGAATGGGCTGATGGAAACTCTGGAAGAATTACACAGTGTATTTCAATCACTATTGAGGATGGCCTCCGGTGTTGAAACGGTGATTTTAGCCGATCAGGGCAGAGCGCCGCCAAAATCATTATATGTCACCTATAAACCCATCCCTATCCGCGCATACGGACAAACAAGACGGAAACGGGCATTTGTGCCCTCTGTTGAAGAATTTGACCCATCATTGGGAAATAACTGGCAGGATTTGCAAGAGATTGCTTATACATCAATGGAATTTATGGTGTCAGTGAATTTTCTCAATGAAGGCGCGGATAGTGCGATCATGCTGTTGCATAATGCCAATTTCCAGACTCCTGTCAGCGAATTCTTATATCGCAACAAAATAGCCTGGCGCTACGTGAGTAATTGCCGAAATCTGACAGGAATATTGCAAGCTGGCATCCAACCACGCTGGCAGGCAGACATTCATCTGTTTATCGAACAAACCGTATCCTACTCCCTGCTACGGGCAGCCGGATTCAAAATTGAAATTAATGATGAGAGGTAAGCATTCTCATGTCTTATTCTGTAGACAATATTATTCCTGTCAATCTGCTACTCACCCCCGCAGGGCTTGGGTACGCGGATTTTTCAAGTGCCCTGATATTTGCCGATGCAACGGATTTGGTTGATAAGGTTAAATTCGAAGCGGGTACATTCCGAGACTACAATTCAACGTCAGGTATTGCGGCAGATTTTAAAACTGACAGCGATATCTATCGCATTGCCACCCGCTATTTTGCCAATATTCCCAAGCCACCACAGATTACAGTATGGATGAAAAACTCGGCTGAATCGCTGGTGGAAAACATGAATAGCGCGGCAGATGCGCTGTGGCGGTATCACTACTTCTTTAAAAATACTGACGTAACCAAAGAATCGGTGATTGAAATCGCTGACTGGGCTGATGCAAACGGCCATCCGGTTTGGTTAACATTCAGTGATGAAGGGATCGTTGACCCAAATATCAAAGATGATGTGATATCGATACTAAAAACCAAGGGTAACAGGCATGTGTTTGCCGGTTATAAATCTCCGCCATCTGTGAAGACAGACCCGACTCAAGCGTATGCAATGATCCAGCTAGCCGCGGCATTTCACAAATTCCGTCCCGCTGGCATTAACACTGCTATTACCGGGGAATTTCAGGTGCTGCCCGGCGTTATAGGTGATGATTTGAAAACCAGCGCATACAATGCATTGAAAGCTAAAAATAGCGTATTTTTCACACAGATTGAGTTGACGGGTCAGACAGATAACAGCCGGGTGATTAACAGTAAATCCATGTCGTCATACGGTGAGTTCATTGATGATGTGGTCAATCTGGATGTGCTGAAAAATTATATTCAGGTTGATGGTTATAATTATATTGCCGGAGCGGGTTCTAAACGTGCGCTCACCCCGCGCGATTACGGCGGATTGCTGACGACAATTTCTGATACTTGTAAGCGGTTCTATAACAACGGCGTGTTGGGAACAGGTTCATATGTTGATCTTGATGACGGCAAAACAAAAGTGGCCCAGTTCGGTTTTATACTCCGTTCTAAACCCGAGGACGTTCTTAATTTGACATCATCACAGCGCAAACAGCGTCAATATCCGTCAACCTCTCTTTTGGTCATTCTGGCTCGTGCCGGTCATGTGGCCGAAATTAATATTAACGTGGAGTAATTTATGTCTATGCAAAGGTACGGTGCTGACGGTGCTAACCTGACCGTATTTGGTATCCCAATTGATGATTTTGGTGATACTGACCCGCCGATCACTATTGAAGACCTGGAGCCGCGAGCAACCTTGAAACGTGGAATTGGTAAAACCTCAGTTCGTCTTGATAACCCAACCCGTCCCAAGCGTCTGACGATTAATTTAATTCCAGGCTCTGAACAGGCCCGTCAAATCATTGCCGTAGAAAAAACAAAGGTAGATGCCACATTCTCGTTTTTTCAGACGGGAACGGCGGAAACCATTCTTGGCTTTGACGGGATTTTAGTTAACCGGGGTTCGACAACCCGCGCCGGTAAAACCGGTGTCAGTGACGAACAATTTATATTCGAATTTGCAGATTCAGAGGAAACCTAATAAATGGGCAGAAAGATTGAGATTGAAATTAACGGGACTACTTTTAGCGGGGCCACATCATCAGCTAAAGATCAACTGGAGATGTTACAGATTGTAGCCAGAGAGGGAATACTGCCAGTTATGAGTGATAACTCTACTGAAATGGGCTTGGCCGTGAGTCTGGCAACCGCAGATGCATCTTCATTGAATCGATTGAAAGAACTTTGCATCAAGAGCGGTAAGATTGTGCGTGATGCCGATAATGTGCCGGTTGCTGAAAATTTATTTCAGGACGAAGTACAGAATTACCTTGTCTTGCTTGGCAAAGTCTTAAAGGAAAATATCGGCCCTTTTTGGACGCTCAGCGCAGGGAGCGAAAACGGCGCAGAAGTAGCACAGAATCAATAAACCCCGCGATTAATTGGTTTCTCTGGCGCCCCTGTACGGGGGCCGGTGATGCCTGTCCGCCACTAGCTAAATGGTCTGATATGCTGGATGGAACTTACACTATCGATGATGTACAGGCCATGCACGCAGTCATGGATGATTTAGTCGATAGTATGGAACGCGCACTCAGTCACAACACCTAACACCCTGGCATCACGCCGGGGTTTTTTATGTGCTTCACACGCACGAATTAAATAAAACCCGGAACCTTTTCACAAATGCACCCTTGAGGACTGCCAGTGGTTGGCTGCCTTCTGGGGCTGGTATTCCTGTGTGACAAGGGTTCATTTTTGAGCAGGTAATAAGCTATGAATAATATTTTCCCAATGGAGTATGAAAAACAGTTGTTCCCATTCAGTAATGCATGTTGGGCTAATGCAACTGTGGCAGCCAAGCACTTTGGCAAATTGACAAAGGACTGGCTGAAATTAGGTTCAACTAAGAATTACATTAGGGAAGTTGGTCAAGAGCTTGATATTGAAGCGTATAATTCTAAAGGGGAGATTTCTCCTCTTTTAGTTAACGTAGAAAAAGGCCGCAACGGTGGTACTTGGATTCACCCTGAGCTGGTCATTGAGTTTGCTCGTTGGCTCTCTCCTAAATTTGCCCGGGCATGTGATAGACATATTAAAAACATGTTGATATCACAGAACCTAACACTGACCAAAGATCAGATTATCGATCTGCTCACCTATCAAGAGCCGACGACATGGGAAAAACGGTTCCAAGAGCCTTATTATCAGGCGTTATCGAGAATGACAGGCTTACCTTATTTTGGTCATGTAGGTGGTACTCCATCACTGTTTGGTGCGATCACTTCCAAGTGGGTATACCAGGTTGCATTACCAGATGTTGTTTATGCCGAAGCGAAAGAAGCTGCTAAAGGCAGCGGGGAGAAGATTCATCAATATCTTAAGCCAGAGGCATCAAAGCTGGTGGAAGAACAATTGAAAGCCGTAACAATGTTGGCTAACGGTTGCGCTGACTATAAAGATTTTGAGTCTCGTTGTATGGCGGCATTTTGGGTAAAAGGACAGTTAAAACTGATTTATCCAGCCGCATAACCCCGCGATATATGTATAGATATATACATTTCACTTTGGTATATTCTGGGCGGGCGCTTGAGACTATCTGTCTCTGGCGTGCCGGAGCAGATAGAAGAAAGCCCCATCCGACTATAAATCGAAATGAGGCCAGTTCTTATGCTCAGCAACATAAGATTAGCTTCTTGCACGCCGAAAGGCAAGAGGACGCTAACTATGAAACAGCAAAAAGCGATATTTATCGCTATCGTTATCTGCATTGCCGCATTAGCGGCTGTACTTATCACGAGGAAAGACCTCTGTGAGGTTCGCATCCGAAGCGGCCAAACGGAAGTTGCTGTTTTCATGGATTACGAAACCAAGTAAGAGCAACGGCGGGGAGCAATCCCCGCCATCTCTTGTTGTTGAACATGGCTCTCAAGCGCCCTTTTTTGCTTATGCCGCTCATGCGATTTTTGCGTTTAATTGCACCCTCCTGATGATAGGATGTGGTTTTGCAATCAATGAGGGTAACAATATATGAAGAGCTTAAGAATTTGGTTGATGTTGCCTGTTCTTCTATTGAGCGGATTTAATGCTTCTGCGGCATATGAAGAATGTAGTCTCTCTGATATTTCGATAAAAAATTTTAAGGTTAATGTTGTTAAATATAAATGGGGAGATATTGATTTAAAAGGCGCTGGCACACTTTTAAATAAATGCAATATCCCTGTCGGAGTGCAACTTAAACTATCAGCTTATGACTCAGCAGGAAATGCAGTCTTAGTGGATGATTTTTGGCCCGCAAGTATAAATAACATACCACCCGGAGAGTATGATTTTTCTATTCTAAGCGGTACAGATGGTAACGAAGATATGAAAACATTCAAGTTGATGCCAATTTCTGTTAAGAAATGGGGGAGCTAACTTACCTTAAAGCCCACTACGAGCTTTCCGCTCGCTGCCATACAGGCAAGAGCCCCTCACGGGGCTGTTTTACTTTTAGTTTTTTTTATTTCTTTCAAGTTTCACCGCGTTTTCTGCGGCAAGCTTCGCAATTTCTTCTAAGATCTCTTTTTCATAGCGGTAATCTATTGTCTTTAGTTGTGCTCCTGATGATGATTGACTCTGATTATTTAGTTCGTGCTTCCTTACTGCATCTAACAAAATGGCAACAATTTCAGCATTAACAGACCGCTTATTGTCTGATGCCATGCTTTGCACTGCATCTTTAAGGTCTTGGGGAAGACGAATGTTTATCTGTGGTTCTGTGCGAGCCATGTTTACTTTCTCCAAAAACATATGTTGACATAGTAGCACAGTGATGCTAATTTTTTAATAGTACAACGGTAATACTAACAACAATGGAGACGTTATATGATAGGGGCAAGAAAAATGCCACAGTTCAATATTCGCATACCAATAGAATTTAGGGATGCAATTAAGAACATGTCTTTGAAAAATGGGCGTTCAATGAATTCTGAAATAGTTCAGGCATTGAAGGATTACATCATTAAAAACAGCGAAGCCCCAACTGCGGGAACAGTCAGGGCCTCTAATTTGTCCAAAACCGAGGAAGGAATTTAGACATGTCAAGTATAGCAATTAATGAAACGCATAACACTATCAACGTACCATTTCAGCAAGGAATATTGTTGACAGGGTTACCTTCTGGAGTTATCTTGCGCTTGCGAGGCTTCGAAACCTCTTACAAGCGGACCAAACCAACCCCGTTAGCGTTGGGTTTTTTATGCCTGTCATTCAGTGGACGCAGTGCGCGGCCACACCCCGATCAAGGTCGGGAGGGCGACGAATACAACACCCGAAAGGGGAATAAGTCCGCGGTACTTGTAGCCGTTTCGAACCTCCCGGCACCATCATATGGTTTCTCTTCGAAAAAGATACAAGGAGTCAGCAATGACTAATCAAATTTCAGCCCAAAACCTTCCATCTATCCATCACAACAGTATTCCAGTAATCACAACTGAATTACTTGCTGAGTTGTATGGAACTGAAATCAACAATATTCAGCAAAACTTCAAACGAAACAATGATCGCTTTACTCAGGGTAAACATTATTTCAAAGTTGAAGGTTCTGATTTAAAAGAATTAAAGAACAGACTGACAGGAAGTCAGTCAGTCGCAAAACGTGCCCGCAGCTTAATGCTATGGACCGAACGCGGCGCAGCCCGTCACGCTAAAATGCTCGATACTGATAAAGCCTGGGACGTGTTCGAAGCGCTGGAAGATTGCTATTTCAGCCAGAAAGATACAATAGCAACATCCACTAAAACAACAACAGACGAACGCACCCCGTTACGTGATGCTGTAAACATGCTCGTTGGCAAGCGTGGATTAATGTATCCAGAGGCTTATAGCTTCATTCATCAGCGGTTTAACGTCTCTCATATCGATCAATTGCCTGCTGAAAAGATAACAGAAGCTGTTGAGTATGTTCACAAGTTGGCACTTGAAGGCGAGTATCTTGGCAAAGAGACCTCACTTTCGTTAAACGGAATCCAGTTCCCAGAAAACGGCAAGATTCTTATAACGATGCGAAACAGCACGGTTGATAGTTGCGAGATAGTTCGCCCTGATAGCCATGTCTTAACCCTTAACACATTCATGGAGTTAGCCCAAAAAGCCGGTTATCTCATCATTCATAGAGAAAACTTTTTGAGCATGGAAAATAGCTGGAAGTACTAACCCCCAAGTCAGGGATGGCACAATGTATGATTTAGGCAGAGGATTAAAAAAACTATGTCAAAGATAGGTAAAACCGAATTGACGATTCTCAATATAAGAACGAATATTAGTTATATGGCACTATTTTAGGGCAACTTTGGATGGTACAGGCGATTATTAATAACAGCATGTTAACATGGGCGAGAAATCGAGCATCTCTCTCCGTGTATTATATCGCTGAAAAATTTAATAAACCTGTTGAAATAATTACTGGTTGGGAGGATGGAAAAGAACCCATTACCTTCTCTCAAGCACAAAGGTATGCTGATTTAACTCATATTCCTTTTGGTTATTTATACTTAAATAAACCACCATACGAGCAGTTACCCATCCCTGATAGGAGAACCTTGGGGAGCATAGATAAACCTATATCTTTAGAGTTGAGAGATACGATAAATGATGTATTAATTAAACAGGAATGGTATAGAGAATACGCTAAAGCAGGTGATTTTAGTGAAGTTGATATTGTTGGTGCACTAACCATTCATCACTCTGTGGCGGATGTTGTTAACTTTATAAAAAATAGAATTGATATTTCCATACCCCCTACAAGGGGCAAATGGACTGACTTACTTTCTTTACTGGTAAAAAAAATAGAGTCTCTCGGTGTTTTGGTCATGAGAAATGGAGTGGTTAAAAATAACACTCATAGACCATTAAGCGTTGAAGATTTTCGTGGTTTTTGCATTGCTGATAAGTATGCCCCTGTGATATTTATCAATACAAATGATGCGAAATCTGCCCAATTATTTACTTTGATTCATGAATTAGCTCACTTAATTATCGGTGATTCTGCAATTTCTGATCTATCCCATAACACTAGAATTAAAGAAGAGATTTTATGTAACGCTGTAGCAGCTCAATACTTGACCCCTGAAAATATTTTCCTTAGAGAGTGGGTGAATAGCGAAAATTGGGAAGATAACATCGATAGATTGGTATCTATTTTTAGAGTTAGCCGGTGGGTTATTGCAAGAAAAGCTCTTGATCTTGATTTGATATCCTCTGATGAGTACGAAATATATATAAAAAAAATAAATGATAAAACAGAGGCCGGAAGAGGAATTTATACACGAAATCAAAAAGTCAGGATAAGTGAAAGGTTAGCTATAGCTGTTGTTACTCAAGCGCTTGAAGGTAAAATGTTACTGAGAGATGCACAACAGTTAACAGGAATTCGACCGAATAAATTATACGAATTCGCTCAAAAGGAGCTGGGGCTTTGATTTACTTAATTGACTCGAATGTTTTTATTCAAGCTCAGAATGAATATTACTGTTTTGATGTGTGTCCTGGCTTTTGGGAGTTTATTGAACGCAAATTCAATGAGGGGCAGTTTATCAGCATTAAAAACGTTTATCATGAGTTAGCCAAACAAGATGACGCTGTTTTTGCTTGGGTAAAAGATAGAAAGTCATTTTTTCAGTCGGTTGATGATATCGATACCCAAAAGAACTTTTCTGAAATAGTCAATTACGTAAATGAAGAATATTCTCCTAGACATAAAAATAGCCGTTTGCATATACAGACATTCCTAAATGTCGCTGATCCTTGGATTGTCGCTAAAGCCAGAACTGTACATGCAACAGTTGTATCCCACGAAGTTAGAGATAAATCCAAACAATCACCTAAACCCAAGATTCCTGATGTTTGTGATCACTTTCACGTACCGACAATAAGAACGAGTGAGTTATTAAGAAGTTTTCAGGTAAAATTCATTCTGGAACAACAACAAAAATAACCTCAACTCTCTTAAAAGATTTTTCGCTTTGCACTTCAATAGTGCCCGCCCCTCGCGGGTTTTTTCATATCTGGACGCTTAACTGCGGTTTTTTTGTATCTTAAAAACGAGGTCATAAATGGCGGAAACAATTGATTCACTACTTGTCTCTCTAGGTTTGGAAACTGATGCAAAAAGTTTTAGAAAAGCCAATGATGCGATTGGTGGTGTAAGAGATGGCATACTTCAACTTGCCGCCGCAGCGGGTGCTGGATTAGGGACAAAAGCCCTTACATCAGGTGTTTCAAGTTATGCTTTGGAAATGAAACGACTTAGTAACATCACAGGCTTTACTATCAAGCAAATTCAAGGGCTTGAGTTTGCTATGCGCCGACTGAGATTGCCGCCAGAGGCGGCGCATGAGTTAGCTAAAAAAATACCTGAATTACAGCATAAGGCGAAGTTCGGGTTGCTGGGAGATAAAGCATACTGGGGTAACGAGTTTGATCCGTCGCTGTTTGCTAAAAAAGCAGAAACATCAAAAATGCAGGCTCTTGAATATCTTGTCAGTAGCTATGAAAAGATGGATTATGACAAGAGGACCTTTTTAAGAGAAGGAATCGGCGGCGGTTCTGATGACCCTATGATTAGGCTTCTTGAAAAAGGCTCTAAATTTTTAGATGAGTCAATGAAAACATCTAATCAGATGCCTAGCATTATTGATGATAAATTACTCGAATCTTCCCAGAAATTTAATGATGAGATGGCTCTGCTTGAGACAAATTTCAACAATTTGACAACAGCAATGGGGAAAGATTTAATTCCTATAATAAATAAACTTCTTGGATCAATTAACAGTTTCATCAAAGAAAATCCCGAAGTATCAAAGGCTATTCTTGGCGCGGCTGCGGCTGGTACTGGTGTAGTTGCAGTAAAAGCAGGCACAAGTTTGATTAACAGATTGTTACCAGGGGGTAAAGCGCCAAAAGTTCTAACTCCAGCAGCATCCGCAGCAGAAGTGGGTTGGCTGAGAGCAGCACTTGGAACAGCGGCGCGTTTAGCTACAAAGGCTAATGTTGTATTGTCTGTAATTACTCCAGCGAACAGCTTTTACTCAGATGACGACATTCGCGCAATGAGCGATCCTGAATTTGCAAGAAAAAAATATAATCTGGCAGAGAAACAAGTTCCGTTTGGTGAAATATCGAAAGATTCACATAACATGTCAGTAATGCAGATGTTTCAAGATCCAGCCATCCGGGAGGCGCAAGAAAAGCTTAATAAAAGTTCAAAAACATCAGTTTCTGATATTGAGCCATATCTGCAAGATAAGAACGTTCGAAACTATCTTGACGCGATAGCGGCAGCAGAGGGAACCGATAAATACCCAGTGAGTGGTTACAATACAAAGTTCGGCGGTGGTCAATTTTATGGATACGTAGATCATCCGCGTGAATTAATGCCATTTACTCAAAGTGATGGGAAACAAAACCAGACATCAGCTGCGGGGCGTTATCAATTCACTAGCCGAACGTGGGATGAAGTCGCTGGTACACTGGGATTAACCGATTTCTCCCCTAAAAATCAAGATCTGGCGGCAATATATTTGATAAAAAAACGAGGGCAATTGGATAATGTTGTAGCGGGTGATTTTAATTCAGCAACGTCTGCATTAGGTAAAGAATGGGCGTCATTACCATCATCAAGTTATGCTCAACCGACGCGAAGCTATGCTGAAATGGAAAGTTATTATGCGCGTAGGGATACTGCGCCTGAGTTATTCAAATCATCATCACAACAGCAGGCTCGTGAGTATACAGTTAACCAAGAAGTTAATCTGAATTTTAGCGGCTCACCGTTGACCGGGGAAGAGATAGAAAATCATGTCAACAGAGCATTACATGACGCCGCAAATAATGCCGAGCAATCATTTAAATCAGGGGGTTATTAATGTCAATAGTAGGTATTTTCAATAAAACTCGCCCGCAAATTCGTGGGATTTTTTTTGATGCAATACTGGAGGAGTCAAGCGAACTCAGAACAGATATCAGTGAATATCCATTAGAAAACGCAATGACAGCGAATGATAATGCAGTCACACGCCCTTTGACTGTTACTATGACTGTAGCTGTGTCAGATAATCCGATCAAAGCTCTGATTGCTGAAACCGGTCAATATTCCGGGATATTGGGGGTGGGGGCTGGTGTTGCTACTGGCTTGGCCGCGTCAGTATTGCCAGGTGGAGTTGCTGCGCTTGCTGGTGTGGCTGCTTCTATAGGATTTTCAGTAGCTCCATTAGGAGAAAAGCGCTCGCAGACGATACTTGAAGAAATCAGATGGTCACAGCGCAACAATGAAATTTTGACAGTTACAGGTACTAGCGCAGTTTATGACAACATGATTATCACAAACACCCGTACAACTAAAAATAAAGATAATCAGGGAGGATTGGAATTAGTAGTTGAAATGCGGCAATTGAAGATCCTTAAGCGCGAACATGATGCTGATACTATTAATGCTAATCTCCCGACCGGTGACAGTGCCAGTACGCAGGGACAAGCAACTATTAATCATGGTAAAGTTTTATTGCAATGAATATTATTCCTCTTACAAGAAATGCAGCTTACCAAAAATTTTCTATTACACTAAATAATCATCAATTAGTATTTTATCTACGTTGGTTGACTCGATATAGATATTTTGTTGTTGATATCATGAGTATTGATAATAGTCCTATAGCGCTAGGCCGGGCATTACATGTTGGAGTAAATTTGCTTGCCGGGCTGAATACAGATATTGGGGAAATTATTCTAGAAGGAGAAACCCCAACTATCAGTAACTTGGGCATTAAAAATCAGTTAAAGTGGTATCCAATATGAGTAATGAACTATTTGGTAGGGATTATAAGTTAACAGTTAAATCTGTTGATGATGTTGAATTAATTTGCACGCCACCGATGCAAGTTAAATTCTCTGTTATCAATATGCCACAGAATCAAGTTTCTACAGCACTAATTACAATATACGGGGTGTCAGAAAAATATAGGCAATTAATACAAAAATATGACAATAAGAAAGATCGATACGGTACTGTTGTTTTATCTGCTGGATATATTAATAGTTCAGGAATGATTTTTAACGGACAAATAAACAGCGTAGAAGTGGCGCGGGATGGCGTTAATGTTTATGTGCGATTATATTGCTGGTCGGTAAAGTGGAATGAGGCTGTTATCGGTAAAACGTGGGGAAATAATACTCCAGCGAAAGAAGTTATACGGGATGTAGCTTTAACATTTGAAAATCCTGTGGAATTTATTGGAGATTTTTCTAACTTACCGGTTTTTAGTCATGGGTTAACACTGCCGTATACTAGGAGCCGTGATTTTTTAAATCAAATGAAAGCAACTTGGAACTACGAGTGGTTATTATCTCAATCACGAACAGCTATTATTAGAAACGGCTCGTCTAGAAATACCACTCATGAGATTAGTGCATTGAATGGAATGGAAGGCTTCCCACGATGGTATAGGACAGATTTAGAAATCGATGTCAAATTAGATCACCGAATTCAACCAGCAGATACAATAAAAATAACATCTGAGTTTTGGACGATAAATTACAGCGGGATGTACCAAACGGGGCTACAGGACATGGCAAATACTCAGCGTCGTACAGGAAAATTCAATGTCTTATCTACATCCCATCAGGGGGATTTTTGGAAAGACACATGGAAAACAACAATTACTTGCCTGTGGAATAATCAGTAATGCAAAATATTAATCCGTTTTTTTCTATGCTGGACACACTTAAGACATCTGCAATTAAAGAAATTATGGTTTGTTTGCCTGGTAAAATTGTTTCTTATAATTCGACAAATCAACGAGCACAAATTGAATGCGGTATTAACAGAAGCATTGGCGATCAGTTTTACACAATACCCATCATTGAAAATGTTCCAGTCCGGTTTTCGGGTACTAAAGAGTGGGCATTATTTCATGAATTGCCACCGGGCACAGAGGGATTAATTCATTTCAGCCAGCGTGCGGTTGATGCGTGGCTTGATCTTGGCGGGCCTGTTGCGCCAACTGATGCAAGAATGTTCAGCGCCACAGATGCTTTTTTCTCACCCGGCTATCGTTCAATGCAAACGGTTATTCCCGGCTTGCCAATATCGGGGATGGGAATGAGTAACCGATCTGGCTCTGTCCGCATTCATATGACGGACGGGGGGATAACGCTGTCAGTTGGAGGAACGTCACTATCACTGACAAGCTCAGGTATGACATATAACGGCCCAGAGTTCACAAATAGCGGCAAGACCACGCTGAATGGCAGAACCACAGTCAATCAAGGTGGCCTGTCCGTTGAGGGTATCGAGTTCGGCAAGCATGTTCACGGCGGGGTTCAAACTGGTAACGGTACGACACGAGGACCGCAGTGATAGAACGCCCCAGTAATCAGAACGTTCAGAGGATTATCAAAATGTTGATTGAAGAGCTCTATATGAATAACGATGAAGTAGAGAAACAAATCTATGAGCTATACCAGCTACTTGAACCTCAATTTCTCGCTGTCTGCAACGGGAGTGCTGACGTTGCCCGGAGACTCTTTAATAGTAAGTTTGCTAACGTGTTTGAAGATTTCGAGGTTAGTAAAACTACGACTACAAAAGAGGCATGTGAGAATATAAAGACCACTTTCTTTGTTCGCCTCGGTTCCACGTACGAGTCGATCATCACCGCAGTTCGGGCAGGTGAGTTTGATGTTAGCCATTGTTGATACCTTACTTGGTTGTGTGAGAGCTACCAAGATAGCATTTGCTAACCTCTTTGCCCTGGCATTCGCTGGGGCTTTTTTTTGAAGGGGATCGCATGATACGAAATTTCACAAATGGCGATATCGTCACGCACGGCACCCAATTTGCAACAAGCAAAGAGGCAACAAAGCAGGCCATCATCCGGCGCTTACGCTTATTCCTGGGTGAATACTTTCTAAATGTTACTGAGGGTACGCCGTGGTTTCAAAGTATTCTGGGTAAAACCTCACTTGATATTGCGGCGGCCAGTGTCAAGGAACGTATTATTACCGCGCCGGGTGTGCTGGGGTTAACCAAATTTGAATTTAAAACTGATATGCAAAATCGGAAAATCACAATTTATGCATCATTGATTGATATCAACAATGAACAATTTGAATTCCTGTTCAATGAGGAAATTGTTTAATGGCTAAAATAACAAGAGAGGGAGCAAAAGGGCAGACGCTGAATGAATATTTAACTGTGATGCGTCAGCGTTATTTGGCTATAGATGACGGCTGGAATATCAATCCTGAATCTCCTGATGGTCTGGCTATAGCAGCATGGTGCGAGGCATTGGCTAATCTCGATGAAGGAGTAATCGCCGCTTATCACTCAGCAGATCCCAATTCCGCAGTGGGGCAGCAACTAGATAGAATAGCAGCATTTGCAGGCATTAAGCGTAATAAAGCCACGTTTTCAACATCGACTGTAATTTTCAAAGGCGTTCCCGCTACACTGATTCCCTCCGAGACGCTTGTTCGTAATAAAATTACTAATACGTTGTGGGTTACAGATAACAATGTAACGATAGATGCGGGCGGAAGCGCTACTGTCAATGTGACGTGCACAACATCGGGATCGCAAACTGCCAATGTTGGCGCTTTAACCATTATTGCTACGCCCATCGGTGGTATAACGGCTGTTAACAACGAAACATCAGAATCGCCGGGCAGAGATATTGAGTCAGATAATGCTTTTCGAATCCGCCGTAACGAATCTGTAGCGCTACCCGGCTCCAATCAAGTTGATAATATGTATGCTGCGCTGGTTAATATAGACAGTGTAAAGCAAGCTCGTATTTATGAAAATGACAACGGTCAAGTTGATGAAAACGGAGTGAAAGAACACTCAATGGCAATATTTGTAGACGGTGGTTCGGTCAATGATATTATTAATGCCATTGCTGCAAAAAAGAATCCGGGATGCGGGTTAAATAGATATAACACATTTCCCAATAAAATTACTGAGGATACAAAAACCCCACTGGGAAACCCTGTGTCAGTGACATTTTTCAGGCCGGAACTTATTCCTATTCATGTTCGTGTCGAGATATCGAGTAATAATAAATTTGATGATGAAAATATAAAGCAGGCCATTGTTCATTACACAACTTATGGTTTTGATGAAACCAGCGGATTTTCGAAACTAGGTTTCAGGATCGGTGAGAGTGTCGGAGCTGGAAGAATATTCACACCGGTAAACTATATCATTGCTGATAATGGATTTGTAAACTCAATTACAGTCGGTAAATCTTGGGATGAAACCAGAGGGGTAGTGAATGTTAAATTCAACCAACTCGGTGTATTTGCCACTGAGAATATAGAGGTGGTATATGTATGACCACAAAAGTAAAGCGTTATCTAGAATTTATTGGCAATATAAAAACTCACCAAAGCTTATCGAATGGATAACTTCATTACCTGATATTGCTCAATCTTCTATTGAGGACCAAATAGATAAGATAAGCAATATTCTTGATATAGATAGAGCCGAGGGTGAGCAATTAGATATATGCGGAAGAATTGCGGGATTTGCAGAACGGCCACTCATCCGTACTGACTTTGTTTCTATTTTTGCATATAATGGTACTGGCGGAGCGCAGCCATATAACATTGCACCGTATAAATCTCCCGGCGAGCAAATTAAAATAGCACCGGTATCTGATTTTATGTACCGGATATTAATTAAATCGAAAATACAAAAGAATAACTCAATAGCAACAATAGACGATGTAAAGAATGCCGTTGATTATATTTTTAATGTTAATTCTGCAATTATTGACGGGCAGGATATGACAATGAAAACAATCTGGATAGATAAGCAGATCGCCGCGAACATTCGTGCATTGATTCAAATGTTTGATTTAATACCTAGGCCGCAGGGAGTGAAAGCCCATTTAGTCAGGGTTAATCACCACTCTTTTGCGTATAAAGGTACTTATGATGCACAGCCCTACGGCGTAGGCGCATACGTATAATCGGAGTAATAATAGATGGCTAGAAAAGACAGTTTTAATAAAACATGGGCCAGTAATCCAGCTCAATTTGAAAAACCCGGTGATGCATTAATTGAACGCGGATGGGCTGGTGGAGCATCAGAAGATCCGCCAGAAGCTAAATGGGAAAACTGGTGGCACAATCGCTTAGATGAGGCTCTACTTGAAATCCAAAATAGCGGAGCACTCGCTTGGTTCCCTGACGCAAAATATACAAAAGGGGCGCTGGTAAATTATGGCGGGAGAAACTGGGTTGCATTGTCTGCGAACTCAAATATAAGCCCAAATGGCCCGTTAGATAATGGGATTTGGCTAGAAGTAGAATATTCAAAATCTGATTTCCTCAAGAAATCCCAAAACGGCGCCGACATTCCAGACAAGAATGCGTTTGTGAAAAACCTCGGTTTGGTGGAGACGGTGAATTTGGCGAATGGTGCTTATCAAAAATCGGGTGGGGTTGTCAATGGGAATGTGGATGCAACAGGGTCCATTTACGGTAGAGGAGTATATGATACCGGTGTTCGCGTATATAGCGCTACAAATAAGCCGTCCCCGGGAGAATTAGGGGCGTATACCATAACAGAATCAAATAGTTTGATTGTACCTGTTGGCGTCCCGCTTCCATATCCCCACCGATACACACCAGCAGGCTACCTCACTTGCAATGGTCAAACATTCGACAAATCTTTATACCCAAAGTTAGCAGAAGCTTATCCCGCTGGCAGAGTACCCGATTTACGGGGCGAGTTTATCCGGGGATGGGATGATAGTCGGGGAGTCGATCCGGGGCGTGTGTGTGGTACGTGGCAAGCTGACGAAAATAAATCCCATAGTCATATTTTGCCGACTGCAAGGATGGCTGTGGGTGTTGATTCTACATCAAGCACATGGGTCGTTGTTGAAAACGATGTGTCACAGACAAAAGTATCAACACACGCGTCGGGTGCAAACGAAACCCGTCCCCGCAACGTCGCATTTAATTACATAGTGAGAGCAGTATAATGACAGAACAAAAGTACTCTTTAGAACATGAAACAGCCGTATTGGGTAAAGATGGTTTAGCTATCCAAGCCGGCTGGATAAAGGTTTATCACTCGAATCAAATCACAAGAGAATTCATCGCTTCCGATATTGAGTACGTCATGCTCGGTGTCAGTTTATCCGCCGGTGCTTATCCTGATGCCCCGGAATTGCCGAAATCTCATGACGAAGCTGTATGCCGCAGTATCGATAAAAGCCGCTGGGAAATACTCCCTGATTACCGGGGAAAAATCGCTTACGACACATTGACTCGTGCGGCTATTGAAATTACGGAAATCGGTGAGCTGCCTGACACGCTGACATTCAAGAAACCGCCCACCGACTTCGATACGTGGGATGGCAAAGAGTGGGTAGTCGATAAAGACTTACTCAAGTCTCATCAAATCAATGAAGCAAAACAACAGCAGGCAGCACTGTTACAGCAAGCAAATGAAACAATCTCATTGCTACAAGACTCTGTTGACTTAGAAGTCGCTACAGACTCAGAGAAAGAAGCTCTACTCGAATGGAGAAAATACAGAGTGTTGCTGACTCGTGTCGATGTGAATAAAGCGCCCAATGTTGAGTGGCCGGAAGTGCCGAAATAAATTGAAAGCCGGGTGACCGGCTTATTATTTTATATATTAAATTCATCGATAAGATTCTATTGATAAGTAACTATCAATAATGAAATGATTGATATACAAAAAGGCTCTTATGAGCCTTAAGGAAAAAATACTAAATTTGGATTACAATTGTGAAGGGCGTTTTGAGTTAGTAAACATAGGCTCATTTGTGATGATAGTATTAAAATACCCCTGATCCAAAAAATTAAGCAATTTTTTGATTTCTTTCTTCTCTCTAGGTATCACGATTTTCCTAGTATTGGAGATAACTGTAATGTTTAAGTCATAGTTGATCATCTCTGCACAAGTTTGCAATCTATCAATATCAGTATCCAGTATTCCTGAATTGGATATTAAAGATACTTTTTTTTTGATAGAAGAATCAGCTAATTCCATAAAGCTTGCAGTATCTTCCATGTGAAAAATATCATGTTGAGTAAAAGATTCTAAGTCCTCCCTGGTAGCTTCAGTAAAGTATCCATCCATATCAAGAAAACGACGGACCATGTAGAAGCTTTTGAAAATTAATTTGTCTCCTATTAGCATAGCGTTTAACTTATCACTTATCGAAAAACCAGGTCTAGTTGAAACACTAAACCTATTTTTTGGTTGAGTGAGCATTTGTAAAAAAGCTTTTTCATTATTTATTACTTGTCTTTTATCGAAAACTTGAAAGAAAACTTCTGCTTCCTTTTTTTCATTAGAGGGAATACCTGTGAACAATGCCTTAAAGTAGAAAACTGATATTTCTTCAGGATTCCATATATGTACACTATCTGGGCGCTCTATGGCATCTATAATGCCTATATCATCTGTAAATTCTGGGATTGAAAAAAATTCATCAGGTGACAGATTGTAGGATACAGAGAAGGAAATTTCTTCATCATTTTCACTGATAAAACTATTTTTTGCTTCAGTGAATAAGTCTTCCATGCGTTCTTGAGCTGATTGGTCTAAGTCAATTTTGATTATTCGGTTCGGAATAATACTATCAGTTATAGCAAACAATTCCATTTTTTATCCTTAATCACATAATATATATGTATGTTCTGTTAGTTTTTTTACTCTTGCACCTTTGATTTTTGCTTTTAACAAAGGTTTTTTAGTCATTAAAACAAAACTAACGCCTGTATCATCCTCAGCCTCATAAAACCTATATTTAAATAAGACAGAAACAATAGGGTTGAAACTGTATGAGGAGGAGTGCTTTATGTAAAAAAACAAGCTGATATAAAAAAATATAGCCAGCTTGATATTCATAAAGGTGGTTGGCCCGGATATTAAAGGAAATAAGTATGTCAAAAAATAATTAGTTATTTCTTTGTCGGCTGGTGATGCTGATTCTAAGTTCTTGATAGTTATGGGATTGTATTTTATCGCCTGAATTATAATAAAATAACAAAACAGCACGCTTATAACTGCTATTGATATTGATAGACTGAAAATTAGCCAATTTTTATTTATAAAAGCAAGGAATGCTAAAGTAATACATACTGGGGCGACAGAACTAGCAGTTAGTGCGTAGCGAGAAAAATTATTAAGCATTATGTTCCCCCTCTCCCCCGTGCCTTTGATTGCTGTATATAATGACAGTATATACTATATTTACTATTTTATTGCATTACAAGAAGAATTATTTGCTTTTTAGATTGGTGGACGGAGATATCCTTAATTCCGGCACTGGGTGCCAAAGTAAAAATATAGCGAAAAGATATAGTGAATGAATAGTGAAGTGTGATTTGTATCAACAAAAAAGCCACCTTGCGGTGGCCTTTTCTTTTTCCTAACTCACTGTTTTACAATAAGTTTCTATATGGTGCCCAGGGCGGGACTTGAACCCGCACAGCCTTAAGGCCGAGGGATTTTAAATCCCTTGTGTCTACCGATTTCACCACCTGGGCTGAATTTGGAGGCGCGTCCCGGAGTCGAACCGAGGTTGACGGATTTGCAATCCGCTGCATGGCCACTCTGCCAACGCGCCTTTCTATATTCAATGAATAATTATTCAACGAATAATTCAGCTACTAAACCTTTAGTCGCTAAGTTACTATCAAACTTCTGAACAGTAACTTGGAGCGGGAAACGAGACTCGAACTCGCGACCCCAACCTTGGCAAGGTTGTGCTCTACCAACTGAGCTATTCCCGCACCGCTTTGAACTGGCTGATTTACTTATTTGTTTTCGTAAATCTCATGTGCCGTTCGATGCGTTGCATTCTACTTACTTCACGTATCGAGTCAACACAATTATTGTTACGCTGTGTTTGTTCGATGGTTTTTACGTCATTTCGATCAAGCTTCACGCAAGTCAGACCAAGCCGCGTTTACATATTGAAACATTGACCAAAATGTCATCACCGTAGCAACATAAAGTAATATGAATCCGCCCAATTCGAATTCAAAATTAGGGCGCCATAATAAAGCAACTAACGCCGCCATCTGTGCTGTCGTTTTTACCTTACCCATCCAGGAAACGGCAACACTACTGCGTTTGCCTAATTCAGCCATCCATTCTCTGAGAGAAGAGATGATAATTTCACGCGCTATCATGGTTGCTGCGGGGAGGGTTATCCACCATGTATGATAGTGTTCGGAAACTAAGACTAATGCGGCAGCAACCATGATTTTGTCCGCGACAGGATCAAGAAATGCGCCAAAGCGAGTTGTCTGTTTCCAAAGGCGCGCGAGGAAACCGTCAAACCAGTCTGTCGCCGCAGCGACAATAAAAATTATGGCACAAACCATCGGCGCCCATGTGAATGGCAAATAGAATGCCAGGACAAAAAATGGGATCAGGACGATACGAAATAGAGTGAGCCATGTTGGTATATTTAATTGCATAGTGCTTCTTAACTATCTGGCTATAGTGGAATTTATAAGTATGGTGCATCAATGTACTTAGTGTTTCAATGCATTATAAATTTTTTCTGCTAATGCATAGGAAATAGTCGGTACTTTTGCGATCTCTTCGACACTTGCATTACGTAAAGGCTGCAAACCTCCCATGTATTTCAGTAACATTTGTCGGCGTTTTGGCCCAACGCCTTCAATAGATTCCAGCGTACTGGTGTTTCTAACTTTAGATCTACGTTGACGGTGCCCGGTTATTGCATGATTATGTGATTCGTCACGAATATGCTGAATCACATGCAGGGCAGGAGAGTCCGGCGGTAATGCGATACCTTTATCCTCCGTCGCGAAAAATAGTGTT
Source organism: Photorhabdus sp. HUG-39 (assembly GCF_963878365.1). NCBI lineage: Bacteria > Pseudomonadati > Pseudomonadota > Gammaproteobacteria > Enterobacterales > Morganellaceae > Photorhabdus > Photorhabdus sp. HUG-39. The sequence continues at coordinate 278,727 of NZ_CAWNWY010000001.1, read as the reverse complement.
TCAAGCCCGGCTTTGCGATCACTGCCTTTGGCAATGCCTATTAATTGAGGTCGCATTTTATCCCATTCAACATCAAGAGACTGAAAGACATCTATTGCCTGAGCTAATTGCCCTTTACCGCCATCGATGAAAATAATGTCGGGAATTTTTGACTCATCTAATGCTTTTCCGTATCGACGGCGTAATACTTGATTCATGGCAGCGTAATCATCACCGGGAGTAATACCACTGATATTATAGCGCCGGTATTCAGAACGTAGTGGACCATTGCTATCAAAGACGACACAGGATGCAACAGTTTGTTCCCCCATAGTGTGACTAATGTCAAAACATTCCATTCTCTGAATTTTTGCTAATTTAACTAATTTGGTGAGAGCGTCTAATCTTTGGTGAATAGTTGATTGTTGTGATAAGCGGGTTGCTAGGGCGATTGTTACATTTGTGCGGGCAAGTTTCAGATAACGGGCTTTATTTCCGCGGGGCCGGGTTTGAATATGAATTTTTCGCCCGGATATTTCAGATAAAGAATCAGACAAAATGTCTTTCTCTGGCAGAGTAAAATCCAGCAAAATTTCTGAGGGCAAAGTCCGATTTTGGCTGCCCTGTAAATAAAATTGACCAAGGAATGTTTGTACAATCTCATCAAGCTTTGTCCCAGTCGGGACTTTAGGATAGTAACTTCGGCTACCCAGTACTTTGCCCTGACGTATAAACAGTACATGCAGGCAAGCCATGCCCGCTTCAAAGGCAACACTGATAACATCGAGGTCATCGCCTGTTCCTGAAACAAATTGTCTTTCAGTAACCTGACGAACGGCCTGGATTTGATCACGGTATTTTGCTGCATCTTCAAATTTCAGTTGCTGGCTGGCTTGTTCCATTCGGTCAATTAATCTGGTTAAAACTTGCTGATCTTTGCCTGAAAGGAACAGACGAATATAATCAACTTGCTGCTGATATTCTTCTTCACTTACCAGCCCTTTAACGCAAGGCCCAAGGCAGCGGCCAATTTGATATTGCAGGCATGGCCGCGAGCGATTGCGGTAGACGCTATCTTCACATTGTCGGATAGGAAAAAGTTTTTGCAGTAAGATTAATGATTCTCGTACCGCATGAGCGTTTGGAAATGGGCCGAAATATTCACCTTTGAAATGTTTAGCTCCCCGATGCATTGTCAGTCGTGGGTGTTTATCTGCGCTGAGAAAAATGTAAGGGTAGGATTTGTCATCTCGCAGTAAAACGTTATATCGGGGTTGATAGAGCTTAATGTAATTATGCTCCAGCAGCAGTGCTTCAGTTTCGGTATGCGTAACTGTAACATCTATTTGAACAATATTTTTAACCAGAGATTCGGTTTTACGACTGGCGATCTGTGTGCGAAAGTAGCTGGCAAGCCGTTTTTTTAAATCCTTGGCTTTACCGACATAAATAACCGTGCCTGAGGTGTCATACATACGATAAACGCCAGGCTGACTGGTTACTGTTTTTAAAAATGTTTTTGAATCAAATTGTTCCGTCACTATTTAATAGACTCTCTGTGTCGAATAGCCCATAACGTATTGCTATATGTGTTAATTCTACATCACCGCTGATATTTAGTTTACTAAACATTCGGTAGCGATAGCTATTAACGGTTTTTGGGCTGAGATTAAGTTGTTCAGAGATATCGTTCACCTTTTGTCCTTTCGTGATCATCAGCATAATCTGTAATTCACGATCAGACAGACAACTTAATGGATTGTCTTGCTGTGGGCTAATTTGGCTAAGGGCCATCTGTTGAGCAATATCGGGAGCAATATAGCGCTGGCCGGCATTAACTGCACGAATTGCATTAACCATGTCTTGAGAGGTCGAGGCTTTACTGAGATATCCTCTGGCGCCAGCCTGCATCACCTTCATTGGTAAAGGGTTTTCAGTATAGACAGTCAACATGATGACACGGACATCGGGACAATAACGTAGGATTCTTTTTGTCGCCTCCAGGCCACCAATGCCTGGCATGTTCATATCCATTAACACGATATCTACTTTATTAGCTCGGCACCATTTTATCGCATCTTCACCACAATTAGCTTCTCCTACTACGGTTATTCCTTTTACGTCATCAAGAATACGTTTTACACCAACTCTGATCAGCTCATGATCATCGACTAACAAAATATTTATCAAAAAAGTGTCTCCAACTGGCTCTATATGCTCATACATGAGCTTCATTGATATACCCGTTATCTTTCAAATTGCCTCTTTGTTGGCTGTACTCACTTACCCTGGCCACATCGTTCGTTATGCTTCCGGCGATTGGCTCCCTTACCGTCGCGATGCATCTTGAAATCCATAAGGTATAGTAAAGATTATATAAAACAATAAAATAGATAGATTATCCTAAAAGTTCATCAGAAATGTGAATATTATACTTATCTCCTCCAAAGACAAAAGAGAATTATTTTATATGATAACAAGTGTTATTTATTTGAAATCAGAATGTCCTATATATTCTGATTATGATAAAATTAATAACTAAATAAATATTTATAAAACAAATGGCTTTAACAATAATTTAACGTTTTTTGGCGTAGATCTATTTGGAAAATGTATAAAAATAGGGGGTGAATTATGTGGTATAATTATTATTTTCATAACGTAATTAATACGTAAACAGGTAACGACTATGAATAAAATCGATTTAATTCCTTCATCTGATACTGAAACCTTGGCAACAGAGGTGACATGTTTGAAAGTTCTGTTGGCTTCTATGCTTAAAACTATGGGGCAAGCTCATGCAGGGAAAGTTGTACTGAATTTGGAACATGTTATTGCAGAAATGGGCGATGAAAAACAGGCTAAGATATTTGAAAATACCGTTCAGCAAATAAAAGTGTTATATCGGCAGTGAGGTAGGGTCTCAGGGGTTAATGTTATTGCCCCTGTACATATCCCACTTTTGCTACCTATTTAATGATCATAACTATATGAAACTAAAGGTGTAAGGTAAATAAATTAAAAATGATATTAATTGTCTGGTTATAGATAAAGGTGTGGGAAGAGGAAAATAGCTCATAGTAATTAACAGGATATAGCGTATACTAAATGTAGTAGTCTGGTTTGGTATGTAAATATAGGAGCGTGCGTATGTACAAAACTATTTTAGTACCGGTAGATATTTCAGAAGATGAACTAACGAGTAAAGCGGTTAAGCATGCACTGTCTTTAGCAAAAGAAACAGGTGCGAAGCTCCATATTCTTCATGTACTGCCAATTTCATCCGCGATTGTTAACGCATATTCGTTGGGATATGATGAAATTAAGGATAAAGCGACAATTAAAGCCGAAGATGATTTGAAAACGCTGCTTGATACCATCGATTTTCCTGCTGACAGGTTATCCTATTCCATTGCATTTGGGTCGCCAAGAGATGAAATAACAGCAGCAGCGACAGAAATTAATGCTGATCTTATCGTTATTGGCTCTAGAAGGCCCAATATTACAACGCACTTATTAGGATCTAATGCATCAGGTGTTGTCAAATATTCGACAACATCTGTTTTGGTTATCAGGTAAGGTGGTTAAAACGTAATGAGAGAGATTGATTAGCCATCTTCGGATGGCTTGCTATATATGTCTTAGCTAACGCTGTGTTGCACTATTTTTATTAAATTTGCTCTGATTTCATTTTCATTGAGATTGCATAAGATTTCGTAGAATTGTTGAGGATGCAATAATTGTGGAAAAATTTACTGATAAACTGATTCGTTTGGACCATTTTTTATGGCGGGTGGTGCGTTTTTACCTTATTGCTGCAACGTTTTTCTTTATTGGAATAATTCCGGGTGTCCTGGGGTTTTACCTGATAGAGGGGCATACATTTTCTGAATCTTTGCTTAATGCTTTATCTATGCTGGGATCGCAGGGTTTAGATCCCGTCCCTATTAGTTTACCCGGTAAATATTTTATTGCCATATATGGGGTATTTTTGGAAAGTGTGTTCTTTATTACTTTGGGGCTTGTTGTCACACCTTTCATTCATCGAATATTACATAAGTGGCATCTTAATTCTGAGTGATTGAAAATAGAGCTATACGGTAATTTATTTGATTTAGTTAAACAACTCACAACAAATAATGTAATAGTTTATACCCTATGGATTTCAAGATGCATCGCGGCGGCAAGGGAGTGAATCCCCGGGAGCATAGATAACGATGTGACCGGGGTGAGCGAGTGCAGCCAACAAAGAGGCAACTTGAAAGATGACGGGTATATACCCTATGAAGTAGTTAGGTTTGGTATATAAATATAGGAGTACGTATGTACAAAACGATTTTAGTGCCAGTGGATATTTCAGAAGATGAGTTGACCGATAAAGCGATTGCACATGCAGAGTATTTAGCGAAGTTATCTGATGCTAATATACATCTTTTCCATGCCGTTCCTGACATATCAAGATTTTCAATTAGTTATAGTGACCATTATGACTTGCTCAACTCTTTTGCCAAGAAATCTATTGCAAGATCAGAAGAGGAATTGGCAAAAGTGGCTGAGAAAATAGACTTGCCAAAAGAGCGAGTCTCTTTCTCCGTAGCCTTTGGGTCACCGAGGGATAAAGTATTATCGACAGCAGATGAGATTAAAGCAGATTTAATTGTTATTGGTTCCCGGCGGCCTAATATTTCCACCCATTTATTGGGTTCAAACGCTTCAGGGATTGTTGGATATGCAAATATTTCAGTTTTGGTAGTCAGATGAATGACTTATACCCTATGGATTTCAAGATGCATCGCGACGGCGGGGAGCAGTCACAACAGAATATTGAACTTATTTTGGTGATAATTGATTTTAAGCTATCCATTTTTTACCAAAAAGTTGATCTGCACAGGATAGATGTTGCATAAAATCCCTGATTAAAGTGAATATCAGGCAAAGATGCCACAAGAATCAGCAACTTATGCGGTTATAGTAAAAATAAGCATGATTTTAATTTATTGGCTATAGTTAATTTCAGCAAGGTGACTCGTTTTGATAACTGGATGAGGACAAAACATGTTAAGAAAATTGGCGGCTGAATTACTTGGAACTTTTGTTCTGGTTTTTGGGGGATGTGGTAGTGTTGTATTCGCTGCGGCATTTCCTGAATTAGGGATTGGTTTTGTCGGTGTATCTTTGGCATTTGGCTTAACAGTATTGACGATGATATATGCTGTTGGGCATATTTCTGGCGGGCATTTTAATCCCGCTGTAACAATTGGTCTTTGGGCTGGTGGTCGTTTCAGGGCAGTGGAGGTTATTCCTTATATTATTTCTCAAGTTATAGGTGGTATTCTTGCTGGCGCGGTATTATATGTTATTGCCAGTGGGCAGGCGGGTTTTGATGCGACCACGAGTGGTTTTGCAGCAAATGGTTTTGGTGAACATTCACCAGGTGGATTCTCGCTTCAATCGGCTATTGTGGCTGAAATTGTTTTAACGGCTATTTTCTTAATTGTTATTATTGGTGCGACAGATAGACGAGCACCTCCGGGCTTTGCGCCATTAGCAATAGGTTTGGCGCTGGTTTCAATTAATTTGATTAGCATTCCTATTACTAACACGTCAGTCAATCCGGCACGAAGCACGGCTGTTGCGATATTCCAGAATACCTGGGCTTTAGAGCAGTTATGGTTTTTCTGGGTGATGCCAATTATTGGTGGGATTGTTGGAGGGGGAATTTACAGGTTATTATTTGCTGAAAAACAATGATTTTTACTGGTGAGTTACCTTGCTTAAGGCCACGCTGTAGTGTGGTCTTTTTACTTTTCAATGAAAGAACTTTTTGTCACTATTATTTTTTCATTTGTTTTAATAAAGGTAGGAAATATTATCATGAAGATTTATTGCAATGTGTTGGATGATTATTACTGCCAATTATACAAAAATAATTAACCCTATAAGTTATAAAATAAATTTCATTATTCCTTTCCTGAACTAGACTATAATCATCGCCAATTGAGATAGGCTATCTGTACGACTATTTAATATATTTATTACTGAATGATATTATTGAATTTAAGAGGAGTATATGAGCCAAAGAAATGATTTTAAAGCCTTTTCTATTAGTGAGAATGCTAATGTAGTGAGTCAAGAAAAATATGAAGAAAGCCAGAATTTAAAGACGGGGTTTCCACCTGAGAATGTTTCTACTCATGTATTAAATAAGGTATTACGCCAATCCTCAACAATATCGTCTGTTGTGGCTAATTTTATTGCGACACAATCTGGTGAAGATATACTGGATGATGGTGATATAGCTAAACTGACCGTGCTATTTAATAGCGCTTTAGATAAAGCTTTAGAGCAAAAAGCTTCAAATATTTCCGGTATCCCTGTTGGTTCTCCTATTCCGTGGCCGTTACCCCATCCACCTTCCGGTTATTTTACTTGTAATGGTTCCGCTTTTAGTAGATCACAGTATTCGAAGTTAGCAGAAGCTTATCCTGACGGTAGATTACCTGATTTAAGAGGCGAGTTTATTCGTGGTTGGGATGATGGTCGTGGTGTTGATGGTGGCCGTGTTATTTTAAGCGCACAGACTGACAACACAAAAAGAATACAACTTACGAAAGGACTCCCTGATGGGCAATTTCTTTCTAGTTATCAAGGTCCTGTAGATAGATACCAGTTCCCTCTGGGGCGTGATGTACTTGATAGTGCCACTGTTACATCAATTGCTAACAATACAAGCGGTCATGAAACCCGCCCCCGCAATATCGCATTTAACTATATCGTAAAAGCAGAATAATATCGTAAAGGCAGAATAATAATGACACAAGAAAATATCTTAAATTCAGAAACCGCTGTATTAGGTGAAGATGGATTAGCGACTCAAGCTGGCTGGATAAAAGTTTATCATGCCAATCCCTATTCGAGAGAATTCTCTGGTAGTGATTTCGAATATGTTGCGGAAGGCGTCGGTTTGTCAGCGCATTCTTATTTAGACGCGCCAGATTTGCCAGATTCTGATGATATGGCTGTGCGTCGCAGTGAGGACGGGAGTTATTGGGAAATTGTTCCTGACCACCGTGGAAAAATAGCTTACAACACGCAAGTGGGTGCACAGGAAGAAGTGGCTGCGCTGGGTGAATTACCAGAAACATTAACATTTGAACAACCGTCCACCGATTTTGATCAATGGGATGGTGAAAAATGGGTAACGGACTTTGAAGCTCAAAAAATCAGTCAAATTGAACAGGCAGAACAACAGCGTGCTATTTTTCGTCGGCAAGCTGATGAAGCCATCACGGTATTGCAATATGCGGTTGAAACTGAAATGGCCTCAGAAGCGGAAAAAACTTTATTGCTAGATTGGAAAAAGTATTTGGTATTACTGCGTCGGGTTGATGTTTCATCGGCACCAGATATTAATTGGCCTGAAAAGCCGCAAGAATAATACCATTAAAGTTTTATAATTCTTAAATATTAACGAAGCACTGGTTTTTAATCAGTGCTTTGATTGGAAAATTTGTATGAAAGTCCATATAAAAATGAACTCTGGTCTGTGAAATTTATTTGGTTATCGATTTTAAATGTATTTTTGCTAAAAGTGGAGGGCGGTCAGTAAGGATATTTTTATTATTTTTTATAATTAGACTATAACTGATGTGAATTATGGAGAATTATTTTTAATAATTCGATTTATTGACTGTAAATGAACATTATTTAATTTGGGGAAGGTATATGAGTAAAAATGATTTTAAAGCTTTTGCTATTGATAGTAACGCTAATGTGCCCAGTCAACAAAACTATGAAACAGATCCGAATTTGCCGCGTGGGTTTCCAGACAGGCAGTATATTGATAATTACATATTAAATAAGATATTTCGTCAAACATCAACAATAACATCGGTTGTAGCTGATTTTATTGCGACACAAACTGGTGAGGATGTTTTAGATGATGGTAATGTCACTAAACTCACTGCACAGTTAAATAAAGCTTTAGAACAGAAAGCGATAACAGGAATTCCCAATGCTTCATTAACACAAAAAGGTATTGTGCAACTTACCGATGTGATGGGTGATAGTGATACATTGGCAGTGACGCAACAGTTGATTAAGGAAATAGTTAATTCATTACTTGGAAATATTAATACTAGAGTACCTGATAGCCGGAAAATAAACGGTAAGGCGTTGACTGGGGATATCAATCTGACTGCGGCGGATGTGGGTGCGGTATCAACTAATAATGCAATGCTTTCAATGGGTTTTGCTCGTTTGGATGGATTGGAAAATTTATACGATGGTTGTGCCGGATATGGACCCAACGCGCCATTCGTCACTAAATATGGATTGCCACTTGGTGGGTATGGCGTTCAGTTAAGATTTAGTAATGTAAATGGCTTATCAAGTGAAGGCGTGTATGGTGTATGGAGCCATAGGCTGGTTTTCGAGCATGAAGGCAATACATATCGTACAGATAGCATAAATAGCGATAGCAACAGACAAGCTACCCGTAAGTTTTGGGACGATAAGAACGCTAAACCAGACACCAACGGATACCTCAAGAAAGCCTCTCCGATAATAGAAATTTACCCTGATGGCACATTCTCGACTAATGACGAATCCGAAGGTGCAGAAGTGATAAAACAGGGGACCGGTATATATCGTATATCAAATATCCTGGGCTATAACGCTGATGGTGGTTGGGGTGTTAATGGGGGTATTTCCGTTCCCCGCGACAACAATAATCTTGAACTGATTTTTGTTGATGATCACGTTCAACCTGACGGCTCTATTATTATTGAGACTTTCCATCGCCAACACGCACATTTACCGGAGAGATTTCAAAATTGGCGGCTCAAATCTATTGATGACAATGGCAACAAGATATTCTATCAAGATGGGGAACCCTGTGATATTCCCGATTCTTGCCGTTTAGATATTAGGGTCCAAATGCCAGAAGATTCACTCTGGAACTTGAATCGAAAGAAGTTACAGAAAGAAATGGCGAGTAGCAGCGCTTTTGGTCATAAATTGTAGATTGTAGTAAGACGGGGCCGTATATCGGCCCTGTATCTTATTTAGGCTTTTTGGCGCTTCAATATTAGGATGTTGACATTGAGCATCATTCTCTATTTTTTCATATTAATGGTGAGTGATATAACCGCTCGTTTTTAAAGCATATAGTTCATATGTTGATTTCATAATACCCAATTAATCATTCCGCTATAATAGGATAACCACTATCTTGTGATATCCCAACCTGTCTATTGAATAGTCTTTCTTTTTAAAAGAGCTGCTAAGAAGAAATGCAAAGAAACAATGTTTGTCTTATAGGTCGATTATGAGGCAATATAAAAGGTTAAAATCAGAATGATATTTTTATATAAGTAGGGGTTATCATTGAAACGTAAAGTTATTTTTTGGGCAATTCACATTGGGTGTTTCAGTTTAATTGCTCCTTTATCTTCTTTTGCCGCACCGGTTGCCTTTGAACAAGCTAAAGTTGAATTGCGTAAACGCATTTATCATGATCAATTTAAGTCAGAGACCGGGACACTTTATTGTGGTTGTCATTGGCAATGGACAGGTAAGAGCGGTGGACGCACAATCCTTTCTTCGTGTGGTTATCAAGTCAGGTCACAACAGAATCGTGCTGAACGAATTGAATGGGAACATATTGTTCCTGCCTGGGTTTTTGGTCATCAGCGGCAATGTTGGCGAAATGGTGGGAGGAAGAATTGTGTCTCTTCCGATCCTGTTTTCAGGGCAATGGAATCTGATATGCATAATTTGGCCCCATCAATTGGTGAGGTTAATGGCGATCGTAGTAATTTCAGTTATGGAATGTTACCGAAAAATATGCCGAATAGTTATGGTCGTTGTACCAGTAAAGTCGATTTTAAATCTCGAACGTTCGAACCGAGAGATGAAGTAAAAGGGCAGGTCGCTCGGATCAATTTTTATATGCACGATCGTTACAATCTTTCCATGTCCCGCCAACAACAGCAATTATTTATCGCTTGGGATCGTCAATATCCACCGAGTAAATGGGAGCAGGAGAGAGATAATCGAATTGCCGGTATTATGGGGCATCATAACCCTTTTGTTACCGGTGAACAGAAATGGCAATTGTGGCATAAAAACTCCGCCGCTGGCATTCCAAAAAGCGAGCAGAGAAAAGGGCAGAGAAATAGTCAAACAGATACCCAGAGACAACGGGTGTTATCTGATGCATCCTCTACAGGATTAATTAAAGGGAATAACAATAGCAAAATCTATCATTTTTCTCATTGTTCAGGTTATAAGATGATTCAGGAGAAGAACGCGGTCTATTTTAAAACAGAAACTGAAGCAAAAAATGCGGGTTTTCGATTGGCTGGAAACTGTAAGGGTACTTAATAAAACAGATAATTAACTATTTGCTCTGTTGTCATCAATAATAATATTATTGCCATCCGTTGAAGAAAAGTGCTTGCAGATAGTGACTTCTTTGCCGGATGGTAACGGAATGTATCAATACCATAGTAGTCAAATCAATAATGGCTACTATGATGTTAAGTAATTAGTGGTGTTAAGTCATTAGCTTATATTTAAGTCATATTATTCAATGAATTAAATTTCTCGCAAAACTAAATAAACGATACTGTCGATTATTTTTAATTGAGCGTCCCTGGCGTGTTTGTCATAACGGAGAGATTGTCATTATACTGTCATAATGATTCGTTATTTTTCACTAAATAGAAATAATGGTGAGTAACATTAATGATTGATATTCCGATAATATGCGAACCTGTGGGAAGCTCAGCGTCATTAAATAACGTAGTTATTGTATCGGTGATATGACACCGGATGGGTGAAAACAACGATAAGGTGATACTGCTATGAGTAGACAGAAAGCAGTGATTAAATCACGTCGAGAAGCAAAACGGATGATGAAAAGGGATTTGCGTCATCATCAATGTTATCAGGATGATAATGTGACTTCTCTGGTACAACTCGGTGGCGTAGAAGTCATTGGTATGGCACGTGATAAGCGGGATACTTCGGAAATTTTGCCACGGACTGAAACGCAACGGCGTTATATGCGTGCAATAAATTATAAAAAACTGATTATTGCCAGTGGGGAGGCGGGTTGCGGTAAAACGTTTATCAGTACGGCAATGGCTGCGGATGCGTTGATTAATAAGGAAATTGATAGGATCATCGTCACCCGTCCTGTATTACAGGTGGATGAAGATCTCGGTTTTTTGCCCGGAGATATGGCTGAAAAATTTGCACCCTATTTCCGACCGGTTTATGACGTTTTATTAAAACGCATGGGTGCATCGTTTCTGCAATATTGCTTGCGGCCTGAAATTGGCAAAGTAGAAATTGCGCCTTTTGCCTATATGCGGGGCAGAACATTTGAAAATGCATTTGTGATCTTGGATGAAGCCCAGAATGTGACGATCAATCAAATGAAAATGTTTCTGACCCGGCTTGGGGAAAATGTTACTGTGATTGTAAATGGTGATATAAGTCAATGCGATTTGCCGGTTGGAGTCGTATCAGGATTGCGTGATGCACTGGAAAGATTTTCAGATGATGAAATCGTCAGTGTTATCCATTTTAATCAAGAGGATTGTGTTCGTTCTCAACTGTGCCAGAAAACGTTATTAGCTTATTGTAAATAACTGATGGAAATATGCCGTGGGGGCTTTTGCAAGAGCGCCTCACGGCGTGATCCTTGATTATTCCGCCTATTTTAAATCCTTTACCTTTACTGTTTAATTTTGGATATATACCCTATGGATTTCAAGATGCATCGCGACGGCAAGGGAGTGAATCCCCGGGAGCATAGGTAACTATGTGACCGGGGTGAGCGAGTGCAGCCAACAAAGGGGCAACTTGAAAGATGACGGGTATAGATAAACTGGTGATATAACCTGAATGGCACTACTTCTACTTTATTTTCCAGTAATCAATAGAGTCTCTGTTTAAATCAATTCTGCCATCAGGATATTCAACTCTTGAAGGTTCTTTACCTGGTGGGATAATAATTTTAGGCATTTTGGTTTCATCTAATTTAGGTTTATAGGTAATTTTCCATTCCGCTCCTGGAGTTAATTTCAACCTAAAAGGATACGTATCCACCACGCCCTGCAAGAAAATTCTATTTGGACGCCCATCAACCACTTTTAATACAGGGTAAATAACCGGGCTGAAATCTATAGTATTCAATGCTGCAATTTCGCTAATATTTGTTTGAGTCGCGTCGTTGATAAATGCAGTTAATCCTGTTCCCTCGTACGGAACAGCATCTTTTACCAAATGACTGACATCGGTATAACTCACTGATACAAAGGCTCTATCAATCTTCCATTTACACCAACCTCCACCACTAAAAGGCAATTTTGCCTGAAAGTAACCAGTTTTCGCATCAGCTTTTACATCCAAACCTAGGCTATGATAAGTCGGTACTTTAAAAGGCGACATACCCGCATCAAATTGATATTTTAAGCAATCTTTTGACTTATATATAGCTGCTACATATGGCTCAGTGTGCTTCGGAGCCACTCCTTCTACCGTAATCAACTGCCCTTTTCCGGCAGATGAAAAGGGAAGCAGCCAGTTAAAAAAGGTGTCACCAAACGCCCAGTAAATAAAATAGAGAAATAATAAGGACAGCGTTATCTTCAATATTTTCATACGGACAGTTCCTGTTTATCACAGTAATGCTGTAAGGCCAGTTCCTCTTGTTCTTCCTGCTGGCTGACCGTCAGTGATTTTATTAACTGCTTATCCATATCCAGAAAATAGAGATTTCGGTAGTAAACATTGTCAGGGATAAGCATCTTATAACTGTCCATTTTCGCCTTAAATTGACGCTGACTGTCCTGATAGACCGTAATCTTATCCGGTTCACATAACTCTCTGAGGCGCTTGTCAATATAACCCGCATATTTATACGAGCTATGATTAGAGAAACCGAATCCGCCTTTTAAATCAGCACTTCTGTTTTCAACAAACAGTTTGTCTTTTTCTTGTTGACTGAGCTGATTAAACAACGCATTTTGCCGCTCACCGGCCAGAGAAAAATCCTTTTCTGTTTCCTGATTTAACTCAGGAATTAAGTAGAGTTTTGTGGTGTTATCCAATATTTTTTCAGCAACACCGGCTATCAGGGAGGCATTCCGGGCGGAAATCAGCCATTCCGGGCAACTGTTGGCTTGAAAGAAATGAACCACTTTACCATGATGCAAATAGATTTCTTTATTGGCTGTCGCCTGTTTAATTGCCTGAATAATCGGTGACGGCGACAACAACTTCATAACCGCCCAGTCATACCCCGCTGGTGCCCAATAATTGAAAAAAACATTATCCATATCCTGCTCAAATGGCACAGAAGGGATTACATCATCTTCATTAACATGGCGATAGTGGATAATAGAAGACAATTCCTCTACTGCACTGCGAGTTAATGTTCTCGGCATTCCATAACTGTAAAGACAAGGATTGTGTTCTTTCAGTTGTGCGCTATGCAATAATGCCAGCGCCCCTCCCAGACTGTGGCCACAAATAAATAACTTCCCTTTTTTAGCCAAATCCAAGATATCACTGAATACTTCTTTCTTTTTATCACTAGGGACTATTAACTCTCCAACCAAATTAAATGCATCCCAGAACCCTTTGTGCACTTTACCACTGTAGATAAACCCACTACACAGAGATTTGTCATCATCGCAACTTAAAGACAATGGCTGGAAAGTGGCATCAGTCAGGTAATTATCCAGATTAGCCGTTCCTCGCCAACTAACAATCACATCTTTCTGACTGGCAGCATAAAACAGTTTGGTATCACCCTGTTTGTTGTTCCCCGCTTGTGAATCAATAAATTCCACCCGGGTATAACGTTCACTAAACGGCACATCGTAAACTACAGGTGTTGCTGACAATGTTTCCACTTTATAGGGCAATTTTGAAACATCCACCATTTGCCGGTTAAAAAAGTGTTTCACAGAGCCTGCTACATTGACATCCCCATCGGCATAGGCCAGCACGCTCATCAAACACTGGTTATAGGCATTAACAATGGAATACTCCTTCTGATGATGTAGCAGTAAAACCCAGGCCCGGAAAGGACACACCTCCAGAACATAACGACGATTTAACGGATGAACCCGATAGCCTTTTGGTTCCGGGTCCGGGAAATGATAGGGTGGCGGAATGTCTTTAGGGTCTTTCCAATCCTCAAATACCGGCAACCCATCACTAATCTGCCCGATAGTCACATAGCGATATTGATAGCCTTCGGCTTCTGCTTTTGGCTTCACCACTGAAAATTCCTCTCCCCGTTTTTCCCGCAACGGACGCTGTTCCATCTCATCGGCTAGCGGCTGAGCATTAATATATAGCGTCACCGGATGAGGCAACAGCTCCTCTTCTCTGAGCACACCAAAACCATCTGTTTTCCCTTGGCGCACATAACCTGGGGTTCCGTGACTGATCAGGCGATAAGGCATGTTGACCAGCGGCTTTCCCTGTTCATCCACTAACTGAAATTCCACCCAGTTTTTCAGAAACCGTTTACAATCAAAGCATAAGCGTGGATCTGATATAGCCATTAGTTTTACTTCCTTCTTTTAACGTTATTTCCCCGCCCGGCTATCAATCACTTTCATCAGAATAAGTATCCCGCCAGGAATAGCCGTGATTGATTGCGTCACTAAAGAAACAAGATAGTAAAAATCCTATTACCATAGATAAGAAACACCGCTTATGCCGTGAGTAATAGTGAGTTGAACGACAGGAAGACAGAATTGTATTCCCATCAATTAATCCCTTTGAATAAAGGGAACAGGAGTTGTAATTTCCTTCATACTGTCCATATGATGGAACTCAAGTTATGATTATTAAATCATCAGTAAATAGCAAGAGAAAATTTTCATTTTTTAAATCTATGAAAAAATAGATTTGTAAGAAAGTGTTACAAACTCAATAGGGATTGAGTTATCGTCAATCGCATTTCTTCGATTTTAAAAACCTCGTTTAAAGTGATGTTGCTGATAATATCCGTATCGCTGATCCCCTCACTTTCTGATTGCAGTAAGTGAGGGGGGATTAAATAAGGTTCTTAATCGTCGCTATCCATCACTTCATGACGCAAGGCATGATAACCTTCCTCATCAAAGCCATGCCTCCAATAAGGAATGGCATATAGCTGGTGGCGTTCATAGCCTTTTTCTCGGCGAATATAGCGACGAAGCTCTTTTACCAGCTTATCTTCACCGGCAAGCCAGAAAGTGACATCTTCTGTTGGTAATGACCAGGATTTGAATTCAGATATGATTTTGTCAGTTATTTCAACATCACCAGTGATCCAGTGAATGGCTATTCCTGCCGGTTTTTTTAATTCCTGAATATCTTGCTCACTTTCGATACGCATAATGACTTGCCCGGTCGCATCTGGTTTTACTGTTTCCAATAGCGCCGCAATAGCAGGCAGGGAGCTTGGGTCGCCGGCCATATAGTAGTGGCTGACTTTTGGCAGTAATGGATCTGGGCCACCGGGGTTAGTGATACCGATCCAGTCACCAATTTGGGCTCTATAAGCAAATTCCACTGCCGGGCCGCCATGGTGGTGTAGTGCAAATTCAATATCGATCTCTTTTTGTTCGGTACGAATAGCCCGAACCGAGTAAGTGCGCGTTATTGGGCGCAGTTCACTCGGCGGCCATATTGGGCCTTCTGGAGATAAAGTCGGTAACACCGGTTTGGTCTGCCCCGGAAGCGGTAAGAATATCTTTAAGTGTCCGCCTTCACATTCAGTGGGATAACTATCCAGACATTCACTGGTGAAAGTCATGCTGCGCATATTAGGTGTCACGTCGAAAATGTTTTTTACCTGAACAAGTCTAGGTGGTGCAGGCCGGTAAATGTTTTTTTCTTCAATTGTTCTATTGGTCACGTAAAATTCCTCTGGAAAACTTACCGAAGGTTATTATCTGATAAAGCCAATGTTAGTGTAACAGTAATTAACGCAAATGCTAATTATTATCATTCAACAAATTGCGTTGCCGTCAATAATGGGATTTATCTGCCTTTTTCAATCCACTGAAAATTGAATTTCTACTTCTGTACCACCATGTTTACGGTTTTTTATCTGTAATTGCCCACCTAGGATAGAAACTCTGTCTTGCATAATAGCCAGCCCAAATTTGTTTTTATTAGCGGAATTCAAATTAATGCCTCGACCATTGTCACTGACAACTGTAATGATTTTTTCATCGACAGGATAAATATGGATACTGATCCAATTGGCATCGGCATGCTTATAACAGTTGTTCAGACATTCCCTAATGATTTGTATCAAATGCTTGCTATAACTGTCAGGAATGTGTTGATGTGTCAGGCGGTAATTGAATTCAATATTGAAGCCTAGACGGTGGTTAAATTCATTAATCAAGGTCTGTAAAGATTCTTGTAGATTACATTGAGGTTGTTCGTTCCTGAAAGTTGCCAGTAATTCTCTGAGCTGACGATAAGCAATATTCAACTCATCTTTAATCATATTCAGCGAGGTTAAACTTTGCTTGGGTAAATTATCACTGCCGATATATAGGCAATTAACTTGAATCTTAAGGAAAGAGAGGGATTGGGCAATGGAATCGTGGAGTTCACGAGAAATAGCGGCTCTCTCCGCGGCCAACATACTCTGGTGTTGGCATTGGATCTGATTTTCCCGTAATAGTTTATTTGTCATTAAAGTCACTATATCCTGGACCAGTTTTTTTTCATCAGGAGTGAGATCACTATTTCTGTGTGTTTTTATCCAGAGTATCCCATAGCTATCAATGTTATCATCTAGATTCCATCTCATAATCAGCGGCATATCAAAGTAGGGACATTGGTGGGGATTGCGAAAGAAATATTCTTGTTGTGATGGATAAAAGATGATTTTGGCTTCACAGAAAGGGATTAGGCGATTGAGGTGAGAAAAAATCTCCTGAAGCTTTTCAGGTAGCAGTTTACAATTTTGTAGTTTGAAATGGCTTTGACAGAGGAAATCCAAATAGCCATTTTTTTGTTTCAGTGCGTTAATTTCTGCTTTGTATCTTGCATGTTGCCATTCTTTGACAGGAGCAGAGTTATGTACCACTTTTATCAGAAAGTAGACATTTGTAATACTCAACATTATCAATAACGGTAAAATTAAATCTGGAATCGACGGTTTATTAATCAACAACAGTATAAAAAGTAAAAATAAATTTATAACAGAGTTGATTACAAACAGTTTTTGGTTTTTGAAGATGGTGTTATTTGAACTTGTTTTCATCAGGTTAAGATTCCGTTCTGCAATACTGATGAAAACTTTAGCTCAATTTGTTAAATAGTGTTAATAATTACTTCAATTTCATACCTGCTGCTGTCATCAGAAGACGAAATAGCGTGGAAACAGCAAAAAGAGCCATCACACTGCATAACCAGATCATTGCCATCCAGCCTATCCGTTTCCATACAGAAGGGCGTGGGGTGTTTTGATTAGTGGTAGCCTTGTTCATGGTTAACTTTCCCCCGAAAAACGTAGTAGCTCCAATAGGTGTAAACCAGGATCACTGGAATGATAAGTAGGGCGCCGACCAGCATAAAACCTAAACTTTGTTGCGGTGCTGCCGCAGTTTCGTAGCTAATGGTCGGTGGGATCAAGTTAGGCCAGATACTGATACCTAACCCACTGTAGCCAAGGAAAACTAACAATAGTGCTACCAGAAACGGTGTGTAATGAGCTTTACGTTTGATGGAATGCAGTAGTTTCCAGCCAGACCAGACCACTAACAGTGGCACGGGAAGGAAGAACAACAGGTTAGGTAAGCTGAACCAACGTTCAGTTATTGCCGGATGAATGAATGGTGTCCATAAACTGATAATGGCGATAACTGTCAGCATCAGAAAAGTGAGCGGACGGGCGACTCGGTACATCTCTTGTTGTAGGTGACCTTCGGTTTTCATAATTAGCCAGCCACAGCCTAACACTGCGTAAGCAATTATCAGGCCAAAACCACAAAATAGGGGGAAGGGTGAGAACCAATCAAAATAGCCGCCGGTGTAAGTTCGGTTTTCCACCGGGAACCCTTGAATAAAGGCGCCCACCACCACGCCCTGAGCAAACGTCGCCATCACAGAGCCGCCGATAAAAGCTTTGTCCCAGATATGACGATGCTCGGGCGCGCATTTGAAACGAAATTCAAAGGCGACACCACGGAAGATCAGACCAAATAACATTAATGTCAGGGGGATCGTTAATGCATCAAGGATAACGGCATAAGCCAAAGGAAAAGCACCGAATAAACCTGCGCCGCCAAGCACTAACCAGGTTTCGTTACCATCCCATACCGGCGCCACACTGTTCATCATTAAATCACGCTCCTTATCGCTTTTAACCGTGGGATAGAGCAGCCCAATCCCAAGATCAAAACCATCCATGACAATGTACATCATGATGCTGAATACAATGATAATGAACCAGATTAACGGCAGATCAATACCCATTTTTTAGCTCCTTTTTGGGACCTTTGCGGATAAGTTTCATCATATAGGCGTAACCCACACCGAATACCGAGCTGTAAACCGCGATAAAAAGCAACAAACTGATGCTCATATGTATTTCACCGTGTGCGGATACGGCATCTTTGGTGCGCAACAGGCCATAAACTACCCACGGTTGACGGCCTATTTCTGTGGTAAACCAGCCGGCAAGAATGGCGATCAGGCCGGAAGGTGCCATCAAGAATATAAAGCGCAGGAAGCTTTTTGACTGATAAAGTCGTCTCTTATAGCGCAGCCAAAGCCCCCAAAAGCCGGCAACTATCATCAACACACCGAGGCCGACCATCACTCTAAATGACCAGAAAACCATAAGCGCATTGGGTCTGTCTTCCGGTGGAAATTCCTTAAGCGCTGGAACCTGCTTATCTATACTGTGAGTTAAAATTAGACTGGCGAGATAAGGAATTTCGACGGCATAACGCGTCTCTTCCCGCTCCATATCCGGGATACCAAACAGGATCAGCGGCGTTGCTTCACCGGGAAGATTTTCCCAGTGGCCTTCCATTGCCGCGACTTTAGCGGGTTGATGTTTGAGGGTGTTGAGACCGTGAGCATCACCAATCAATGCCTGCAAAGGCGCAATAATCAAGATCATCCACATCGACATGGATAGCATTTTTTTCATTGCTGCCGAGTCATTGCCTTTTAATAAATGCCATGCCGCTGAAGCTGCAATAAAGAATGCTGAGGCGAGGAAGGCCGCAGTAGACATATGAGCCAGACGATAGGGAAAGGAGGGATTAAATATCACTGCCAGCCAGTCGACGGGGACGACCTGATTATTGACAATTTCGTGACCTTGCGGGGTTTGCATCCAGCTATTGGAAGCCAGTATCCAAAAAGTGGATATCAGAGTACCTAGCGCAACCATAAAGGTGGCGAAGAAATGTAATTTTTCACCTACACGATCCCAGCCAAATAACATAACGCCGAGAAAGCCCGCTTCAAGAAAGAATGCGGTCAGTACTTCGTAAGTCAGTAATGGACCCGTGATCGAACCGGCAAAATCAGAGAAAAAACTCCAGTTAGTGCCGAACTGGTAAGCCATAACCAGACCGGAAACCACGCCCATACCGAAGTTAACAGCAAAAATTTTCGACCAGAAATGATATAGCACTTTGTAATCAACATTACGCGTTTTCAGCCATAACCCTTCTAGTACGGCTAAAAAACTTGCCAGCCCGATGGTAATCGCCGGAAAGATAATGTGAAAGGAGACGGTAAACGCGAACTGAATTCTGGCCAGTTCCAGGGCACTTAAACCAAACATAGTGACCTCTTATTTTTAATTTAAATAAAGGCAGGAAATGTATGCGGACAAGTAAAGCATGAAAAAAATGACTATAATAGTGACAGTTTTTTGTATATTGACTATAACAGTTGCGGGGAGATCTGAATTGATGAAACGTTATGAACAATTTGCCAGGCAAATTCTCCAACATATTGAAGATGGTACCTGGCTGGTGGGAGATAGATTACCTTCACTGAGGGAATCAGTGAAATTATCGGGTTTGAGTTTGATGACTGTTGTTCAATCGTATCAATTATTAGAGAGTCAAGGATGGATCATTTCCCGCCCTCAATCGGGTTATTACGTCGCCAAACGTTTGCAGCCCTTTGCCGCAGCAAAAGGAGGAAAGCGATTACATTTAAGTGAAAGCGTAGAAATAAGCGCTTCTATTTTTGATGTATTACAGGCGTGCAAAGATCCTGCGATTATTCCGTTTGGTTCAGCATTTCCAGACCCATCCTTATTGATTCAACCTAAACTTTCCAAAGCGTTAGCGGCCGCTGCCAGGCGAATAGCACCGCATAGCGCTTTAGCCAATTTACCGCCGGGTAATGATAAGTTACGCCGTAATATATCGCGCCGTTATGCAATGCACGGTATTCATGTCTCTCCTGATGAAATTGTCATTACCGCTGGTGCGATGGAATCACTGAGTTTCAGTTTACAGTCGGTGACTGAGCTGGGGGATTGGGTCGTGATTGAATCACCGGCTTTTTACGGTGCTTTACAGGCTATTGAACGTTTACGTCTGAAAGCGGTGGCAATCAAAACTGATCCACAAAACGGTATTGATTTGGATGCGCTGGAGGAGGTCATTCAGAAATACCCAATAAAAGCCTGTTGGTTAATGACTCACTTTCAGAACCCGCTTGGGGGAACGATGTCTGCTGAAAGTAAATTACGGCTGGTGAATATCCTGAACAGTAATCAGGTGGTACTGATTGAAGATGATGTTTATGGTGAACTCTATTTCGATCAGCAACGGCCTGTACCGGCGAAAGGGTTAGACAGTGAAAACAACTTTATGCACTGTTCCTCGTTTTCTAAATGTCTGGCACCGGGATTCCGTGTGGGTTGGGTTGCAGCAGGAAGACATGCCAAGAAAATCCAACAGCTACAAATGATGAGTACCGTTTCTGCCAGCATGCCGACGCAATTGGCAATTGCGGATTATCTTGCTGAGGGGGGATATGACAACCACTTACGTCGCCTTCGTCGCACATTGGAGCAACGTCAGCAACTGATGTTACGAGCAATTGGTGACTATATGCCTGTTTCAGTCAAAGTGAATCGCCCTAAAGGTGGCTATTTTCTCTGGTTGGAATTTGAGCCATTGTTCAATGCACAGCGGCTTTATCAACTGGCATTGGCAGAAGGGATCAGTATTGCACCGGGCAGTATGTTTTGTACCAGTGAACAGTTTAACCATGCCTTTCGTCTGAATGCCTCTTTTGATTGGAATCAGGAAATGGAACGTGCGATGCAGACTTTAGGCAATATTTGCCATAGTTTATTGGCTGAATGTGGAAAGGCATAACGATGCGGGTTTCTGTCTATAGTTGTTTAGTGATTTATATAGATCAGAGCCAATACCCTCAGAGTGTTCAATTAAGAAAAATTGGGTACATCTTGTTGACACGCTCTTTTTAGTGCTTATCATGGATATACAGTAAGTATATCCCTATATGAGGAATATTTTATGGTTCAAACAACGGTATTTAAAAGCAATCGTTCTCAGGCAGTCCGGCTTCCTAAAGCTGTCGCTTTTCCGGAAGATGTGAAGTGGGTTGATGTTGTCGCTGTAGGCCATACTCGCATAATCACTCCGGCTGGTGAGTTTTGGGACAGTTGGTTTGATGGCCCTAGTGTTACGGCCGATTTTATGGCAGAACGCGAGCAGCCACCAGTACAAGAGCGAGAGGGATTCTGATGCTGAAATACATGCTTGATACCTGTATTTGCATCTATACTATCAAGAACCAGCCCCAGAGAGTGCGTGAAGCTTTTCTGCTCCATCACGATCAGTTGTGTATCAGCACGGTGACATTGATGGAGCTGATTAAAGGCGCAGAGAAATCGGGAAATCCAGAAAGTAATATGAAGATTATTGAGGGATTCGTTGCTAGGTTGGAGGTATTGGATTTCGACAGTAAGGCTGCTGTGCATGCCGGTCAGATTATCGCAGAGCTTGAACGGGGCGGTTTACGCATAGGGTCTTATGACAATCAAATAGCGGGGCATGCCAGAAGCCAAGGGCTGATTATCGTGACTAATAATGTGCGCGAATTTGAGCGGGTTCCTGGCCTTCGTGTTGAGAACTGGGTCAACGAAAAATAATTACTGTATTATCGATGGTTCAATGAAACTTATGGTGTCCACGACGTTTTTGCAGACACCATTTTGGGGTTATTTCACCACATTATTCTATACAAAGCGCTCTTACATTACTTCCTTGCTTTCTCCGAGTGGTCATACTATCAATCCAATCTTCTAATGATACCTTCTGTGCTTTCTCGAATGCTGGCCTTACATTTACCCATGATTCGTACCTCAGGTTATATTCTGCTTGTGGCAGGAAGTAATGAGATTTGAATTCGATAAGCCCTTTATCATCTTCGTAAGCGACGATTGAAAACTCAGACCAATATAAGAAGAATGACACGCCACCTCTTGGCGATGTAGCAAGAACACTTTGAACGAAATTGGATTGAGTTTGTCTCCTGCCTGCATAGGATAATGCAGCGATAGCCAGTTGTCTCAGTGGGGTTTTCATCTGCTCTCTCTCCTGACTAGATAATCCTAAGAAGTTTTCCAGGAAAGAGTTGATTAAAACATCGGCATTATGGCTTTTTTGAATAACATTTTGTACG
This sequence comes from Photorhabdus sp. HUG-39, assembly GCF_963878365.1. NCBI lineage: Bacteria > Pseudomonadati > Pseudomonadota > Gammaproteobacteria > Enterobacterales > Morganellaceae > Photorhabdus > Photorhabdus sp. HUG-39. The sequence continues at coordinate 256,014 of NZ_CAWNWY010000001.1, read as the reverse complement.
CTGGTTGACAGTAAAGAAAGGAATGGAACGCCAGATAATTCTGAGGTAAATGAGAAGAAATTCTTTTTATTACCTTGGCCTTGAGGATCTAAAGGATTATAGCCTGAGACCGCACGGCACATATTAATAACAGTTTGTAAGCCTTCGGTAATGCTGAGTGGATTTCTAGATGATGTGGAAGAATTTTTTTCAAGCTGTGTATAATCCTCTGTAGCTGCGCCATTAGCCGGGCTCTGTACATCGGAATAATCTCCGGCATCAGGATAATCCATAGTAATATTGCCTGAACGCTCCCAATCTTTAAGGAATCTTGTTCCTCCTTTTTCAATATGTTCTATCCATTCTTGGGCTTTTTTGACTGCATAATCAGGATTATTTAAGATATTTTCCATGATTTTTATCCTTAATAGATTTATTAAGTTAGGTATTGAATGTTAGGGTACTGTTGAAAGTAGGGAACAATGTTGAACCCTATTTTTAACAGTGAGATAAATCGATAATCGTGTACTTAATATTACTGTTTTTTTAGCTTGGTAATTTTTATTTTAAATTTTGTTAATAAATGTTAAATGTATTTTTATGCGAACTAAGTATATCCATAAGTGAATATTTTTCACTATCAAATATTAAGGGTATGTAATTTAACTTACTGCCTATCCCAATAGGGCTATTTTATTTGCCCTTCTTTGCCATAAAGAGCGAACCTGGGCAGTGCTCAAAATCCTCACGTACTACGTGTACGCTCCGGTTTTTCCGCGCTGTCCGTGTTCTCTGTTCATTGATAAGAATGGCCTGCAACAATTACGCCTATTGGGATAGGCTCTTATTCCTCACGGATAAAAGGTTGTTTATGTGATATTTCCATATTAGCATTAAAATACGGTTTTTAAAATTTATCGATGTAAAATTCACATTTTAAGATAATTCATTTTTATATATTCTGATCGTATGTTATATTCTTTTATATTCTATTTTTATTGAATTTAATAATTTTATTAAATAACTATGATTAGAATAATCTTAGCACAGATTGGTAATAATATTGTTGATATAAATCAATTAATCTACTTACAGAGAGTTTTCAGTTTATGCTTTCATTTTGGTTGTCATACAATCAATTAAATATTCTATGGTTATCTTATCCTCTTTCTCGAATACAGATTTTACTATTTCCCACGTTTTCTGGCTGAGATTATATTCTGCCTGGCAAAGATTATAATGAGAGGTGAATTTAATAGTACCCTTGTTATCTACTTTCTTTATTATCAATATAGAAGAATAGAGTAAGAGTGACACCCCATTTGGGGTTTTAGTCAGAGCATATTGTACCAGGTTGGATTTTTTTTCCTTTTGATCGGCATATGATAAAGCGGTATGAATCAACTTTTTCAAATAAGTCTTAATGGTAATTTTATCCTGAGGAGATAACCCTTGAAAGGCTTCAACAAAAGAATCGATTAAGACATCTGTGTCATGACTTTGTTGGGTAATCGTATTGGTATCTGCCCATAGTAAAGAGAGAAAGGGAACCTTTTCTATTTCTTCTGTGAATGCGATGAATTTCTGCGCATTGCCATTACCTTCTGGTTCCTGCGGGTCGTAACCTGAGGCCACTCGACATAAGTTAATGATAGTTTGCAGCCCCTCAGTGACACTGACTGGGTATTTATTTGATGTGGCCGATTTTTTGGCGAATAGTGTGTATTTATTTGTCGCTGCTACACTGGCTGGGCTTTGTATATCAGAAAGATCCTCAATTTCTAGGAAATGAGTAAAAATATTATCTGAATGTGGCTGCGTTTTAGAATATCTTTCTCCTCTGTGTTTAACGTATTCTATCCACTCTTGGACAGTTTTAATTTTATGATCAGAATTTGTGAGTATATCTTTCATGTCTATTTTCCTTTATGGATTTATACCCGTCATCTTTCAAGTTGCCTCTTTGTTGGCTGCACTCGCTCACCCCGGTCACATAGTTTGCTATGCTCTCGGGGATTCACTCCCTTGCCGTCGCGATGCATCTTGAAATCCATAGGGTATATTAGATAATTAATTGATTTTCATTCTTTACTCAAAATGAGTTCCAGATTCAGAAACTATAATTTATTTCATATCAATAACATAGGGTTTATTTATGTGATAAGCATATGTTCCTGAAAACCGAGAATATCTTAATCAATAGATAAAAATATATATCTAATCTTTTAATAATAGTGTAAAAATGTAGTATGTAAAGTCCATTGCAATAAAATTTTTGCTTTAGGTTGTTTTTATTGAATAATCTTACATTATATTATCCGGCTGTTTATTTTTTATTTTCTAATAATGAATTTTATTATTAATTATTTATCGATTTATTTTGTTTCATATTTATTTTAAATTAATAATTACAAGTGAAAATTACGATCAATTATATTAACTTCTTGGTTAAAACATTTTATTGCATGGTTAATTTTATTTATTCTTGGAAAGTAAATGTTGTTATAAATATTTTCGAGATGAAATGGATGGAAAAGAGTCACTTTCATATATTGGGCAGAAATGATTTTAATATATGTCTGGTTTTAGGGAGTTTAATTTTTATTGCTATCAATTATAAAAATAGTTGGTAATTTAAGTTGTAAGAATGTTCCATTATTGTTTTTCTAAGTTAGACTATGATTGAAGTGAGTTATGGAGAATGATTTTCACGGTGGTTAAATTAAAATATACCCTATGGATTTCAAGATGGATCGCGACGGCAAGGGAGTGAATCCCCGAGAGCATAGCAAACTATGTGACCGGGGTGAGTGAGTGCAGCCAACAAAGAGGCAACTTGAAAGATGACGGGTATAATATTATTTTATTTTGGAGGGTGTATGAGTTCTAAAAATGATTTTAAAGCTTTTTCTATTGGTAATAATGCTAATATAGTGAGTCAAGAAGAATATGAACAAAGCCCAGATTTAAAGACTGGATTTCCACCAGATGATATTACTGTTCACTTGCTCAATAAGGTATTACGTCAGTCGTCAACAATAGCATCTGTTGTGGCTAATTTTATCGCAACATATTCCGGCAATGATGTTTTGGACGATGGGGATATAGTTAAACTTGCCGCCCAATTAAATGGCGCGTTAGAACAAAAAATTGCGACCGAAGTACCAAATGCTTCATTAACACAAAAAGGTGTTGTTCAGCTTACGGATAAAATCGGTAACAGTAATACCCTGGCGGTAACACAGAAGCTAGTTTCTGATGTAAATGATAATGCTAATAACCGATTGGCAAAAGATCAAAATGGTGCAGACATTCCTGATAAAAAAGCATTTGTGGAAAATCTCGGTTTAGAAGTGATTAGTACAAAGCCGGTTGTTGTTGGGAATAATACCGCTTCTACAATCGATAATTTTGATAATATTCCTCAGAATTCGACATATTTTGGCTATCCAGTAGGGTTAAATGGTCCAGGTGTATATGGTCCCGGAATGAGATTTTCAGGAGGGTATGGGGCCTTTAAGGGTTATGAGCTGATGATTCACTCCTCATATGTGCAGAAGAGCGAATTACACTATAGAACGCATAATGGTGACGGTAACATCAATAAATGGAATCCGTGGTATAAAGTCTGGTCAACAAGCAACGCCAAGCCGGATACTAATGGCAACCTTAAAGTCTCCAGTCCAGTAGTAGATATTCACCCAGACGGAACTTACCAGTTAACTTGCGAAGCGGAAGGGGTGACGGTCGAGCGAATAGAGACAGGGAAATATCGTATTAGTGGTTGCAGCGGTTTTGCTAAAGATGGGGCATGGGGAATTCACGGCGGTACTATCGTCCCGGCAGACAGCAACGGGTTAAACCTGATTTGGGTTTGTGAATCGGTAGATTCAGCCAGTGGCGATATAACCATCGAATGTTATCATCGTCAAAATAGAGATGCGCCGATATTTGCGCAAAATAGGCGTGTTAAGAGTATTAATAGTGACGGAGAAGTCGTTTATTACAATGATGGTGAATTATGCGACATTCCTGATGGACGAGTCATTAATGTTCGAGTGCAATTGCTGGAAAAATCACAAGAATAATATATAAAAATCCACGTAACCGCGTGGATTTTAAGGGCTTTAGCTAACTCCAGCATAACGCCTTTCCTCTAAGGCTCTTCTGTACCATCGATCTCCAAGGCGGCTTTATCAAATGTATAAAGCGGCGAAACCGATTTTTTGTTTTTTATGCCATACCGCTGAGACTTATTCACTATCAATGCATCCGCAAAGTCGGCCTGCTTAGTCTTGCCGCCGCATTTAATCGGTTTGGCATTGATGTAGTCATCCAACGCACACCAGAGCGCATGACCATCTTCGAAGACAACATTAGGCTCTTCAATGAGCCTGTGCAACACTTCTATCAGCGCCTCTTTAGGTAGCAAGTAACGCTTGCCTCTCAATGTCCAAATTATCTCGATTAAGACCACATCTGTGATCAAGATTTTTTGCTTGCCTTCAAAAAGTGCATTGGCCTTTTGAGACTGGTTCGCGTCATCTTGCAGAAGATATCTGAGAACAACATTTGTATCTACCGCAATCATTTGTGTATGGCACTCTCAAGTGATTCTTCTTCACTCACCTGGTGATCGACTAGGATACCCTTTAATATCCCCTTCGCGGCCCCTCTGCGCTTTGTGACAATTGAGATGACGCCTTTTCGGCTGACGAAACTCTCATACTCATCACCTGGCTGAATGCCGGCAATCGAACATTGCTCAAGCGGTAACGTTACCTGCCTTTTCTGGCTAACTATTGGCATACAAATACCTCTTTACTAAATATAAAAGGTAAAGATATTCACATCTTTACATATTGTCAATAGTAAATAACGTGAGTTTCGCTTAATAAAGGAACTAAGTGCCTGAGGCACGATCAAAGTTTTTGTTAAAGAAAACATTATCGTGGAGATCCTCAGGCATGGTTAATTTAGAAGAACTTTACTGCGGCGTCGATGATTTTTGCCAAAAATTTATGCCTCTTTGGCATCAACAGTTAATTGAAAGCGGATTACTCAAACGTTATCGGCAGGCTTCCCTTTCACTCAGTGAAGTGATGACGATCCTGATTTTATTTCATATGAGCTACTATCGGGATTTCAAAACGTTTTATCTTCAACATGTTAGAAAATATCTTCATCAAGATGTTCCAGAGCTGGTCAGTTATACGCGGATGTTAACGTTGAAAAGAAGGGCTCTCATTCCCTTATGTGCCTTTCATTCCACTCGCAAGGCTAAGACAGCCGGGATCGCTTTTATTGACTCAACCAAAATTGCGGTTTGTCACAACCTTCGCATTCCCCGGCATCGGGTATTTGAAGGTATGGCACAGCAAGTACAGGATGGTTTTATGGCTTTAAGCTTCGTTTGGTTATCAATGATTGTGGCGAACTGTTGGCCGTTAAGTTGATGTCAGGAAATACCGATGACCGCAGCCCTGTCAAAGCGTTAGTGAAAGGGATAACGGGGCATTTGTATGGTGACAAAGGCTATGTATCGCAAGCCCTGTGTAATGATTTGGAAGCAGAAGGACTCATCTTAATCACAAATAGCCGTCGCAATATGAAAGCAAAAGCATTATCACTCTGGGATAAGCTGATGTTAAGAAAGCGTTTTCTGATAGAAACGGTTGTTGACCAGCTAAAAAATATTTCTCAGATAGAGCATTCAAGGCACCGTAGCCAACTCGGTTTTTTGCTGGAAGTCGTATCAGGATTAATTGCTTATACCTTCCAACCTAAAAAAACCGAGTTTAAATCTACGCTCTTGTGACATGGCTATTCTTAAACAAAGCTGAGGTTATTTACTTAACCTTAAAATAAATCCCCTCGTTATTTCGGGTGAGAAGGCGATTATCAACCAGCGCACGCCTAAGCCGGGCATAGTCATCATCAAATAAAGAACAAAAATCTGAAATAAGATCTTCTGTATAAGAAACATCATCTCTTAATTGATTAGCAATGAGTAATAATGTGTTTGTATTATAAACTGAATTATGACATGATTTACTTTCAGATTGCCGATATTTATTTTTAAATACAGAATGATTCCAAAACTCAGTGTTATCTTTTAATACTCCATCTTCCATTAAAATAATTTCAGTGTCTAATAATTTTTTTATTGTTTTTTCTATGATTTTAATAGGAATATTACAATTATTTTTTACTTCATTAATTCTGTTATGTCCAGCCAAAATAAGCGCGTAAATCAATCTGCTTTCTTCTTCATTGAAAATATTAAAGAATTTATTTATTTTATTGTTAGATCTATTAATAATATCAGGAATAGCAAATTTTATTGGTGGTTCATTGAGTGTAAGCATTTCATCCTGAAATGATGATGTTCTTCTAGTACATTCATATGTATCTTTTTTTCTTAATAAACCAATTCCAGCTTGCCTGTATTTATGATTTTCTGGAATAGTAATTAATTCAAAATCATTTGATAAATTAGTTGAGATCTCCTCCCAAATGGGATTACGGACAGTTCTTACTTTTGTTAACGATGATTCCTTTATTGTTGTTGTCATAAGTGGTTCATGTAAGCAAATTATTCCACCATATGATAAATAAGGTACAATCTTTGATAAGAATCGAACATCATCAACTAAAGTTCCAGCATCGATCCATGCAAAATCAATCATTCCCCAATTAGAAATTTCTGAATCTTTTATCTGATGAAAATCTTTTTTTATAAATGAAACTAATTGAGAAAGTGAAGGTTCATTTTCTACATATTTCCAAACATCTTCGGCTGAAGAGCCCTCACCTGAACCATCATCAATGCTGATCAATTTTGGGTTATAAGAATCATCCACAGAGAAAGGAATAATTAAAGAATGCCTTTCATTCCATTCACTAAGCATGATTATCTCTTTATCATGATTGAATTCATCTATGGTTTCTTTCAAGGCTTGTAATAATGAAATAGTTGAATCTCCAGCACCAATTTCTATGACTGTATTTGGCCTGAGCATTTTTATCAAACCTTTTAAAATAAGGCTACAGTTTTCAGTTCCCATACCTATTCTAAACATATTTTTTCCTTTTAATAAACTAATCTAAAAATGCCGGATTTAACAAGAAAGTCAAATTCTTTATTAAAGTCTATGGATATTTTAACGGTGAAACCCTGTTTTATTATATCGAGGTAATATTCATTAATTTTTATCATCCTTCCGGTTAATGTATTTATTGCGAAAATATCATTATTATTTATATGTGTCGAGGTGAAAGGTTCGGATATAATACTTACTCTTTTTTCATTAAAAGGGTTTGTTTTTATATTTTTTAAGTGAATTAGTCCATTACGATGTAAATTTATTGCAATAAATTTCAATTTAATATTCTGATTGTGAATTATCAAATAAGAATTAAGGTCTTTAATTAAATTTAAAAACCCCTCTTTTTTTATATTTTCTATTTGAATATAACTGCCAATGTCATTATTTATAATGGTCAGCATGTTTTTTTTGTTTATATCAATAATACTTTGCGTGTTTTCAAAAAATAAGCAAGACTCATTTACTGTAGCGATAACGGTATTATCCGGTTTGATTGGATATAATTCTAGGCGGTTAAAATGAGTTGGAGTTACTTTACTTAAAGAGTAATCATTATCTATACGGATTTTTTTCTCTCTATTAAAAATATACTCAGCCACTTGCCAATTATATCCTCCTGTATTATCACAGAAGAATAATTTTTTATAATTTATCGTATCTGCTATCATAGCAATATCCTATTAAATTTAATGATTTTTTTTGTTAATTAAAAACCCAACACAACCAAAGAATACAGTTATTATGCCTGAGAATAACAAAGATTCTGTAATGTAAGAGAATTTTATATAATATGAAATAGTAAATCCTAATAAAACTGAAAATTGAATAAATAGAATATAAGCTGGCATATATTCTTCTCTTTTAGAGGCAGGAATAGTTGCCATCATAAATGAACTCATTAATGTATTCTGGATACCATTAGCTAATCCAATTAATAATCCAATGGCTAATAAATACCAAAAATTAGACGTCAAACTGATTAAAATTAATCCCAGGCCAATGATTGATGCAGCCAGAGAAGAACCAGATGCCCTTCCTAATTTTAGAAAATAGTCACTTAATAATATAGGACTAATAATTAACCCTACGCTCATTGAAGAAACTATATAACCATATTTTTCATTACCTAAATGGATTATATTATTAACATATATAACTAATAGTACATTTAATACTGATGTAAATATTATTGTAAAAAACAGTGGAAATAGAGCATTTCTAATATTACTGGTTTTAAATAATGCTAACGTATTTCTGAATCCATTTTTATGATTTTTAGTTTTATGCTCATTTGATATATTTTCTGAAAATACTTTCCCTGACACTAATAAATAACTCAGTATCAAAGCAGAAAATAAAGTAAATACTCCTATTATATGAAATGTTTTATTCTCAAATTTAGAAAAAATAATTCCGGCAGTTGCAGGGCCTATAACATAACCTAAATTTCGGATTGTTTGAATTATTTTATTAGCTCTTTCTAATTCTTTAAATTCCTTGAAATAACCAGGAAGCACTGTCAATATAGCTGCCCATAACATGCTTCCGAGAAACCCAAGAGAAAATGAGATAATAACCATAGCTAATATATTGCTTGAAAAGGAGGACATAAAAATAATAAACGTTTGTATATAGAATATATAAATAATTATATTTTTTATATTTATGTGCCTAAAAAATAAGTTGGCAAAATTACTGGAAACTATTCCTCCGAGTAGCAAAGCGATAAATAACATAGCGATCTCATTAGAATGAGACATGCCGTTGAGTTTTAAAGTTAAAGCTACTTGAGTAGCTTCATCTGAGAAGCTACCTAATGTAATTGATAATAGTAATAATATATGGAATATTAATTTTATCTTAATGATCTGCATTTATTACACAACCCCATTCATATAATTTTATAACCAGCAACTGATGGAATTCATTGAGTTTATTTAAGTTTATCCTTTTTCCTTCTAAGATATAATATAACAATTTAATTGTATCTTTATGATAATCTATCAAAATGCAGTGCCCATTTGAAGAAACTAGTATATTCAATTTGGAACTCATGATATACCATTGTAGTAAAGAGTTCCCATTAAAAAAAACAGTTCTTATTTTTTTATCAAATTGTACCGGAGGTCTTGGGACACAAAGTGAACTACTGGTATCTCGTATTAATTGAGTTGTTATTAAATATTTTTCTAATGTACCTTCTTCGAATATTTTTTTGCCTTTTGTATGATACTGATGTAACTCAGGAGAAACACACACATTTCCTTGATATTCATTGTGTTCATAAATAGAGGTATCAACTGTTTTATCTATTTGATTGTTTATGAATGATTTTATATTTTTTTTGTTTTCATCAAATTCCCAAAAAGCAATATTGATCACCAAAGAGACATTGTTTTTACTCTCAGCAACATGCAGATAATCATGTGGGAAATAGCATACTCTATCAGATGAATTATTGAGTATATAACTAGAAGATTTATATTGTTCATAATGAGGATATCGGATATACATTAATTGTTTATTTTCTGGCTCCCATGTATACATTGTTTTTCCATTTCTCAATGTAAATGCGAAATTATGGGCATAGTCTATATGTATTCCTGTATGAGTTGATGAGTATCTTCCTAAAAAACAATCAATATCAACTCTGCCTCTTGGTCTATAAAATAGTGAACTATATAATAAATCAGCAAAACTTTTAGCTTTATCCCAAATAACTGGAGTAGAGGCATGTAACCCAAAGTATGCAATACACCACTCTTGATTTATATATGAATTATCTAGTCGTTTGATATATTGATCAAAATTAATTTCATCTTTTTCAATCAAAAAATCTGAAACAGGCTTTTCAGTCAACTTTCCGTCTATAGCTGTTATAAATTCGGAAACACTATTTCTGGACTTCAACTCTTCTAGGGAAGTTTTATATTTTATTAATGAATCGAATATCTCATTTTCGGAAAATTTTATATTTGTTAAATTTAATTCCGCAGGTTTTTTATTCCAAATTTTTTGAGAAAAATCCAGACTAGAAATATCATTCATATGAAATAACCTTTAAAGTTTGGTTAACAAGGTAGTGAAATAATCACCACCTTGTTGTTTGTTAAATTTATATTATCTTAAAAAAGATCAAGATAATATAATTATTCCATAGGGATTTGTTGAGCGTACTTCACGTTTTTAGTTAATGGAGCAATATCCAAAAGTGATAGTTCTTCTATTGCGTTGTATTCTTCATGTACCTGCTGAGCATATTTAACGTTTTTAGTTAATGGAGTAATATCTGAAAGAGTAATTTCATCAATACGATTTTGGGATTTCATAGTGCACCTCATTTAAGTTATATTTATTTTTATTACATACGGCTTAAATGTAATAGGTAACTCATTTTAATAACGTCATTGACGTTAATTATATGTTAATTGATTGTTGTTTTTGTTTTATTGATCATTGTCACAAAATATAAGTTTATATGGAAATATTTATATTATATATAATATAATATAAAATGAAAAAAGAGGGTATTGAAATGATTACCCCGGTACGTGCCAATATGGATGATCCCATCCCCAGAGAAACGAGAAAGCGCATTAACGCCAAACGATGTTTAATTGAAACGGTCATTGGTCAACTCGCCGGGCAATTGACTATCGAGAAGTGCTGGGCGCGGGATCTGTGGCATGTGAGCAATCGAATTGCCAGGAAGGTGTTTTCTCACACATTAGGCATTTTTGCTAATTTTAAACAAGGTAAAAAAACAACGCGACTGGCTTCAACAAGCTAATGTTATAGGGCGTTAAAGTCGAGCATCGCGTTAATATAGGATATATACCCGTCATCTTTCAAGTTGCCTCTTTGTTGGCTGCACTTGCGCACCCCGGTCACATAGTTATCTATGCTCCCGGGGATTCACTCCCTTGCCGTCGCGATCCATCTTGAAATCCATTGGGTATATATAGTCGGGATCTGAATCCACGCAACTGCGTGGATTCTAAGAATTTTAATCAGTCTCAGAGACATCTTGCGATGTCATGAGACATGAAAAATAAATTAGACATTAAACAAGAAATTCATTACATCGCCATCTTTAACGATATAGTCTTTACCTTCTGAACGCATCTTACCGGCCTCTTTTGCCCCTTGCTCACCTTTGTAAGTGATGAAATCTTCAAAAGAGATGGTTTGTGCACGGATAAAACCTTTTTCAAAATCAGTATGGATCTTACCGGCTGCTTGTGGTGCGGTTGCGCCAACTGGGATGGTCCATGCTCGAACCTCTTTCACGCCGGCAGTGAAATAAGTTTGCAGATTCAGTAACTGATAACCAGCGCGGATAACGCGATTTAAACCGGGCTCTTCCAGCCCAAGTTCAGCCATAAACTCTTCGCGTTCATCATCTTCCAGCTCCGCGATATCCGCTTCTACCGCCGCACAAACCGGTACGACCACTGACCCCTCTTTTTCTGCGATCGCACGAACCGCATCCAGATGAGGGTTGTTTTCGAAACCCTCTTCGTTGACATTAGCGATGTACATAGTGGGTTTCAGCGTCAGGAAACTCAAATAGCGGATAGCCGCTTTCTCTTCGGTACTGAGATCCAACGCCCGCAACATACCCGCTTGTTCCAGATGAGGCAGACATTTTTCCAGTGCCGCTAATTCTGCTTTGGCATCTTTATCGCCACCTTTGGCTTTTTTCTGGACACGATGAATGGCTCGTTCGCAGGTGTCCAGATCGGAAAGAGCCAGTTCGGTATTAATGATCTCAATATCAGCAGCAGGATCAACTTGACCGGAAACGTGAATGATATTGTCATTGACAAAACAGCGCACAACATGGCCGATAGCTTCTGTTTCACGAATGTTAGTCAAAAACTGGTTGCCCAAGCCTTCACCTTTTGATGCACCTTTCACCAGACCAGCAATATCGACGAATTCCATTGTGGTTGGTAAGATTCGCTGAGGTTTCACAATTTCAGCCAGTTGTTCAAGCCGTGGATCTGGCATAGGGACGACACCAGTATTAGGTTCAATGGTGCAGAACGGGAAGTTTGCTGCTTCGATACCGGCTTTAGTCAGCGCATTGAATAAGGTTGATTTTCCGACGTTAGGCAGGCCAACGATACCGCATTTGAATCCCATGATTTTCACCTTAATTTACTTATAAATCAAAAGGCTGTATCAGCCTTTTCGATGAGTCAAAAAAATTGGCGCCATTATACACGGAATGACGGGTTATCACGATCTTACAGACAAGATTTATCGATTCCATGTCATCAAACGCTGGCTTTGAAGCTATGTAAACGGTTGATCGCTTTATCCATATCTTGTTTCATCAGGATATCAGTACAACGCCGTGCTTCATCAATCGCATCATCAATCAGCTTTTGTTCATTGGCTGGTGGTTTGCCTAGCACAAAACCGACAACTTTATTTTTATCGCCGGGATGGCCGATACCAATACGTAAGCGATAAAAGTTAGGGTTATTGCCAAATTTGTTCTGAATATCTTTCAAGCCATTATGACCGCCATGACTACCACCCAGCTTCATTTTTGCCACCCCTGGCGGTAAATCGAGTTCATCATGGGCCACCAGAATTTCATCCGGCTGAATACGGTAGAAGGAGGCGAGGGCAGCGACAGATTTACCACTGAGATTCATAAATGTCGTTGGCACTAACAGACGAATATCATGACCGCACATATTAATCCGGGCAGTGTAACCGAAAAATTTACTCTCTTCTTTTAGTGATTGATTGTGGCTCCGAGCGAGTAGATCAACATACCAGGCTCCGGCATTGTGTCTGGTTTGGGCATATTCAGCACCGGGATTAGCCAGACCGACGATTAGTTTTATGTTACTCACTATTTTTCTTCACTTTTGACAGTAAAACAAAAAGGAGGATAGTTTACCTGTCGGCGGCTACAAGTACAAAGTTCAGTTTGAAAGCCTGGAAATATTGTTACGAAAATTTTCGAGAGGAAATTGGAAGGAGAATAGTCATTTACAGAGATTAAGCACAAATAGTTTTGATATCTTTCTGGTTTGAAAATATTTAATTTTTTATTGTTGCCAGTGGTACAAAAATAGTTAACTACCTAAGTCATAAGAAAGTTTTATTATTGTTTTTTCGAGATAGACTATAATTTAAATAAATTATGCAGAACGATTTTTACGATAATTCAACATGTTGATTATGAAATGATGTTTTTTTATTTTAGGAGGATATATGAGTCAAAAAAATGATTTTAAAGCTTTTTCTATTAGTAATAATGCTAATGTGGTGAGCCAAGAAGGATATGAAGAAAGCCGGAGTTTAAAGACGGGGTTTCCACCAGAAAATATTACTACTCATTTACTCAACAAGGTATTACGTCAGTCGTCGACAATAACATCTGTTGTGGCTGATTTTATCGCAACATATTCCGGCAATGATATTCTGGATGATGGGGATGTAGCTAAACTTATTGTTCAATTAAATAGAGCGTTAGAACAAAAAATAGCAATAAAAGTACCAGATGCTTCATTAACACAAAAAGGTGTTACTCAGCTCACAGATAAAATAGGTAATAGCAATACCCTCGCGGTAACGCAGAAGCTTGTTTCTGATGTAAATGATAACGCTAATAACCGATTGGCAAAAAATCAAAATGGCGCAGATATTCCTGACAAAAACGCGTTTGTGAAAAACCTCGGCTTATCGGAAACAGTAGAATTGGCGAAAAATGCGGTATCGACCAATGGGGGGAATTATCCACAGTATTTTAGGTTTAAACAGGTTGAAACACTGCCCACTGAACGTAATGAGACGATGTTAGTTTCTTTACAGGGCGCCAAACCGACAAGTGAAATAGTCGGGTTTACGCTTTACAACTGGTATGACAATTATATTAAAACAGGTATTGTGCGTGGCAGTAGCGTTGATACCTACGGATATACAATAGATATTAATGGCAAACGGGTTTTTTCTGTTTCTCCTGCGGGGCGGATTGAAGCCGCGTCAGCGAATATAAGGGGGAACGCGGGAGTTTTTAACATAACCCATGATACGGGTAAACATGCATATTTTCAGTTTATTGAGGGAGCAAAAAGAACGGCCTATGTTGGATTTCCAAGTGACGGGTCGCCGAATTTTGATATTTGCAACGAAAAAAAATCTAGCAAATTAACAATTGGTGGAGAGTTGGCGGCATATATTAATAACAATCGGGTTTTCTCTGTTTCTCCGGCGGGTCGGATTGATGCTGGGTCGGCGAATTTAAAGGGGGCTGGGGGTGTTTTTAACGTAGCATACGATGCAGGCGGACATGCATATTTGCAGTTTTATGAAGGGGCAACAAGAACGGCCTACGTTGGATTTCCAGGTGACGGATCATCGGATTTTGATATTTGCAATGAAAAAAAATATGGCAGGCTGACAGTTGGCGATAAGTTAAAATATAACGGTAATCCTATTGCAGTTTTTAATGATAACTGTATCGCCGATACTAACGGCAATCTCAAAGTATCCAGCCCCGTAGTGAATATTCATCCAGACGGAACTTATGATCTCACTCGTGAAGCGGAAGGTATGATTGTTGAGCGGATAGAGACAGGGAAATATCGCATTAGCGGTTGCAACGGTTTCGCTAAAGATGGGGCATGGGGAATTCACGGTGGTACTATCGTCCCAGCAGATAGCAACGGGTTAAATCTGATTTGGGTTTGTGAATCAGTAGATCCATCTAATGGCAATATAACCATCGAATGTTATCATCGTCAAAATAAAGATGCGCCGATATTTGCTCAAAATAGGCGCGTCAAGAACGTTAATGGCAATGGAGAAGTCATTTATTATAATGATGGTGAACTATGCGATATCCCCGATGGACGAGTGATTAATGTTCGAGTCCAACTGCCGGAAAAATCATAATATACCCTATGGATTTCAAGTTGCATCGCGACGGCAAGGGAACGAATCCCCGGAAGCATAGATAACGATGTGACCGGGGTGAGCGAGTGCAGCCAACAAAGAGGCAGCTTAAAAGATGACGGGTATAAATACTTAATGCTGTATTAGGAAAGCATTTACGACGACTTTTATTTTGCTAAGTGATTACTTATGGTTATCGACTGATAATTTATTTTCATTATACAAAATCATAGAAAGTAATTTAATGTGCTCAGTAGTGACAACTGAATATAACGGCAATGACTTTATGGTATTACTGATGAACATTAATCGTACTTTTCGTAGTATAAATAAGAGTGTGCTAATCGTTTGTTTTTTATTTGCAGCGATTATGCTACTAAAAAGTTATCCTGCTTTATCTGAGCCAGTAAAGTCTTTGATTGGTATTGAAAATTGTCAGGAATACCCAAAAGCAGTTATAGAGCATAATATTGATAGCAAAAAACAGATAACCGAGCAGGCTGGCAATAAATTGCACGAAAACGTTACTTATAAAGAGAAAAAGCGATCAGAGCCGAGGAGATGTGGTAATTTTTTATCAAAGAGAAGCATAGTAGGAAAAAACGATGGTGGTGAAAAACCCAAAATACCCCAGTTATATGAAAATAGTCATAAAGATGATAATCAAAATACTCCTCCTTTAATTCTCTCTCGTGGCCCCGAATTCCTTGGGTTATTAAATAAAGATCCGAAAAAATTAGCCCAGGATTATATTGTCAACAAGTTAAATAGTCAGATAACAAGTAATACTCAGAAATGGTTATCCCAGTTTGGTACAGCCAAAATTGATCTAAAAGTTGATCATCATGGGCACTTGGATGAAAGTTCTGTAGACTTACTCGTTCCTTTTTATGATGATAAAGATCATTGGCTTGTTTACAGTCAATATGGATATCGTCATAAAGATAACCGTGACACCGTGAATTTAGGTGTTGGAAGCCGTTTATTTATAAATGACTGGATGTATGGGGCGAACACTTTTTACGATAATGATTTAACCGGCAATAATAGCCGATTCAGCCTGGGTGGTGAACTATGGACTAACTACCTAAAAATGTCTGCTAACGCATATTTTCGCCTGAGTAATTGGCATAATTCCCGTGATTTAACCAATTATTATGAGCGCCCTGCCAATGGTTATGACCTTATTGCCGACATGTATTTACCTTCGATGCCGTCACTCGGTGCCAAAATAAAATATGAACAATATTTTGGTGATAATGTTGCATTATTTGGAACTAATAATAGACAAAAAGATCCCTATGCGGCAACTATTGGCGTAAATTATACGCCAATTCCACTGATAACAGCAGGAGTTGACTATAAATTAGGGAAAGAGGGTAAAAGTGATGGTATATTTTCATTCAATGTGAATTACCGATTTGGTGTTCCGTTATCAGAACAACTTTCACCAGAAAATGTTTCTTCACTACGAAGCTTGGCAGGGAGTCGTTACGACTTAGTTGAAAGAAATAATAATATTATTTTGAATTATTTGAAAAAACCGCAACATTTTAGGTTACTGGTTCCTGTATTAGAAATTAGTGGTTATGGTGGTGAGGCTAAACCAATACAAATTCAATCTGATACTCCATTCAAAAATATGATTTGGGATATGCCTGAGTTATTCCAGAAGAATGGCGGGATTATAAATATAGAAAGTACTCATGGTTATACCATTCAGTTACCGGAATATCAGACTGATGGAAAAAATGACTATACTATAACAGGTACAAGTAAAGATGATCAGCTAAGGGTGCAAATACAAGCTCATGTATTACAACGTAATATTTCTTTGAGTGTTAACACAACCGATCCTTTAATTGCTGATGGAAATGCGAAATATGTTTATACAGCTACTCTGTTTGGCGCTGACAAAAAAACGCCGATAGAAAATGCAAAATTGATTTGGGATACGGATAAAAAAGATCCTGGATTGAAATTAAAGCCTGATTCAGAGACAACAGATAAAAATGGACAACAGACTGCAACATTAACAAGTACAACGCCATTATCCGATATACAAGTCAGTGTCAGTATTAATGGCGAACGTGTTACTACGGATAAAAAAGTCAGTTTTACAGAGTCCAGCAGCAGTTATCGAGTCACCGGCGTGACGGTGGATAAAGAGGGGCCGCTCTACAACAACGGTACTGATATTTATACCTTCACGGCGACGGTGGTGGATGGGCATGGCAAGCCGGTAGCGGATAAAGCGATCGACATTGACTGGCAGACAGATTCAAAGGCTGACGGGTTAAAACTGACGAAGCAGAGCAATTCGGTGAGTAACGCGCAGGGACAGGTGACCGCGACGTTAAGCAGTACAGTGGCAGTGAAAGATGTGCAGGTATCGGCGAAAACGGCCAGCCAGCAGACGGCGGTGAACGCGAACGGAAAAGTCAGTTTTGCGGAGTTCAGCACCAGTTACTATGTCGCCAGCGTGACGGTGGACGTGGATAAAGACAAGAAGCGCTACAACAACGGTACCGACAGTTATACCTTCACGGCGACGGTGAAGGATGGGCACGGCAATCTGGTGGTGGGTCACCCGATCGACATTGACTGGCAGACCGACCCAGCGGTTGACGGGTTAACCCTGACAAAACAGAGCAATTCGGTCAGTAACGCGCAGGGGCAGGTTACCGCGATCTTAACCAGCACAGTGGCAGTGAAAGATGTGCAGGTATCGGCGAAAACGGCCAGCCAGCAGACGGCGGTGAACGCGAACGGAAAAGTCAGTTTTACGGAGTTCAGCACCAGCTATTATGTCACCAGCGTGACGGTGGATGTGGATAAAGACAAAGTACGCTACAACAACGGCACTGACAGTTATACCTTCACGGCGACGGTGGTGGATGGGCATGGCAAGCCGGTAGCGGATAAAGCGATCGACATTGACTGGCAGACCGACGCAAAAGCTGACGGGTTAAAACTGACGAAACAGAGCAATCCGGTGAGTAACGCGCAGGGGCAGGTCACCGCGACCTTAACCAGCACGGCGGCGGTGAAAGATGTGCAGGTATCGGCGAAAACGGCCAGCCAGCAGACGGCGGTGAACGCGAACGGAAAAGTCAGTTTTACGGAGTACAGCGCCAGCTATTATGTCGCCAGCGTGACGGTGGATGCGGATAAAGACAAGAAGCGCTACAACAACGGTACCGACAGTTATACCTTCACGGCGACGGTGAAGGATGGGCACGGCAATCTGGTGGTGGGTCAACCGATCGACATTGACTGGCAGACCGACCAAACGCCAGCCGGGTTAAAACTGACGAAACAGAACAACTCGGTGAGTAACGCGCAGGGACAGGTGACGGCGACCTTAACCAGCACGGCGGCGGTGAAGGATGTGCAGGTATCGGCGAAAACGGCCAGCCAGCAGACGGCGGTGAACGCGAACGGAAAAGTCAGTTTTACGGAGTTCAGCACCAGCTATTATGTCACCAGCGTGACGGTGGATGTGGATAAAGACAAAGTACGCTACAACAACGGCACTGACAGTTATACCTTCACGGCGACGGTGAAGGATGGGCACGGCAATCTGGTGGTGGGTCAACCGATCGACATTGACTGGCAGACCGACCAAACGCCAGCCGGGTTAAAACTGACGAAACAGAACAACTCGGTGAGTAACGCGCAGGGACAGGTGACGGCGACCTTAACCAGCACGGCGGCGGTGAAGGATGTGCAGGTATCGGCGAAAACGGCCAGCCAGCAGACGGCGGTGAACGCGAACGGAAAAGTCAGTTTTACGGAGTACAGCGCCAGCTATTATGTCGCCAGCGTGACGGTGGATGCGGATAAAGACAAGGCGCACTACAACAACGGCAGTGACAGTTATACCTTCACGGCGACGGTGAAGGACGGGCACGGCAATCTGGTGGTGGGTCAACCGGTCGACATTGACTGGCAGACAGATCCAAAGGTTGACGGGTTAAAACTGACGAAACAGAGCAATCCGGTGAGTAACGCGCAGGGGCAGGTCACCGCGACCTTAACCAGCACGGCGGCGGTGAAAGATGTGCAGGTATCGGCGAAAACGGCCAGCCAGCAGACGGCGGTGAACGCGAACGGAAAAGTCAGTTTTGCGGAGTTCAGCACCAGCTACTATGTCGCCAGCGTGACGGTGGACGTGGATAAAGACAAGAAGCGCTACAACAACGGTACCGACAGTTATACCTTCACGGCGACGGTGAAGGATGGGCACGGCAATCTGGTGGTGGGTCAACCGATCGACATTGACTGGCAGACCGACGCAAAAGCTGACGGGTTAATCCTGACGAAACAAAGCAATTCGGTGAGTAATGCGCAGGGGCAGGTCACCGCGACCTTAACCAGCACAGTGGCAGTGAAAGATGTGCAGGTATCGGCGAAAACGGCCAGCCAGCAGACGGCGGTGAACGCGAACGGAAAAGTCAGTTTTACGGAGTTCAGCACCAGCTATTATGTCGCCAACGTGACGGTGGAAGTGGATAAAGATAAGAAGCGTTACAACAACGGTAGTGACAGTTATACCTTCACGGCGACGGTGAAGGATGGGCACGGCAATCTGGTGGTGGGTCACCCGATCGACATTGACTGGCAGACAGATCCAAAGGTTGAGGGGTTAACCCTGACAAAACAGAGCAATTCGGTCAGTAATGCGCAGGGGCAGGTGACGGCGACCTTAACCAGCACGGCGAAGGTATCTGATGTGCAGGTATCGGCGAAGGCGGCGGCGAACCCGTCGTGGGTCGATGCTGATCGAAAGGTCAGCTTTGAGGAGCTGAGCCTCAGTTATCAAGTCACNNNCCGATCGACATTGACTGGCAGACAGATCCAAAGGTTGAGGGGTTAACCCTGACGAAACAGAGCAACTCGGTGAGTAACGCGCAGGGACAGGTGACGGCGACCTTAACCAGCACGGCGGCGGTGAAGGATGTGCAGGTATCGGCGAAAGCGGCGGCGAACCCGTCGTGGGTCGATGCTGATCGAAAGGTCAGCTTTGAGGAGCTGAGCCTCAGTTATCAAGTCACTGGCGTGACGGTGGAAGTGGATAAAGACAAAGTACGCTACAACAACGGCGCTGACAGTTATACCTTCACGGCGACGGTGGTGGATGGGCATGGCAAGCCGGTAGCGGATAAACCAATCGACATTGACTGGCAGACAGAGCCAACGGTTGACGGGTTAAAACTGACGAAACAGAGCAACTCGGTGAGTAACGCGCAGGGACAGGTGACGGCGACCTTAACCAGCACGGCGGCGGTGAAGGATGTGCAGGTATCGGCGAAAGCGGCGGCGAACCCGTCGTGGGTCGATGCTGATCGAAAGGTCAGCTTTGAGGAGCTGAGCCTCAGTTATCAAGTCACCGGCGTGACGGTGGAAGTGGATAAAGACAAAGTACGCTACAACAACGGCGCTGACAGTTATACCTTCACGGCGACGGTGGTGGATGGGCATGGCAAGCCGGTAGTGGATAAATCAATCGATATTGACTGGCAGACAGATCCAAAGGCTGACGGGTTAAAACTGACGAAGCAGAACAACTCAGTGAGTAACGCGCAGGGACAGGTGACCGCGACCTTAACCAGCACGGCGAAGGTATCTGATGTGCAGGTATCGGCGAAGGCGGCGGCGAACCCGTCGTGGGTCGATGCTGATCGAAAGGTCAGCTTTGAGGAGCTGAGCAGCAGCTACCATGTCGCCAGCGTGACGGTGGAAGTGGATAAAGACAAAGTACGCTACAACAACGGCGCTGACAGTTATACCTTCACGGCGACGGTGGTGGATGGGCATGGCAAGCCGGTAGTGGATAAATCAATCGATATTGACTGGCAGACAGATCCAAAGGCTGACGGGTTAAAACTGACGAAGCAGAACAACTCAGTGAGTAACGCGCAGGGACAGGTGACCGCGACCTTAACCAGCACGGCGAAGGTATCTGATGTGCAGGTATCGGCGAAGGCGGCGGCGAACCCGTCGTGGGTTAAGGCCGATAGCCCGGTGAGCTTTGAGGAGCTGAGCACTAGCTATCATGTTACCCATGTAACGGTGGACAAAGAGGGTCCACTCTACAACGGAGGCACTGATACTTACACCTTCACGGCGACAGTGGAAGATGCATATGGCAAGCCGGTGGTGGATAAACCGATTGATATCGACTGGCAGACAGAGCCAACGGTTGACGGGTTAACCCTGACGAAACAGAACAACTCGGTGAGTAACGCGCAGGGACAGGTGACCGCGACGTTAAGCAGCACAGTGGTAGCGATTGATGTACAAGTATCGGCAAAAACGGCTACTCAGCAGACGCCAATGAATGCGGATAAAAAAGTCAGTTTTATCAGCCCTAATGAGCTTGCTTCTCTTACTGTTAGCCCAGATCACGTAACAGAAGGAGAAGGCGAGGGGCATATTTATACCTTCACTGCCACAGTAAAAGATTTTTCCGGGCAGGCGAAAAGCGGTATTACGGTGGCCTGGAGTGCAGTAAATAGTAAGGGAGTCACCATTACTGATAAAAACTTGGTAACTCAGGTAGTGGGTGATGGTAAAACAGATGCTGATGGGAAAGCGCAATATCGGGTATATAGCAAAAGCGGCGGGTTTGTTGCTGTTATGGTAACAGCCAAAGTGAATGATTCATCTGTTGGCTCTAAGAATAAAACGGTGGAAATTAAGGCTAATGAGCAGGATGTTACTGGCTTCTTTATATTGGATTATCATTATGAACGTGAAGCGAAACAAGATTTAGGGCCTTCGGTTCCAAAAGAAAGAATGAATTTTGCTTGGCCAAAAATGACATTTAAACCTGAGTATTTGCCCGGAAAATCAGATATAGCTGGTTATACTGGAGTATATGACTCAAGTAATAGGAACGTAATTGATGTGGATGGAGAGCATTTTCAAGTTAAAAAAGTAGGAATGGTTACATTAACTGCGACGTTTACACACCAAAAATCTGGCCGGTATTTAAAATATGTTATTCCCGATGTGAAAATTGACCACTTTGTAATTATTGATTCTGATCCGATAGGGCCGGGGATTGGTTATCCTGACCTGAATAGTCATATTGACAAGAGCCAACCTTTACCTCGTTGTACAAGAGGAAATAGGATAAAAGAGAGTGATCTTGGTGGTTCAATTGATTATCTGGTTAATAATTTGGGTTTAAATCTTATTCAAAAGGGTTTATTAGATGATCCAACTGACGGGTTAGGTGCTAACGGAATAAGAATGGGGGGACTACAGATAAATAATAAGAGTATTAAGGCTCATATGTTGAATAGGAGCGATAAATCGCTACTGGCTTATGTGGTTTTATGTGAGGAGTAGGGAGGAAATAATAGACAGGTAGTAAACATCATTGTAGCAGGAAGTTATTTTGATAGAAGATTAGGCGTTTGTTACTTATTGGTGTTTAATTTTAATATGAGGTTTAATCTGTCAATACTTACAGCAAATATCGTTTCATGAATAACGGTTTTAGAAGAATGCTCAGTTGTCATTACTGCTACTTATAGTGAAAATGTAGCTATGCTATCTTCTCGTTATTTTAACCGATTCAGTCCCTAATGAGCGATCACAGAGGTTTCTCGCACATTAGCTGTAGCTGGAGTTTTTACTCACCAAGGTCATTTAGAACTTGGACAGAGAGGGAAAATCAATTATTTAATTGTTCATTGAAATCAATGTAGATGATATTATTAGTGTAAGTGTTTACGTTAATCGTACTATGGGAGAGGAGTTAGATTAAGTAGTTATTACTATTGATCCTTATACATTTATCAGGGAAGATGTGGAGGTTAGAGTAAGTGTTATTAGCTTAGTCAGGCGTTTTTTTCATATGCTGATGGTTTCTGACTTAGTTTTTTGAATATGCGGAGGAAACACTGTATCCCATTTTATGATACCTTTTGGATAAAGAATACATTGCTATTACAGTAATGACCAGAGTAAATAGTTTATTTATATGACAAACAGGAAGGAGGTAATAGAGAGTAAGCATCGTTGTATAAACGCATTATTTTGATAGAAAATTAAGTGTTTGTTACTGATTGGTGTTTAACTTTAATATGAGGTTTAATATGTCGATACTTAAATCAGATATCGTTTCAGGAGTAACGGTTTTAGAGGAGTGCCCAGTTGTTATCACGGTGACTTATTCAGGTGATGATACTCACAAAGTAACGGATTCGACTGACATAGTGTATGATAACCCGGAAAATACCAGTTTTGATAAGATCCCTCGTATTTCAAGAGATGTTGAGAAAAATACTTGCACTGCGAAATTTGTTGTTACTGCTAATTCTGGCGCCAGTGATTTCACCATAACATTTTCAATGGATAAGGCTACGGATCCCGATGCTAAATTGGAGATTGCGTTTCATCCTATTGGTGAAAATGGTTTTTCACATGCAGCATTTGAACCTATAGTTATTGGCGATTCGTTGATAAAAGACTTATCTCCGGCAGAGGATAATGAGAAACCTTCACCATTCAATGGTAGCCTGTTTATTAATCTATATGCGCTGAGTAAAACAAATGATCCGTTACCCTATTTTCAAATTCCCCTTGTAACGGATAAGTTAGTACGTATTTTTGGGTATGATGGAAAGAAACTTACGAAAGAAATATTTCCTTTTATTCAAGAACTAGATAACAATAAATACTATATTAATACAGATAATAAAGGTTTTGTTGCCTTAAAGATTTTTCCCAGTCAGGAGGAGGGGGGGAACTATGTAGTTAATATGTTCACCGAATTGCAGGGTTTTTCAAGAAAATCTTCATCAAATATTCTGTTTATTACAGAAGACATTGCTCCAATGCTGGTGATGCCAGATATAGAAGAACTGGACGGTGATAGATTAACGCCATCAATAGGAAATAGTAGCACGGGTTTTCATGTGAGTATCCCGTTCTATGAAGGTGTTAGACCGAAAGATAGAGTTTTCTTAATGATCAGAGAAGGTAATGATGAAACGCTAAGTGCGTCTGCTGTAATTACTGATCTGAATCAGTTGGATATACCATTTATTTTAGTTCCATATGCTAGTGTTCCAAATATTGGCAATAATGAGTTATACTATTATGTAGCTGATGTAATGGGAAACATAACTATGTCATCCTCCCTCTATTTTAATTTAACGAGGTCAGTACCAAATGTACCACCAGAGATTAAGCGTATATTAGCGAGACCTATAATTTTTAATCATAGAACGCAGTTGGAATTTGTGTGGCCAGCTAAGATCAATCTTGATGGTATTTTAGGAGGGGGATTGGACGCTCATATTGCTGTGGGTAAAAACAGTGGAATAGAGGTAAATAATGTCATTAATGTACGTATTTACGTTAATGGTATTGTAAATGAGAATCCATCTTCGAAAATTTATTCTGTTGAACCTCATACGGTAACTACCGACGAAGTGGCGGCAGGAGAAGCTATTATTCCGCTTGGTCAAGGGCCTTTTACTAATGTAGACTCATATCGTGATGGTACGCTAGGTTCAGTTTATATCACTTACAGTGTAGGCCAAAAGGAATCTAAGATTTGGTTTGGATACCTTGATACTGTTCCACCTGGACAGTAAATTTAACTGATTGGGATTTTATTTATTTTCCATTTTTCCGAGCATATTTCTTATTTGTGAACTGGCGATTTCTTTATTACATACTATAATGTTTTATTAATCGTTGTTATTTTATTTTCAACCAAGGAATCATGGAGCTAATGGTGACAGTATGAATAATGGTCAATATGGCGAAAAATGATTTAACAATTGCCGTAATTTTAACCCCAGATATATTGTAACTATATAGGGTATATTTTGGTATAAAGCTTATGTTTCGAGTAGATATTTATTGTTATTACATTAACGGCTAAAGTAAATAATTTATTTATGTGACAAACAGGAAGGAGGTAATAGAGAGTAGGCATCGTTGTATAAACGCATTATTTTGATAGAAAATTAAGTGTTTGTTACTGATTGGTGTTTAACTTTAATATGAGGCTTAATATGTCGACACTTACAGCAGATATCGTTTCAGGAATAACGGTTTTAGAAGAGTGCCCGGTTGTCATGACTGTGACTTATTTGGGTGATGATACTCATAAAGTAACAGAAACAACCGGCATAGTTTACAGTGATCTACAAGATGCCAGTTTTGATGAGACCCCCCGTATTTCAAGGGATGTCGAGAAAAATACCTGCACTGCAAAGTTTGTTGTTACTGCTCATTCCAGTACCAGTGATTTTACTGTAACATTTTCGATGGATAAGGATACAGATCCCGATGCTAAATTAGAGATTACGTTTCATCCTATTGGTGAAAATGATTTTTCGTATTCAGCATTTGAACCTATCATTATTGGCAATTCGTTGATAAAAGATTTATCTCCGGCAGCAGATGATGCGCAACCTTCTGAATTTAATGGCAACTTCCTTGTTAATATATATGCGCTGGGTAAAAATAAAGAAGCGTTACCCTATTTTCAAATTCCTCTGGTAACGGATAAACCAGTGCGTATTTTTGGGATTAAGCAAGGAAAAATGACGGAAGAAATATTGCCTTTTATTAGCGGGAAAGATAATTATCAATATTATATTAATACGAATAGTGATGGTTTTGTTGCCTTAAAAGTTTTCCCTAAGAAATCTAAAGGGAACTATTCAGTGAGTATGCTCACAAAACTGCCATATTTTTTAAGAAACGCTTCATCAGGTATTTTGATGATTACACGGAATATTTACCCAACTCTTCCAGCTCTGGGAATTGAGGAGTTGGTTGGAGATAAATTAACACCACCGATAGGAAATAGGAATACAGGTTTTCATGTGATTATCCCATCTTATGAGGGTGCTAAACCACTTGATCAGATTTTCTTAATAATTGAAGAAGATGATAGACAAGTAGAAAGCCAGTCTGCTGTAATCACTGAGCCGTATCAGTTGGATATGCCATTTATTTTAGTTCCGTATGCCGGTGTTCCAAATATTGGCGATAATAGGTTATCTTATTATGTGGTTGATGCAACTGGAAACATCACTGTGTCACCAGCCCTCTATTTTAATTTAACGCGGTCAGTACCGAATGTACCACCAGAGATTGAGCGTACATTAGCGGCACCCAGAATTTTCACTCATAAAGATCGGGAAGAACTTGGACAAAAAGGCAGTATCAATCTTGCAAGTATTTTAGGTGGTGGGTTGGATGCTCATATTGTGATGGATAAAAAAAATGGAATAGATGTAGATAGTGTTATCAAGGTGAATGTTTACGTTAATGGTATTGTAGATAAGAATCCGTCTTCGCAACTTTATTCTCTTAAGCTTCATACGGTAACTGCCGACGAAGCAGCGGCTGGAGAAACTATTATTCCGCTTGGTCAGGTGCCTTTTACTGGTGTGGACTCGTATAGTGACGGGGGGCCAGGTTCAGTTTATATCACTTACAGCGTAGGCCAAAAGGAATCTAAGATTTGGTATGGACGTATTGATACTGTTCCACCTGGGCAGTAAATTTAGCTGATTGAGTTTTTTGTTTGCTGGAAAATGCGTGAGCATTTTCCATTTCTCGGGTCATTTTACTTATTATGTGAATCTACCTGTTATTTTTAATCAATGAGTTGTGGAATTAACGGTGACAGTATGAGGAATGGCAAACACGGCGGAAAGTGATTTAACAATTATCCTAATCTTGATCCTAAAATATGGTGGCTATATATGGTTATCTGGATATAAAGCTTATGTTCTGAGTAATGGATTTATTGTTATTACATTAACGGCTAAAGTAAATAATTTATTTATGTGAAAAGTAGAAAGGAGGCAATAGGTAGTAAGCATCATTGTAGAAGCGCATTATTTTGGTAAGAAAATTAGACGTTTGTTACTTATTGGTGTTTAACTTTAATATGAGGTTTAATATGTCGACACTTACAGCAGATATCGTTTCAGGGATAACGGTTTTAGAAGAGTGCCCGGTTGTCATTACTGTGACTTATTCAGGTGATGAGACTCATAAAGTAACGGAAACGACTGATATAGTGTATAATTACTTAAAAAATATCAGTTTTGATGAGATTCCTCGTATTTCAAGAGATGTTGAGAAAAATATCTGTACTGCGAAATTTGTTGTGACTGCTCATTCTAGTGCCAGTGATTTCACCATAATGTTTTCAATGGATAAGGTTACGGACCCCGATGCTAAATTGGAGATTGAGTTCCATCCTATTGATAAAAATGGTTTTTCATATGCCGCGTTTGAACCGATAATTATTGGTGATTCGTGGATAAAAGACCTCTCTCCGGCAGAAGATGATGAACAACCTTCTAAATTTTTCAATGGCAGCCTCCTTGTTAATATATATGCTCAGAGTAAAACAAGTGATCCGTTACCCTATTTTCAGATTCCTCTGGTAACGGATAAGCCAGTACGTATTTTTGAGGATGGTAGAGATCAACTTACGACAGAAATATTGCCTTTTATTAGTGAAAATGGTAATTATCAATATTATATTAATACCAGTAGTAGAGGTTCTGTTGCTTTAAGAGTTTTCCCTAAAAAATTTAAGGGTAACTATTCAGTACGTATGTTCACAAAACTGCCATATTTGTTAAGAAATGCTTCATCAAATATTCTATTTATTACAGAAGATATTGTTCCAAATCTTCCTGCACCAAATATTGAAGAATTGATTGGTGATGAATTAACACCACAGATAGGAAATAGCAGTACAGGTTTTCATGTGATTATCCCATTTTATACAGGTGCTAATCTACAAGATCAAATTTTCTTAGTGATTAGAGAAGATAGTGAAGAAACTCAAAGTCAATCTGCTGTGATTTCTAATATGAATCAGTTTGATATGCCATTTATTTTAGTTCCGTATTCTAATATTCCAAATATTGGTGATAATGAATTGTATTATTATGCTGTTGATGCCATTGGAAACGTTACTATGTCAACAGCCCTCTATTTTTATTTAACGAAGTCAGTACCGAATCAACCACCAGAGATTAGGCGTACATTAGCGGCAGCTAGAATTTTTACTCATAAAGATCAGAGCGAACTTAAACAGCGAGGTAAGATCAATCTTGTAAAAATTTTAGGGGGAGGGCTGGATGCGCGTATTGCTGTGGGTAAAAAAAATGGAATAGATGTGGATAGTATTATCAATGTACGTATTTACGTTAATGGTATTGTCAATCATAGTCCATCTTCAAAAATTTATTCTCTTGAACCTCATACGGTAACTGCCGAAGAAGTGGCGGCAGGAGAAGCTATTATTCTGCTTGGTCAGGCACCTTTTACCGGTGTGGACTCGTATGATGATGGACCAGGATTAGTTTATATCACTTATAGTGTAAATATAAAGAACTCCAAGATTTGGTTTGGACGCATTGATACGGTTCCACCTGGGCAATAAATTTAACTGATTGAGTTTTTACTTGTTTATGGAAAATGCGTAAGCGTTTTCCATTTCCCCGGACATGTTTCTTATTTGTAAACTAGCGATTTTTTATTGTGGGTTATTTTCAACCAATGAATCATGGAGTTAATGGTGACAATATGAATAACGGCATATCAAGTGTGATTATCACAGAAAACGCGGCGATGAGTGATTTAACCGATTACCCTAATCTTAACCCTCAAAATATTGTGACTCTATATGGTTTGCCTGGGCATAAATTCTATGCTACGACATCTATCGGCGCTTTCATTGTAGACGATAACATTAATCTAGATCAGATCATATTGACGCTAGATGAGACTGGAAAAGGACATTTTTATGTTCGTTCTCCGTTTGAACATAAAAATATTAAAAATAGCGAAGAATTTTCGGCTTTTGTGGTGATTGCCCCGCAAGAGGATATCAATAAAGTAATGTCTTTTCCGCTTACTTTTGGTAATTATCGTCAGTCTGATGAAGCTATAGTATTTACCGCTTATAATTATACTACGGGCGCTCCGGCAGATGGGAATACGCCTTGCTCGATATATCTTTTTATTGATCGTGAAAATAATGATGATATTAATCAAATCCGTATAAAAGTGAATAATAATGCCCTCATCGATGGTTATAATAAAGACTGGGCAGATATTCCATTAAAGGAGGATGGTAGTGCGACAGTGAATGTGGTTAGCAACACAGTAGGTAAAGTTAATGTTTGGCTAACAGCGCCTGATTCAGATTCAGGGGATAGAGTCAATTTTGTTTTATCGTTCAGACCGATTCCAATGAGAGGTGAAATATGATTACCAATAACGACAATACACCTATTTCTTTATCGTCTCCAGAGTTGCCGCAAGCAGATCACGATGGCTTGATTGATGTTCCTGTTCAACAGAACCAAGATTTAATTATTAAAGTACCTTATCATGAGTGGCTGAAAATCGGGGATATGATCGTAGTAAATGTTGGGGGAATATTTTCTCGTCCCTATTATATTCAGAATATTAATCTTGATTTTTTTACTGTAACTATTCCGTTCTCTGAAATACCGGATGGTTGCTATAATGTGACTTATACATCAGCTGATGATTTCGAGAATGAAAACTTCTCTAAACCGACGGTTATTAAAGTTATTAATTCTCCATCGATAAAATTATTACCATCCATTTATCCAGATTCAACATCTGGCGTGATTCACTATTCATCTCTTGTACAACATAGTGGGTTAAATGTGCATATTAGTTATCAGCAGATGCAGAAAGGCGATAGTGTCATATTCCACTGGCAAGGGCATAATTTTGACTATGAGCCGATTGCGAGGGCGGCCTGGGATGCACAACCAATAACAGTCAGTGATGAGGATGTTAAGCAGGGTTATGTTTCTTTAGTGGTGCCGGCGGAAAACGTGCTTTGTTTGGGGCAAGAGGGCGTGGGAACAGGGTATTATGAGGTTGGTAATAATAGTTCTGCTCCAGGTTCAGTGATATTGTCGCTAACGGATATGTCATCTGCCATGATATCAATTAGTGAAGGTGCGCCGATGGTATCTAATGAATATCCCAGAATAAACCCGAAAAATTTAGCTGTGGTTTATGGGCCGCCAGGAAAGAGATTATCGGCCAGTGTTGAATCAGGAAGTATTGTTGAAGGGGGTGGTGCAAAATATCAATTTGCCCCCAATAGTTTCGGGCTGGCTTATTTCCATTTGCAATCTGAGGTAGCGGGTAGTTTTCGTTGTACTGTTTCGGCGGAGGATGGTTCTATAACACCGGGTGTAAGTCAGGCAGTATTTAGTGAGTGGAGAGATGGAGGAAATATTATCAGTGCTTATGCATTTACCTCTGAAGTCCCTGCTGATGGCGTGAGTGTGTGTAGTGGTTATGTGATTGTGGACCGTACTGTCTATTCCGGTAAAAGATTACTTGTTCGTACTGATGGCTCCGCGATAATTTCAGGTTATGGTGATAATGAAAGAGAGTTGCAGGTTGCGATTAGTAAAGATGGTTGTACAACTTTCCATATAACTAATACCAAAGCAGAAAAAAATAATGTGATAATAAGTTTACCCGATACTGATAAGTCGATTCAATTTTCTATTAATTTTAAACACTTTCCTTTTGTTTAGTGAGCGAGTGCAGCCAACAAAGAGGCAACTTGAAAGATGACGGATATATACATGATAGTGATAAATTAGGAGAATAAAATGAATGACGGTCAAGCACCAAAAGAGGCTAAAACATTAAATTGGCTATCAAGTGAAAAAACGGAAACTGCGGATAAACCGATAGATATCGGTGTAAGCGCAATCCAGGATGGTTATTTATTGCATGGGGTGAATATAATTTTCACGTTAGATAATCAATCTATGGTATTTAAAGAGAATAATGATCGTAAAATTATAAAAGGTACAGGAGTACTGGGTAAGGTATCAGTTGAAATAATCTCTACTGATTCAACTCCGTGTCAAGGGAATGTGTATGCTTGCTTGGAAGATGATACTCAAATAGAAGCCCCTCCTCTCCAGGTCGAGTTTACTGTTGCTCCTCAATCGGTGGCAGTGCTTAATCTTGACTTAGAAAAAAATAATGCATGGATTAATAGTCCCGATGAGAATAAGGTAGTTGCAACGGTGTATGATCGGTTGGGTAATGGAATTAAAAACCAAGAAATAACCTTCTATGCAGATAGTGGGGCAACAGTAGTTCCGTCGTCGGGGATGACAGATAAAGATGGTAAGATAACGGCGTCAATACAATCTAGTAGTGCTGGTGAAGTGATGCTAATGGCACAAGCGGGAGCTATTGAAAAAGCTATAGCTATGTGTTTCACGTATAATCCATATCAGTTAAAGATTATAAAATTTCCGGCTGTGCTGTATTCATTTTCAAGCGGTATTATAGCTGGATATTTATATAAGAATGGCGTAGGTGAACCTAATGTAACCATAGGAGTATCTATGGGATCTTATCTGTCATTGAGTGATCAAGACAAACATATGACTACCGATAAAAATGGCTATTTTAGCTTTAGAGTTTCTTCTTCTTATACTCGTGGGTATTCGCCTCATAATCATGTACATCCCATGAATGAATCTGCATCGGTGTATATAAGTTGTATTGATGGGCGGGTATATTCTCAAGCGTGGATAGAATTAACCCCAGGGCTATATTAGGCGTTGGATATTTGGGGATGCTGATTGATGGTTACTCATTGAAAAATTAGACAAATCCCCTGTTTTTAGCCGTTATCATGCAGTGTGAAAATAAGATGATTTTTATTATCCCGGTAGGAATCATTGATTAAGAATATATAACCTGGGTGGAATTTCACAACTATCATTGTTATACATCAATATTTAGTTAAAAACCTGAACTTCTCTTTAAGCGAAGTTCAGGCTATGTAATTCATTATTTCTTCATGTTATTTCTCACAATGATGAGGGAATTGTTATTAAATCTCCTTTAGTTGTGATCGTGTCCGCAATGACCTTTTATGAAATAGGGCTATACTATAAATAGGCTATAAAGTTATATAGAGTCAATTAACGTTAGCTGTTAAATTTTCGGTTCTTAGTGTTCACGGAGAGTGTGTATTAACGGAAAGTGTGTATTAACGAAGAGTGTTGGAGGTAACATATGAAACGTCAAAGTGCCTTCATAGTCGGTAATGTATTGATGGGTGTCGGTATGTTCACCATAGTGAGTAGCCTGGTTTATACATTACTGCCCCACATCTTCGGTTTTGGCTGGCCTGAGTTTTTATCTGAAGCAGCGCTATTGGGCGTTTTTATTGGTGCGCTTGTTTGGTTAGCTGGTGCCGGTGTGGGAGGCCGGGAAGGTGTGGCAGATCGTTATTGGTGGCTAAGAAACTATGATGAGCGTTATCGTCGTGGTAGTCATCGGTATCCATAACAAAAATGGAGAAGTATTATTCTTCCAGAGTAAGCAGAAAACCCGTTGAAGCTCTTGTACAACGGGTTTTTTCTTAAATAGCGATATATGAGTACAACTTATTTATTAGTGCTCAAACATCGCAGAAATTGATTCTTCATTACTGATACGCCGGATCGCTTCAGCTAACATACCGGACAAAGTGAGAGTACGAACTTTATTGAGTGCTTTGATCTCAGCAGACAATGGGATGGTGTCACAGACAACCACTTCATCAATCACCGAGTTTTTAATGTTGTCCACCGCATTGCCGGAGAAAATCGGGTGAGTAGCATAGGCAAAGACACGTTTTGCTCCGCGTTCTTTTAATGCTTCAGCCGCTTTGCATAAGGTGCCACCGGTATCGATCATGTCATCGACTAGCACGCAGTCGCGGCCAGAGACATCACCGATAATATGCATCACTTGAGAAACGTTAGCGCGTGGGCGGCGTTTATCGATGATTGCCATATCCGTATCATTCAGCAGCTTAGCAATAGCACGTGCGCGGACAACCCCGCCAATATCCGGGGAAACAACGATAGGGTTTTCTAACTCTTTCTGTAGCATATCTTCCAGCAGAATTGGACTGCCAAATACGTTATCAACCGGAACATCAAAGAAACCTTGGATCTGTTCAGCATGCAGATCAACAGTCAGTACGCGGTCTACACCGACACTGGACAGGAAGTCTGCAACAACTTTGGCGGTAATTGGCACACGGGCGGAACGGACTCGACGGTCCTGACGGGCATAACCGAAATAAGGGATTACTGCGGTAATACGTCCTGCGGAAGCACGACGCAGTGCATCAACCATAACGACTAATTCCATCAGGTTGTCGTTAGTCGGTGCACAAGTGGACTGGATGATGAAAATATCACCACCGCGCACATTTTCGTTAACTTGTACGCTGACTTCACCGTCGCTGAAACGGCCGACAGCAGCATCTCCAAGATTAGTGTACAGGCGGTTGGCAACACGTTGTGCTAGTTCCGGGATAGCGTTACCAGCAAAAAGCTTCATATCGGGCACGAGAAAGACCTCAGGCTTGCGTCCAGAGAGATATTGTTGACCAATGTTAAATAACATATTTATTCATTGGTTCAATAACACGGGTATCCCCGAGCGGAAACTGTGCAAAGGTGAATTGTTAACGCCACGCGCAACAAAACCCTGCAACCACTCAGGGGCTTGATTTAACACCTTACGGGCCGATGCTTCTGATTCAAACTCACCGAATACACATGCACCGGTTCCGGTCAGGCGTGACGGCGCGTATTCTAGCAGCCATGAAAGAAGCTGTTCAACCTTACGGAAACGTTTTCTTACAAGAGATTCACAATCATTTACGTACGGAGCCTTTAATAATGCGGCCAGAGAGCGAATTGGTGTATCACGTTTTAATTCTGGATCTGTGAAGACACGCAGAGTTGAGATTTCAATACCAGGATGCGCAACCAGATACCACTTTTCTTCCGGCTCTGCTATGTGCAGGATTTCACCAATACCTTCTGCGAATGCGGCATGTCCTTTGACAAAGATGGGCACATCAGCACCAAGACTCACGCCGAGGGCTGCCAGTGTTTCGTCTGTGAAACCGGTTTGCCAGTGATAATTCAGGGCAATGAGTACGGTAGCGGCATTGGATGAACCTCCGCCTAACCCACCGCCCATTGGCAGACGTTTGTTGATCTGAATATCAGCACCTTTATGAGCAATACCCGCATGGTGCTTGTCGCTGTAGGATTGTAAAAGACGTGCTGCGCGAACAATCAGGTTGTTATCGTGTTCCACCCCTTCTACGGGGGTCAGTAAACGGATTTCATTATCCTGACGAGGGGTAACCGTAATTTCATCACCATAATTAAGAAATTGAAATAGCGTTTGCAACTGGTGGTAACCGTCAGCTCGACGACCGGTGATATAGAGAAATAGGTTAAGTTTTGCCGGTGAGGGCCAAGTTAATGTCATTATTTTGTGGTCCAGTTATCCATTTTCAGTTTAATGCGGCGATCACCCTGAATCAGTTCCAGACGGTTGGGAAGGGCGGGGGTTGTTGAGGTATCGTAGGATTGATAGTTAACCTGCCATATCGCGCCATTTTGCTGATAATTGACGGTTTTCAATAGATAGCTAGCATCCAGTTTAAAGTTTTTGGCATCACCGGGGAGACCCGTTATCCAATGCCGCAGATTATCTAATGGAATATCCATATTGGTGAACTGATAAATTATCTCTTCGGGATTATCACTAAAATATTTTTTACCTTGGCTATCGGTTAATTGCGTCATGTTTGGCTGAACGATCAGCTCTAATTCAGTGCTGCCCAGTGGGTTAGTCAGTAATAAACGGTAGCGTTCAGGATGATATTGTTGCCAGAAAAAGCGGGCATAAACTTTTTTCTCATTAGACAGATAGGCAAAAGATCCACGTGTTTGATATTGATTTAATTGCTGTAGCTGCTGGGTATGTGTTCGCCATTGGGGAGAATCCGCCGAACCTGTTCCGCCAGGTTGCGTTAATGTACAGGCGGTCAACAGTACACAAGAGAGTGGCAATAGGCGGAATAGTGATAATTTTTGTATTGGCTTCATCGGTAATCCCTGTTTAATAACGTGAAAACTTTTACATCACTTAATAATGAAGAATGAACTATTAATCCAGTTAAATTTCAAAAAAATGTTCTGAATAATGATATCAGACACTGCTGATTGTCTTTTATTGAGCTGAGGTATCAAGTAGAATGCACAGCTTATAAGAGTCCTTATTAAGGGTGATGATTTCATCAATATTATACCCTATGGATTTCAAGATGCGTCGCGACGGCAAGGGAGTGAATCCCCGGGAGCATAGCGAACTATGTGACCGGGGTGAGCGAGTGCAGCCAACAAAGAGGCAACTTGAAAGGTAACGGGTATAGAATGTTTTTTACGATGAACGATCTCTCTGCTGATAACTCAATGAAGTTGATATGACTTTATTAGCACTTGGTATTAACCATAAAACGGCTCCTGTATCCTTGCGTGAACGGGTGACTTTTTCTCCAGACACGATTGGTGAAGCGCTTGATAACCTCCTCCAGCATCCCCTGGTGAAAGGGGGGGTTGTATTGTCAACGTGTAATCGTACAGAGCTTTATCTCAGCGTAGAACAGCAAGATAATCTGTATGAGCAGTTAATTGGCTGGTTGTGTGAATATCATCAACTCAATCCCAGAGATCTAAAATCCAGTATTTACTGGCATTGTGATAATGAAGCTGTTAGCCACTTGATGAGAGTGGCGAGTGGGCTGGACTCGTTGGTACTTGGAGAACCTCAGATTCTTGGGCAAGTGAAGAAAGCATTTGCCGAGTCGCAGCACAGCCGCTCTTTATCGAGTGAACTGGAGCGACTATTTCAGAAATCATTTTCTGTCGCCAAGCGCATCAGAACGGAAACCGAGATTGGTTCGAATGCGGTTTCTGTTGCATTTGCCGCTTGTACTCTGGCGCGGCAGATTTTTGAATCACTTTCTGAACTGAATATTTTGCTGGTCGGTGCCGGAGAAACCATTGAGCTAGCGGCTCGTCATTTGAAAGAGCATCGTGTGCACCATATGATGATTGCTAACAGGACGAAAGAGAAAGCACAGGTACTGGCTGATGAAGTTCAGGCGGAAGTGATCACCTTGCCTGAAATTGACATACGTTTAGCTGAAGCTGATATTGTTATCAGTTCGACTGCCAGCCCGTTGCCTATTATCGGTAAAGGGATGGTTGAACGTGCATTAAAGTTACGGCGTAACCAACCGATGTTGCTCATTGACATTGCGGTTCCTCGTGATATAGAGCCTGATGTGGAAAAACTCAATAACGTCTATCTCTACAGTGTTGACGATTTGCAGGCAATTATTCAGCAGAATCTTGCGCAGCGCAAAGCAGCGGCGGTGCAGGCTGAATGCATTGTTCAGCAGGAAAGCCGTTATTTTATGGACTGGTTGCGTTCGCAGGGCGCAGTGAATTCAATCCGTGAGTATCGTAATCAGGCAGAACAGGTGCGAGCTGAAATGGCTGCTAAGGCACTGACTGCTATCAATCAGGGAGCTGACGTAGAACAGGCAATCAATCAATTGACTCATCAATTGATGAACCGCCTGATACATGCTCCTACCAAATCACTCCAGCAAGCAGCCAGCAATGGTGACCTGGAGCGTCTTAATTTATTACGTGACAGCCTAGGGCTGGAACATAATTAACCATATCTCGGAATAGGGTCTGAAACCAAGAATGAAGCCTTCTATTGTTGCTAAATTGGAAGCATTGCAAGAACGTCACGAGGAAGTTTTGGCTCATCTCGGTGATGCCGATGTGATTGCTGATCAAGAACGTTTTCGTGCTTTGTCGCGGGAATATGCTCAACTGACTGATGTGACGAACTGTTTTAAGGCCTGGTGTGCTGTTCAGGATGATCTTAAAGCAGCTGAAATAATGCTTGATGACCCTGAAATGCGGGAAATGGCACAGGAAGAGATCAGGGACGCTAAGGTTCGCAATGAAGAATTAGAGCAGCAACTACAATTATTGCTGTTGCCGAAAGATCCTGATGATGAGCGTAACTGTTTTCTTGAAGTGCGTGCAGGAACCGGTGGTGATGAAGCGGCTATTTTCGCCGGGGATCTGTTTCGTATGTACAGTCGTTATGCTGAATCCCGTCGTTGGAAAGTTGAGGTCATCAGTGCTAACGATGGTGAGCATGGTG
The DNA here is from genome assembly GCF_963878365.1 of Photorhabdus sp. HUG-39. Classification (NCBI taxonomy): domain Bacteria; kingdom Pseudomonadati; phylum Pseudomonadota; class Gammaproteobacteria; order Enterobacterales; family Morganellaceae; genus Photorhabdus; species Photorhabdus sp. HUG-39. The sequence continues at coordinate 218,857 of NZ_CAWNWY010000001.1, read as the reverse complement.
GCTATAAGGAAATTATTGCTAAAGTTTCCGGTGAGCAGGTTTATGGTCATTTAAAATTTGAATCGGGTGGTCATCGTGTTCAACGTGTACCGGAAACTGAATCGCAAGGGCGTATTCACACTTCTGCTTGTACCGTTGCGGTTTTGCCCGAGATCCCGGAAGCCGAGTTGCCGGAAATCAGTCCAAGTGATCTGCGTATTGATACATTCCGTTCATCGGGGGCGGGTGGACAGCATGTCAACACCACGGATTCAGCCATCCGTATCACTCATATTCCAACTGGCATTGTCGTTGAATGTCAGGATGAACGTTCACAGCATAAAAACAAAGCAAAAGCGATGTCTGTATTGGCGGCCCGTATTCGCGCTGCTGAAGTTCGTAAACGTCAGGAAGCGGAAGCTTCTGAGCGCCGTAACTTGCTGGGTTCCGGTGATCGTTCAGATCGCAATCGTACTTACAATTTCCCGCAAGGACGGGTGACGGATCACCGTATTAACCTCACTTTGTACCGCCTTGATGAAGTGATGGAAGGCAAATTAGATATGCTTGTTCAGCCGATCGTGAATGAGTATCAGGCTGATCTATTATCGGCTTTGTCAGAGCAGGATTGATGGATTATCTATCTTGGCTTAAACAAGCCACAATACAGTTATCGGCAAGTGACAGCCCTAAACGAGATGCGGAAATTTTGTTGGGGTTTGTCACTCACCATTCCCGAACGTATATATTGGCGTTCGGTGAAACGCAACTGGCGCCAGAGCAGTTCAGCCAGTTGGAGGCTTTACTCGCTCGCCGGGTGAAAGGTGAACCCATTGCCTATATCACCGGTGAGCGTGAATTCTGGTCGTTGCCATTAAATGTCTCTCCCGCTACGTTAATCCCGCGTCCTGACACAGAATGTCTGGTAGAAAAGGCGCTTGAACGGCTATCGTTGACACCTTGCCGCATTCTGGATTTGGGAACGGGAACCGGCGCAATTGCATTGGCAATCGCGAGTGAGCGCCCTGATTGCCGGGTTACCGGGGTTGATATCAATCCTGATGCTGTGATGCTGGCGCAGGGCAATGCTGAAAAACTCAAAATACAAAATGTGGATTTTTTGTTAAGCAATTGGTTTTTTTCGTTGAATAATCAACAGTTTGGTATGATTGTCAGTAATCCGCCTTACATAGATGAAACCGATCCACATCTATCTCAGGGCGATGTTCGGTTTGAGCCAGATAGTGCATTAATTGCGGCAAAACAGGGAATTGCTGATCTAAATACCATTATTGATCTATCTCGCCATTTTTTGTTACCTGGTGGGTGGTTGTTATTGGAACATGGTTGGAAACAGGGAAATGTTGTAAGAAGCCTGTTTTCTGAAAATGGTTATCGGCAGGTAGCTACTTTTCAGGATTATGGCGGTAATGAGCGAATAACACTGGGTCAGTGGAAAAGTGATGAAAGCCATAGCTGATTATGAATTTAATAATACATCGTTAAGTAGCGGTATCCTGTTAATTTCCCGAACATTGCGTTCTGATTTTCCTCAGCATTCAGTGGAAATGCAGCTTCAAGCATTGATTGATGAAGCCAGACGTGAAATATCTCCGCAGCTAAATATAGAAGAACGGTTGGAAAAATTACTGAGGCTTTTTTATCAAAGCTGGAAATTCGGCGGTGCCAGTGGTGTTTATTGTCTGTCAGATACATTATGGCTAGATAAAGTACTGCAAACTCGCCAAGGTTCCTCTGCTGTTTTAGGGGTAATTCTTATCCATATTGCTCAGGCTTTAGAGCTATCGTTTATGCCGGTTGTTTTTCCAACACAGTTGATTTTGCGTGTTGATTATCCAGACAACACGGCGAGGTTTATTAATCCACTCAATGGCGAAGCGTTAAGTGAATACGTGCTTGATGTGTGGCTTAAAGGTAATATTAGCCAGACAGCTAAATTAGCAGCCGATGATTTGCAAGGAACTGATAACGCCATCATTGTACGTAAAGTGCTGGATACGATAAAAGTCGCGTTAATGGAAGAAGGTCAAATGGAACTGGCACTGAAAACGAGTGAAGCTGTGCTGATGTTTGATCCCGATAACCCCTATGAAATACGTGATAGGGGGCTGATATATGCGGAACTTGATTGTAATCATATTGCGGTTTCTGATTTAAATTATTTTGTGGAGCACTGCCCGGAGGACCCGGTGGCAGAAATGATCAGAATGCAGATATACGCCATTAAGCAGCAATGCCTTGTTTTACACTGAAATATCGTTTTGCACTGAACTGAATAGTGCACTGCACTGATTTATCTCATTAATTTATTGGTCCCTAATGGAAGGTATAAGTATGCAACAGAAAGTGGTTCATATTGGTGATATCAAGGTCGCGAATGATCTGCCGTTTGTTCTCTTTGGTGGTATGAATGTCCTTGAGTCACGGGATTTGGCCATGAGTATTTGTGAGCACTACGTGACAGTGACACAAAAATTGGGCATTCCTTATGTTTTCAAAGCCTCCTTTGATAAAGCAAACCGATCATCAATTCACTCTTACCGCGGCCCCGGTCTGGAAGAGGGAATGAAGATTTTTCAGGAGCTGAAACAAACTTTCGGTGTGAAAATCATCACTGACGTGCATGAGCCGGCACAGGCACAGCTGGTGGCGGAAGTGGTTGATGTTATCCAATTGCCAGCATTTCTGGCGCGTCAGACTGATTTAGTTGAGGCGATGGCGCGTACTGGTGCGGTGATCAACGTTAAAAAACCCCAGTTTATCAGCCCAGGTCAGATGGGAAATATTGTGGAAAAATTCAAAGAAGGCGGCAACGATCAGGTGATCCTATGTGACCGTGGCAGCAACTTTGGTTATGACAATTTGGTGGTGGATATGTTGGGCTTCAATGTTATGGCTCAGGCAACCGGGGGGCATCCGGTCATTTTTGATGTCACCCATTCACTGCAATGCCGTGATCCGTTAGGTGCTGCGTCCGGTGGTCGTCGTGCTCAGGTTGCTGAACTGGCGCGTGCGGGAATGGCAGTTGGTATTGCTGGCCTGTTCCTTGAAGCGCATCCTGATCCTGCGAATGCGAGGTGCGATGGCCCATCAGCATTGCCGTTGGCAAAACTTGAGCCATTCTTGAGCCAGATGAAAGCCATTGATGATGTGGTGAAAAACTTCCCTCAACTGGATACCAGTAAATAAAGTGGCTTTTTGATGTCATGACATCAAATGATGGCGAGATTTGGTGATAAATAGATTTGGCGCTGGTTTACAGCGCCATTATTTAAAAAAGAGTTTAAAAAAAAGAGTTTTTGAAAACAGAGCTAGCAAACTTTTATCTGGTAATTTCAGCTATCCATTTTGCCATTGAAATTCAACTCTTCCATTGCTCGTGGTAATGTCGCATGGAAGCTAAGGTGATTTTCAACCAACTGGATTCTGGCTCTGGCCAATGTTTTTAACGGCTGAAATGGAATATCACAAACAGCGATATATTTATCTTTTCCCACTTCATCGATAAAGCGTTGGAAAGCATGCAGCCCACCTGCATCTAGCACGGGAACGGCATCCCATTGCATGAGGATCGTCTGATAACTGGCACTTTCTTCCTTTAATTCTGTGAAGATACGTTCAGCGGCGGCAAAGAATAGCGGGCCATTGATACGAACAACCAGCAGAGCTTTATCGACATTGGTTTGTGGCAATTGACTGATGCGAGTCATATTGGCTATTCGACGCATAAACAGCAGTGAAGCTAATACGATACCGATCGTAATGGCGATAACCATATCAAACAGTACTGTGAGCGACATACAAAGTACCAGCACAATAATGTCATCCCTTGGTGCGCGGCGGATCAGATCGATAACTTTATGTATTTCGCTCATATTCCAGGCGACCATGAGCAACAAGGCGGACATAGCAGCCAGAGGAAGATAGGAGAGCATGGGGGCCAATGCCAGTAAAGTCAATAAGACGAGCAGAGAGTGAACAATGGCTGAAACCGGTGATGTTGCGCCGGCCCTGATATTTGCGGCTGAGCGGGCGATTGCGGCGGTAGCTGTAATACCACCGAAGAATGGCACGACAATATTTCCCAATCCTTGACCAATCAATTCACTGTTTGAGTGATGCTTCTTACCGGTCATACCATCCAAAACCACGGCACAAAGCAGTGATTCAATAGCGCCTAACATTGCCATTGAAAAGGCGGCGGGTAATAGGGCTGAAACCGTTGACCAACTGATATCAACCTGATGAGCATCCATATCAGGTAAATGCCACGGTAAAACAAATTGCGGTAGGATGGGTGGGATACCTTGCCCTTGTGTACCGTCATTCAATATATAACTAAATTCAGAACCAATAGTAGCAACATGTTGATCGAATAAGTTCATGATCCCCATCACAGCAGTTCCTGCAATGAGAGCAGGAAGATGCCCGGGTAATTTCAGCCCAAGCTTAGGCCAATAAATTAGAACGGCAAGTGTCGTCAGGCCAATTAGCGTATCACTCAAATATAGCGTTGGCAGAGCTTGAAACAGAGCCGCAACCTTATTGATATAATTCTCTGGCATATGTTCCAATCGCAGACCAAAAAAATCTTTTACTTGCATGGTTGCGATAGTTATCGCGATTCCAGAAGTAAAACCGAGCGTTACGGGTAGCGGAATATACTCGATCAATTTACCAACGCGGGCTAATCCCATCACCAGCAAAATAATGCCTGACATTAATGTAGCAATGAGCAAACCACTCAGACCAAATTGTTGAGAGACCGGATAGAGAATGACAACGAAAGCGGCGGTAGGGCCGGAAACACTATAGCGTGAACCGCCGGTTATCGCGATAACTATCCCGGCAATTGCGGCGGTGTAAAGCCCATATTGTGGCGCGACACCACTGCCGATGGCTAGCGCCATAGCGAGAGGGATGGCGATAATACCGACAGTAATACCAGCGATAATATCTTTAGTTAAACGAGCAAAAGAGTAAGATTCCTTCCAACAAGCATCAATTACAGCACTAAACGGCCGTATGCCGTTCATTCTACGAGTTTTCATCTGTGCATAAACCAAAAATATAGAGGGAAAAAAGTAATAAGGTCGTTACAACCAAATTGCAAGACCGAATTGTAAAAATAGTGCTTTTAGTTCAAAGCGATAGCGCTATAGATCAAACTTAATGTTAATAGCTTAACGTCAGGAAAGTGAAAAGTAAAAGGGAGAATAGTGTTCTTATCACCATAAAATAGGCTGAAACCGATTCTATTAAGTATCTATCCTTATTGGTGAATATTATTGAATTAACTTCATAAAGAATTTAATTAATATTTTTAAAATTGAAGCTATTTGGATTCACATAATTGATCACAATTTTTAATTGTTATTGTTAGAAAGTTAAATAATTAATTATGCATTCACCACAAGTATTGATTATGACTGAATTAAACTAGCTGTATTGAATATTTTTACGCAGAATGTTTTTTTATTTAATTTTTGGGTGTAATTTAACCAATGCTTTGATATCTCTTAAATATTAGATTAATAATTTGACAGATATAAGAACTCACCCTATTATTTAAGAATGAGATTGAACAAGTGAGTTGAAAATAGATAAGCTAAAAATATATACGTTAATAATATATGAATTAAAAATGTTTTTTTGTTTAGATAATATTTATTTTGAATGCTTTATTTAAAGTAGGGATTCCTGTTGGAAAATAACTTTTAGATAAGGTGGAAATATTTAAATGCATAAAATACTTATTATTGGTTCATCAAGTGAAATTGGGAATGCAATTTGCCGACATGCGGTTGCAAGTGGTTATCAAGTATTAGGCACTTCACGTAAACCGTGTAATGAAGAAATTTATTTATACCCTATGGATTTCAAGATGCATCGCGACGGCAAGGGAGCGAATCCCCGGGAGCATAGATAACTATGAGACCGGGGTGAGTGAGCGCAGCCAACAAAGAGGCAACTTGAAAGATGACGGGTATAGATGTTATGTCGGATAACAGTGTTAGAGAAGCTATTAGCATTGCCATTGAAAAAATGAAATGTATTGATGCGGTTATCTATACGCCGGCAATGTCATTGGATGGCTTATTACATGCTCAAGATATTGAGGGTTGGCATGATGTTTTTAATGTCAACTTATTTGGAGCAGCAAGAGTGGCAAAATATTTGCTGCCACATTTTATGAAGAATCGTAATGGCGTGATGCAATTTATTTCTTCTACGGCAAGTTTACGTGTAGAGACAGGCGCCATCGCTTATTCTTGTTCGAAAGCAGCCATGAATGCATTGGTAAAAAGTATCTCTAATGACTATGGTCGTTTTAATGTTAGGGCCTACACTGTAATGCCGGGATATGTTGATGGTGGTATGTTGCGTCATATTTCTCCAGAAAAGAAGATGGAATTCGCTAGAAGCACTGCATTAAAACGAATGGCAGATGTTAATGAAATTGCCAGTTTTTGTGTGGGGACGCTGAGTACATCAACTTATATCACAGGAACATCTCTTTGCATTGATGGGGGATTAAGTGGTTAGTGACAATATTATAAATCGTGATCCGTAAGTATGCGTTCATCAATTAGCTGGATTAGCGGGTTGGATTTATAATAAATGTATTTCTTCACTTGGTCTAATATTGCCAATCGTTTTAATGAGAAAAGATTATTGGTTATTATTCCAATGTTGGTTACGCTATTTTGAATAGAAAATGATGATCAGATATCTTTATTTTTATATCGTTTATGAGTTATTTTTTCTGGGTAAATGAGAGTCTATCCCAATAGGCATAATTGTTGCAGGCAGTTAGTCGGAGTGCGTTTTTCGATATATATTTTGCCGGAGGGTTTTAAATATTAATTTAATTGCTTATACCCTATGGATTTCAAGATGCATCGCGACGGCAAGGGAACGAATCCCCGGGAGCATAGATAACTATGTGACCGGGGTGAGTGAGTGCAGCCAACAAAGAGACAACTTGAAAGATGACGGGTATATATACCCTATGGATTTCAAGATGCATTGCGACGGCAAGGGAACGAATTCCCGGGAGCGTTTAATTTTTATGAAAGAAAAATAACAATTTGGAGGTGAAGAAAATGGTTATATTAGGTATCAGTGGCCTTCCTAATGCTCAACGTTTTCTGAGAGAGAATAATCCAGAGGTAAGTAAATTAGACGAACGTATTTGTCAGGGAGTCGATAGTGCGGCCTGTGTGATTATTGATGGAAAAATTGTTGCCGCGGCGGCGGAAGAGCGTTTTACGGGAGAGAAAGGAACAGGGCGGTTTCCTGCTAATGCCATTAATTATTGTTTAGTAGAAGCAGGTCTTACGCAAGACGATATACAGGTTATTGCCCACGGTTTTAATTATGATAATTATCGCCGATTTTTCATGTCTAATGAAGCGTTATTCGAGGAGGTTTTTAGTGGAAAAACCGTGATTAATGCATTAGCTGATAAGGGATGGCAAAATATTGAATCACGTTTTCAAGGGGTAGATCATCATTTGGCTCATGCTGCATCAACCTTTTATCCCAGTGGTTTCCCTTCTGCATTGTGTATTATTTCTGACGGTATGGGTGAAATAGAATCCCTAAGTGTTTATCTTGCTAAAGATCAACAATTCCAGAAATTGTACAGTCAACCAATTAGCTCTTCATTAGGAATATTTTATTCTATCTGTACCCGGTTCCTTGGCTTTGTATTTAATAGTGATGAATATAAAGTCATGGGACTTTCTGCGTATGGTAACCCTGAGCGATACCGCGATATTTTCAATGAATTAGCTCAATTTGATGTAGAGAGCGGAACGATACAGATAAACTGGTTACCGCAAACATTTGATAATGCGGAATATGGTTTTCCCGGTGCAATGGCACAACTTAGCGATATGTTTGGTTTTACGCCGAGAAGAGAAGATGACACTTTACTGGATGTTCATCAGGATTTTGCTGCCGGATTACAGGAAAAATTTACACTGCTGCTGAAACAGTTAGTGACCTATTGGCTGCGAAAAACGGGTGAAACATCACTCTGTCTTGCTGGAGGATCATTCTTAAACTGCAAAGCAAACCAAGTCCTTTGTCAGCTTGATGGTGTGGAAAACATCTTTATTCAACCGGCATCGGGGGATGATGGTTCTGCTTTGGGCGCTGCGCTTTTTGTGGCTGGTGAATACCACAATGGTGCAGATCCTTGCTTTAATCCTTACCTCGGTCCTCGTTTCTCCACCGATGAAGTCCGTAATGTATTATTCCGACATGGTGGCAATGCAGGAATGAAATGGCGTTATTTAGGGCTGAATGATGATTATTTTGCTACTGCGGCTAAAGATATTGCAGAAGATAAAATCATTGCCTGGTTCCATGATCGAATGGAATTTGGCCCAAGAGCACTGGGTAACCGTTCTATTTTAGCTCTGCCGGCAGGTGAAGAAATAAAGGACAGAATTAATAGCACAGTAAAATTCCGCGAGGCTTTCCGTCCATTTGCCCCGGCAATTCTAGATGAGGATTGCGACACTATTTTTGAGACACGTAATTTAATGCCGACTCGATATATGCTTTGCACCGCCAAAGTAAAACCAGAAATGATGAAGCTGGTGTCAGGTATTGTCCATGCTGATGGAACGGCGCGTATTCAGCTTGTTGAACGAGCTTTTAACGCAACTTTTTGGCGATTATTGAAAGAGGTACAGAAGATAACGGGTTATGGTTGTCTGGTGAATACTTCATTCAACGTTAGGGGACAGCCGCTTATTATGTCGCCGGAGGTTGCAGTAGATACATTTTTGAAGACTTCACTGGACAAACTTTATATTGAAGGGTTTATCGTATGGAAAGAATAACCCTGATGGCGTCCTGATTAAAATGTCAATTAATTAATTGATTTTGGGATAAAATGTGTGTTTTTACCATCTTAGAAAAATATCTGGAGATGATATTTGATTATATGGAAACACATCCTTATTATCAGTCGTGTCAGTGATAGTTCTATGCATTCCGCTTGTATTGCATTTGGAATTGAGAGATTACTTTTGGCGCTGTTAGCACATACTTTGAATTATGAACCTGATTTACTTGTCGAAAATATAGCACAAGCAGCCGCAATGATATTGGAGGAAAAATAACAGTGATTACAGGGTGTAATATACTTGGTCAGTTATTCATAAATTAGTCCATTGTATCGAGGTGATAAAATACTCATGGAAAATGTGACGGATAAATCATACGCAAATGTTGCGATAAATTGTTTTACCGGTAGCTTGACAAGATTACTTAATCTACAGGGTAAAGAGATTTTTGAGGCAGAGATCTTTGAAGCTGGCAATGGTTATCTATTTCGTAGTGGGTATGATGCACTGAATATGCCTGAATATACTTTTTCGGTTGAAACCGTTGGGCTAACTGGTGCCGCGACTTTGGGTACAAATATAATTTCATTACCGATAGATTACGCTCATTGGCGTCTTCAATTATATGAATTATTATGTCAGAGGAAGGGTGTCGTTGCTTGGGTTAATTCGGTACATTTATCTTATTCTGAGGTTTATATTAATAAACCAGAATATTTGCATGCTGTGTTGATCTCCGCTATTACGGATGATTATTCACAAGCGTGTATCTTTGATTCTTTGGTGGTTGATCGGGAATCCTATGCTTGTGAGGCATGGATGCCATCTGAGCAATTTTATTTAGCGCTTTCTGATAAAGTGCCCAATGAAACTTATGATCATATGGGTAATTTTTATATTATTGACTCACTGAAAGATCAGGAAGCTATACCGGTAAGGGAATTACTGACGCATCAGGCCGAATTATTTAATACCTTGCCTGAATATTATGACGCGTTGAAAAATTATGGCAAATTATGTCTGAACGCGTTTCAGCAGGCAGAGGAAGAAGCTTGCCGGGCGGCTAAAAGATTGTTTGATCATATTAGTGTATTGTATGTGATACCCAATTTGAATTTGTTAAAACATTCTTTAATTAGAGCTGATATTGCACCTTCTCTGATTGAACGTTGCACGGAATTGATTGAACACTGGAAAGTTTTATCTATTCTAGCGTTGAAATTTGAGGCTACATTATCACCGCAAATATTGGATAAAATAGCAGGGCGTTTTGATCATATTGAGAAAATAACTAATATAATGTGGGGAGAGTTATATCGGTATAAAGGTTAAGTTTGAATATTTCAATTGAGAAGGTTAGTGAGATATGATAGGGATTGCCGCTAGCAATAATCGTTTCTGTCACGACCGCCCCAGCACTATGAGCGATAAACTGACGAATATTTTTAGCTTGATCAGAAAGGCAGGCCCGATCCAACGATAATTGGATTTTTTATCTCCATGCCTAAAACACCATAGGTTGGTTCAATCACTTGATTTTCCATCGTAGCTCCACAAATTACCCATTCAAACAAACTTGCTATTAACCCGCCTTTCCATTCAATAGAAAGGCGGTACATCCTCAAAAGGCGCTCAATAGCTACTCAACTGCAAAATTCCTGAAAATCTCGCCAATTTGCCGAGGATTAGCCGTCGTTTCAAAGTACCGAACTCAGTACAGCCGGAGGATAGGATGCTGAATAATTCAATAAGTTATCGCCTATAGTAGGCTTATTTGATCTGGCTATATCAAGGGAAGCAGGTTGTTTTCCTCAAGTTCATCCAAACTATCCACAAATGCCAAATAAACGCTTTCCAGATGAGTGTCATCATGCGCATCAGAGATAAACCAGCAACGCCATTCCCAGATATAAACCCCTCTCACCAGCATAGATGGCTTTTATCAGCCCGGCGATACCTGATGCACAATCAGCATGACCAAGATTGGATTTAATCGAACCTAAAGCACACGATCTGGCCGATACGTCGGCAAATACTCGCCCTAGTGCTCGTAATTCAATCCCATCACCAACAGGTGTGCCAGTCCCATGTGCTTCAATCAAACCAATCTGCTCAGCTCGGACATCAGCCGCAGCAAGCGCACGACGGATCACCTGCTCCTGACCTGAAACACCCGGAGCGCTATAACCCGCTTTGACCGCCCCATCGTTGTTGATTGCCGATCCTTTGATAACCGCTAAAATCGGCTCGCCATTAAGCAGAGCATCCTCCAGACGGCGTAAAACCACGAACGCGGTGGCATCAGAGAAAATCGTACCGTCAGCTTTCTCGTCGAATGCACGAACGCGTCCCGTCGGGGATAATATTCCCCCTGCATGGTAAACATAGCCAACATGAGCGGGATACCTGACGCAAACACCACCCGCCAACGCCATGTCACTTTCACCTAGCAACAAGCTGTTGCAAGCCATGTGCACAGCAACCAGCGAACCTGAACAAAAAGTGCCAACACTGATAGCAGGTCCTAAGCAGTTGAGCTTATACGCCACACGCGTTGCCAAAGCATCTACAGAACTTCCGCCAAATAGCAGCATGGTGTCAGCAGGAGAATGGTTCTGCGTCGATATATCGGTTTGCCAGGTACTCTGGCGAGAACCGACAAACACTGAACAGATCCCTGCGTCTGCTCCGCTGGAATAACCGCTAAGTTCAAGTGCCTCATGACAAACCTCCAGACAAATCCGTTGCTGAGGGTCCATTTTAGAAACTTCTCTCGGCATCATTTGAAAATAGCTGTAATCAAATGCCTCTGGCGCTTGAAGGTACGCACCACGCGGAACGTAATGCAATCCGGTTTCATCAGTATTAACGCCCTGATCGTGAAGTTCTTGATTGGTATAACTCGAAATCAGTTCTCGTTTCCCTAAGATCGCATCCCAAAGATATTGACTCGAATCCGCATTAGGAAAACGTCCAGCTATGCTGGTAATCGCAATATCTGTTGAATAATGCATTTGTGTTTTTGATTTCATGCTAATTTCCTTGCCCGAACATGTTGGTCTTGCTGATCCGCGCTAGAGTACATCACCTTGATTGTGCTTTTTTCTATTTGCATCGTTTTTTCTCTACTTGCATAGAAAGAGACACCACGGTGCTCGATTCGAAAAGATCAACCATAGATACCGCAACATTAAAATGAGCATTAACCTGTCTCACCAACTCCGCCCCGACCAGTGAATCTCCCCCTAAATCGAAAAAGTTCGATTCATGATCAACAGGGCAGCGCAGTACACCATGCCAAATGGCTGTTCAATTCCAAGTTCTCCAATTATGTCTAACCAAAGATCCATTAAACGAGGTGGTAAAATCTGTAGATGGCAATCTGGTCTGGAAGAAATAGTGACCTCCATCGTATCAGCATAGATCTCTATATCCATGCTCAATGGTATCTCTTGCGCATCTTGATCCGGTTTCCCAATATCCCACAAAATGAGGACTGACCCACAACAGCATATTCAGGCTACCTTTCCTAAAAACAGCCGCTAGCGCCTTTAACCAACCACCTAACAACAAATCTGCAACACTGACACGATGGCGTTTGGCCAAAAGGCGTATCCTATTTAAGGCGTCGCCATCAAGCTGCTTGACTTCTGTGACGGTCTCAGACAATCGGCTAATGGGTAGTGACGCAACACTCCGCCCACCGAGAATATTCAAGGTAGGTTGTTCAACTTGTTGTTCACCATCAGGGATAACAGCTTTTACGATTTTCCGATGTCGATCATACAACTCAGCACAAAATTGCTCATAATTTGTGGCATTCTCAAGTGCAAGTGGCTGACCACTCACTGATATTCGGTATGCCTTTGAAAGATCTCGCCATAAGATCCTACTGGAAATACCATCACAAACTAGGTGATTGAATATCAATACTAATCTTTGATCATGTGCACAATTTCCATTAAACAGGCAGTAACGCAATAACGGCGGATTTGCCAAATTCATGGCAGCTCTAACCTCAGCAATGTAGTTTGTTATTAAGCGCCGGCGATCACATGGACTATCGGTTTGCTCTCTGACTTCAAAAGTTTGATGCAATAATTCACTACTAGGCGGCACGAAATCCATCTTCATATCCATCCCGCTACCGACAAACCGTGCTCTCAGGACAGAATACTTATTTAATAGATATTCAATTGCTACCTTAAGGTGTGCCGGTTCCAATCGTTCCAAGGGCATTAATACTTCACCGACACATAATTGATCAACTTTCAGCGAATATCGCAAATCATATAATTGCCCTAATTGAACACGCATAATATTCACCTTTCCATTGCAAGCCCTGCGGGCAGAAACGAAATTAAGACGTTGTGTAGACTCCGTATTTTTCTGTATATAAACTAGTGGGATAACACAACGTTTACTTTTAACTACCAGAGAAAGCGAGCATGCAAAGTAAAAAAACGGGAATTGATAGCCCGGATACCCTGCATATACCCTATGGATTTCAAGATGCATCGCGGCGGCAAGGGAGTGAATCCCCGGGAGCATAGATAACTATGTGACCGGGGTGAGCGAGTGCAGCCAACAAAGAGGCAACTTGAAAGATGACGGGTATAGAATGATAATTAGCGTCATTTACTCAGATACTAAAAACACAGTAACGATTTTAAAAGTAGCAATAAAAAAACAAATCTCCACGAATCAATCCAGATATTTGAGCTGGACCAAAATAATTAATACATTATTACTATCAAATAAGTAATCTGGTTAACGTTTTGTTTTAACCATACTGGCACTTTTCGGCTTTTATGAACTCTTCTACATGATGAAGAAAGGAGGCAGCCCAGAATACTGGGTCGAGGAACTTACCCAACTAGCCGCCGGTGTGTTAGGCCAGGGAACCAGTGAAAATGCAGCTCCCTTATTCAACCATTAACTTCCTATTAAGAAACGATGAGTACAATCAATCCGGCTCACCTATTTTACTGACGATGAATCACGGCATGAGATACATCACTCTGTGAGTGAGCGGCGAAAATTGAACCACACCAACGCCGCCATCATCAGAAGAAACAGGGACGCAGCACCCATCACAGAAAAAACAGCATCGTCAAACGCTGACTTAGCAAGACTTACCAAAGCCTGCCCCGCATCCGGTGCCATTCCTTTAGCCGCAGTCAACGCGCCATCAATACCATCTTTAGCTGCATCGTAGATGGGGGAATCTACTGGAATTTCAATAAAATAGCTATAGATGACTGACATAATACTGCCCATGATGGCAATGCCCAACCCACCGCCCAATTCATAGGAAACCTCTTCAACGGACGCCGCCATTCCTGCCCGATTAGGCGGTGCTGCCTGCATGATAGTACTGGATGCCGCGGTCATTGTTGCTCCAAGACATGTCCCGAGCGCAAAAAAGCAAACTATCTGCAAAGGTAGCGGCGCTGAAAAACTCGCCATGAGCGCCAGTATGGCAATGGCATACATCAGCAACGAGGTTATAAGGAAGCGTGCACTCCCTAAGCGAGGAAGAACCCAACCACTCACAGGACTTGCGACAATCGCGCCCAATGAGAATGGCAGAAAATAGAGCCCGGATTGCAAAGGCGTTAATGATAATACCAGTTGCAAACGCTGGCTTAACACCAGATTAAGGCCCATCAAACAGGCGGAAGCCACTAGCCCGGCGATAACCGCGGATGAGAAAGCTGGGCTTTTGAACAGGTCAAAATCAATCAACGGATGCACACTGCGTTTTTGCCGTCGAATGAACAACGTCAGAAAACCTATCGTCAGGGTGGAAGTTATCAATATTCCGATATAAGAAGGCTCCCGTTTGGCAAATTCTTTGATGGCATAGGCGAAGCTTATCAAGACAACCATGATCTGCAATGAGCCAATAAGATCCCACGGGTGAGACGAATCTGTTTTCGCTGTTGGGACAAACAACCACGACAGAATGAGTGTCAAAATCACCAGAGGAACGTTGATCAGAAACACTGATCCCCACCAAAAATATTCAAGCAATACGCCGCCAATCAGGGGACCTATTGCCGCGCCGCCAGAAGCAACCGCTGTCCAAATCCCAATGGCAAATGATTTCTCATCTTCATCTTCGAATGTCAAAGCGATAATCGACAGTGTGGCAGGCATCATGATTGCCGCCCCAACCCCTAATAATGCCCGAGAAACCACCAACATTTCT
The DNA here is from genome assembly GCF_963878365.1 of Photorhabdus sp. HUG-39. Taxonomy (NCBI): domain Bacteria; kingdom Pseudomonadati; phylum Pseudomonadota; class Gammaproteobacteria; order Enterobacterales; family Morganellaceae; genus Photorhabdus; species Photorhabdus sp. HUG-39. The sequence continues at coordinate 203,779 of NZ_CAWNWY010000001.1, read as the reverse complement.
GGCGAATAGGAGTAGGCCGCTATCAAGGATGAGAAGCCAAAGATGATGAGACCATAAACAAACAACCGTTTATGCTCGATACGATCTCCCAAGGTACCCGCGCCTAGCAACAGCCCAGAGACGACAAGAGGATAGATATTCACTATCCATAACTTTTCCGTTGTATTCGCCCCCAAACTGTGGGTCAGACTCGGTAACGCGGTATATAACACGGTCATATCGATAGCAACCAGCGATAACGCGACTGAAACAGCAGTGAGCACCCACCATTTTTTTATCGTATTCATTTCATTCATTTTTACTGCCTATGTCATCTCCAGGAAATCTGGCGTCATTTAGACGCCATAATTATCATATTCTTGCAATAAATTGTTAACGTTAACGCTAAGAGTGATATCACGTTTCAACTTTTTGTTTAATTCCGTTTCCGTTACCCCCTGAATAGTGCCTTGCCCAACGAGCTTCTCCACTCGACTACGTGACAATGCGAGCTTTTTGGTCAAGATTGAGATCACACATCTAAGACTTTTTTCTGCGCATTAACCCTAAAAGTGCCGGCTGGATAAAACGCCTTTTTTACTTCACAGCCAGGGCAACGTTTCAAAATGGCCTGATAACCTACGGGCCTTACTAACCAGATAACATTTCTATTTGTCATGATAGATCCACGTTTAAATTGGTTAAGTTAGTTACTAGTTACGGTTAAATTGGTCAATTTCAGATCTGATTTTGATGATATTCTATAACATCAGATCTTGAAACCCTTTATCAATTCGTTGCTTAGGTGATATTGATGTTTATGTTTTGCAGATCTCGTTACAGTACACAGCATTCAGATAACAGAAGACTTTGACTTGAATTGCCATAAGCCTGCAAGCAGTGTCTTTTCTGGACAGTTTTTGCATCAGGCGCTGTTCATTTGGGGATATCATAGACATAATTCGAGCCGGTTAGTGTTATGTGTTGATTTAATGATTACTTAAATCGTTCAAACCAGATTGTATTTCCTCAAATGGGGAGACTATTTTGTCGAGCTGTTTCATATCATTAATTATTTCAATTAATACGTTTCGCTATTTTTTTCATAAAAAATATCATGAAAGGGAAAAAGAATGAAACCCAAAAAACTAGAAATTAAAAGATTAATGTTGCACCCTCTAAATAACTTTTTATAATTATGATACACCCTATTTTATTATTCTCTGTTATTCCTATAGGAAAATGAATTAAAAAATATTTTCATTTTTTTGAGCAACTGCCACATATACTGACAGCAATGATTTCGTGTTACTGTTTCACGCAGGGATTGCCACAGGCGTTCAATTTTATTCAATTAGGGTGAATAAACAGGTAATTTTTTTCATCTGGCGTCGTTCATTGCAGAGTATGGGGCTATGACCGGGATAACTCAGTCCATTTAGTAGTTTGAGATTATTTTGCAATTGTTCAGGTCGCAAAAATTGGACTAAGCTCCCTCCAAGTGATCTACTATTTTGAAAAGTTATTATAAGGATTTATTGAATGAATAATCGATTTAATAATCTTCATGAATATTTCTCACATAAAGAAGACCTTGATTTCCCTGATTTAAATTTTTTATTAATAAATTTTGTTGATATGAAAATTTTATTTTGCTATTTTAAAGACACTAAGAATGGAAAGGGAATTATATTTATGAGCGCCGGGTTACATTAATGCTTCTGAGCTGAAAGTTCAGAGTGTTATTATTTATAATTAAATTTATAATTTAGGTTTCTTATAATCATAAATTTTATTTTCTGGATATTTTGTTATTTTTATCGTCGTAACATAAAAGTGAAATAAGCAAGTGTTAGGATAACCAGTTTATAAGATGGTTAAACAGCAACTTAAGTTGGAATTACCCTATTAAATGGATGGTAAATATGACTAAAAAAATTTCATTCATTATTAATGGTCAGGTTGAAATCTTTCCCGAAAGTGATGATTTAGTACAATCCATTAATTTTGGTGGTAATAGTATTTACCTGCCAATATTGAATAATTCTCATGTAAAAAACATTATTGATTATAATGAAAATAATAAATTACGGTTGCATAATATTGTCAATTTTCTCTATACGGTAGGGCAACGATGGAAAAATGAAGAATATTCAAGACGCAGGACATACATTCGTGATTTAAAAAAATATATGGGATATTCAGAAGCAATGGCCAAGTTAGAGGCCAACTGGATATCTATGATTTTATGTTCTAAAGGTGGCCTTTATGATGTTGTAAATAATGAGCTTGGTTCTCGCCATATCATGGATGAGTGGCTGCCTCAGGATGAGAGTTATATTAAGGCTTTCCCAAAAGGTAAGTCTGTACATCTGTTGGCAGGTAATGTTCCATTATCTGGGATCATGTCTATATTGCGCGCAATTTTAACCAAGAATCAGTGTATTATAAAAACATCATCAACCGATCCTTTTACAGCTCATGCATTAGCGTTAAGCTTTATCGATGTAGATCCTAATCATCCGATAACGCGCTCTTTGTCTGTTGTATATTGGCAACATCAAGGGGATATATCACTCGCAAAAGAAATTATGCAACATGCGGATGTCATTGTTGCTTGGGGAGGAGAAGATGCGATTAATTGGGCTGTAGGACAAGCGCCACCTTATGTTGACGTGATTAAATTTGGTTCTAAGAAGAGTTTTTGCATTATTGATAACCCAGTTGACTTGACATCAGCAGCTACCGGTGCGGCCCATGATATTTGTTTTTACGATCAGCGAGCTTGTTTTTCCACCCAAAACATATACTACATGGGAAGTCATTATGAAGAATTTAAGCTAGCGTTGATAGAAAAACTTAATCTATATGCGCATATATTACCAAACGCCAAAAAAGATTTTGATGAAAAGGCGGCCTATTCTTTAGTCCAAAAAGAGAGCTTGTTTGCTGGATTAAAAGTAGAGGTGGATATTCATCAACGTTGGATGATTATTGAGTCAAATGCGGGTGTGGAATTTAATCAACCACTTGGCAGATGTGTGTATCTTCATCACGTCGATAATATTGAGAAAATATTGCCTTATGTTCAAAAAAATAAGACGCAAACCATATCTATTTTTCCTTGGGAATCAGCATTTAAGTATCGAGATGCGTTGGCATTAAGAGGTGCGGAAAGGATTGTAGAAGCAGGAATGAATAACATATTTCGAGTTGGTGGATCTCATGACGGAATGAGGCCGTTACAACGATTAGTGACATATATTTCTCATGAGAGGCCATCTAACTATACTGCTAAGGATGTTGCGGTTGAAATAGAACAGACTCGATTCTTGGAAGAAGATAAATTCCTTGTATTTGTCCCATAATAGGTAAAAAGAATGGAAAATAAATCCAAATATAAAACCATCGACCATGTTCTTTGTGTTGAAGGAAATAAAAAAATTCATGTTTGGGAAACGCTGCCAGAAGAAAACAGCCCAAAGAGAAAGAATACCATTATTATTGCGTCGGGCTTTGCCCGAAGGATGGATCATTTTGCTGGCTTGGCGGAATATTTATCGCAGAATGGGTTTCATGTGATTCGCTATGATTCACTTCACCACGTTGGGTTGAGTTCAGGGACAATTGATGAATTTACAATGTCTATAGGAAAACAGAGTCTATTAGCCGTTGTTGATTGGTTAAATACACGAAAAATAAATAACCGTGGTATTTTGGCTTCAAGCTTATCTGCACGGATAGTTTATGCAAGTCTATCTGAAATTAATGTTTCGTTTTTAATCACCGCGGTCGGTGTTGTTAACTTAAAATATACGCTTGAAAGAGCTTTAGGATTTGATTATCTCAGTTTACCCATTGATGAACTACCGAATAATCTGGATTTTGAAGGCCATAAATTGGGTGCTGAAGTCTTTGCGAGAGATTGCCTTGATTTTGGCTGGGAAGATTTAACTTCTACAATTAATAGCATGATGTATCTTGATATACCGTTTATTGCTTTTACTGCAAATAATGACAATTGGGTAAAGCAAGATGAAGTTATCACATTGTTATCAAATATTCGTAGTAAGCGATGCAAAATATATTCTTTGCTGGGAAGCTCTCATGACTTGGGTGAAAACTTAGTGGTCCTGCGCAATTTTTATCAATCGGTTACGAAGGCCGCTATCGCGATGGATAATGATCGTCTGGATATTGATATTGATATTGATATTGATATTATTGAACCCTCATTTGAACATCTAACTATTGCGACAGTCAATGAACGTCGAATGAAAATTGAGATTGAAAATCAAGCAATTTCGTTGTCTTAAAACCTATTACTTAAATAGAAATATACCCTATGGATTTCAAGATGCATCGCGACGGCAAGGGAGTGAATCCCCGGGAGCATAGATAACTATGTGACCGGGGTGAGCGAGTGCAGCCAACAAAGAGGCAACTTGAAAGATGACGGGTATATAAGGACTCACTATGAAATTTGGAAACTTTTTGCTTACATACCAACCCCCCCAATTTTCTCAAACAGAAGTAATGAAACGTTTGGTTAAATTAGGTCGTATTTCTGAGGAGTGTGGTTTTGATACTGTATGGTTACTAGAGCACCATTTCACGGAGTTTGGTTTGCTTGGTAACCCTTATGTCGCTGCTGCGTATTTACTTGGTGCAACCAAAAAATTGAATGTAGGGACTGCGGCTATTGTTCTTCCCACAGCTCATCCAGTGCGCCAACTTGAAGATGTGAATTTATTGGATCAAATGTCAAAAGGACGATTTCGGTTTGGTATTTGTCGGGGGCTTTACAACAAAGACTTTCGTGTATTTGGCACAGATATGAATAACAGCCGCGCTTTAGCGGAATGCTGGTACGGGTTGATAAAAAATGGAATGACCGAGGGATATATGGAAGCTGATAATGAACATATCAAGTTCCATAAGGTAAAAGTAAACCCGACAGTATATAGTAAAGGTGGAGCACCTGTTTATGTGGTTGCTGAATCAGCCTCGACTACTGAATGGGCCGCTCAATTTGGTTTACCAATGATATTAAGTTGGATTATAAATACTAACGAAAAGAAAGCACAACTTGAGCTCTATAACGAGGTGGCTCAAGAATATGGGCACGATATTCATAATATCGACCATTGTTTATCATATATAACATCTGTAGATCATGATTCAAATAAAGCGAAAGAGATTTGTCGGAATTTTCTAGGGCATTGGTATGACTCTTATGTGAATGCCACGACCATTTTTGATGATTCAGACAAAACAAGAGGTTATGATTTCAATAAAGGGCAGTGGCGTGACTTTGTATTAAAAGGACATAAAGATACTAATCGCCGCATTGATTACAGTTACGAAATCAATCCCGTGGGAACCCCGCAGGAATGCATTGACATCATTCAAAAAGACATTGACGCCACAGGAATATCAAATATCTGTTGTGGATTTGAAGCTAATGGAACAGTAGATGAAATTATTGCCTCCATGAAACTCTTCCAGTCTGATGTCATGCCGTTTCTTAAAGAAAAACAACGATCGCTATTATAGTAGCTAAGGAAAAAGAAATGAAATTTGGATTGTTCTTCCTTAACTTCATCAATTCAACAACTGCTCAAGAACAAAGTATAGTTCGCATGCAGGAAATAACAGAGCATGTTGACACGTTGAATTTTGAACAGATTTTGGTGTATGAAAATCATTTTTCAGGTAATGGTATTGTCGGTGCTCCTCTGACTGTTTCTGGTTTTTTACTCGGTTTAACAGAAAAAATTAAAATTGGCTCGTTGAATCACATTATTACAACTCATCATCCGGTCCGAATAGCGGAGGAGGCTTGTTTATTGGATCAATTAAGCGAAGGGAGATTTATTTTGGGGTTTAGTGATTGTGAAAAAAAAGATGAAATGCGTCTTTTTAATCGCCCTGTTGAATATCAACAGCAACTATTTGAAGAGTGTTATGAAATTATTAACGATGCTTTAACAACAGGCTATTGTAATCCTGATAACGATTTTTATAGTTTCCCTAAAATATCTGTAAACCCCCATGCTTATACCCAAGGAGGGCCTCGGAGATATGTCACAGCAACCAGTCATCATATTGTTGAGTGGGCTGCTAAAAAAGGCATTCCTCTCATCTTTAAGTGGGATGACTCCAATGATGTTAGATATGAATATGCTGAAAGGTATAAAGCCGTTGCTGATAAATATAGCATTGACTTATCAGTGATAGATCATCAGTTAATGGTATTGGTTAACTATAACGAAGATAGTAAGAAAGCTAAACAAGAGACACGTGCATTTATCCGTGATTATGTTCTTGAAAGGTATCCTAATGAAAATCTCGAAAATAAACTTGAAGAGATAATCACAGAAAACGCTGTCGGAGATTATACGGAATGTATAGCTGCGGCTAAGCTGGCAATTGAAAAGTGTGGTGCAAAAAGTGTATTGCTATCCTTTGAACCCATGAATGACTTGATGCACCAAAAAAACGTAATCAATATTGTTAATGATAATATTAAAAAGTACCACATGTAGTAAAAGAGTATGGCAGCGTTGTTGCCATACTCTCTAAATTATCGGGAGGGGTAAAACAGGTATGACTTCATATATTGATAAACAAGAAATCACCGCAAGCTCAGAAATTGATGATTTGATTTTTTCGAGCGATCCATTAGCTTGGTCTTACGATGAACAGGAAAAAATCAGAAATAAACTTGTGTTTGATGCATTTCGTCATCACTATAAACATTGTCAAGAATATCGTCACTACTGTCAGGCACACAAAGTAGATGACAATATTACGGAAATTGATGACATACCTGTATTCCCAACATCAGTTTTTAAGTTTACTCGCTTATTAACTGCTCAGGAGAACGAGATTGAAAGTTGGTTTACCAGTAGTGGCACGAGTGGTTTAAAAAGTCAGGTGGCGCGTGACAGACTAAGTATTGAGAGACTCTTAGGCTCTGTGAGTTATGGCATGAAATATGTTGGTAGTTGGTTTGATCATCAAATGGAGTTGGTCAACTTGGGGCCAGATAGATTTAATGCTCATAACATTTGGTTTAAATATGTTATGAGCTTGGTAGAGTTATTATATCCCACGACATTTACCGTAGCGGAAGAACGAATAGATTTTGTTGAAACATTGAATAGCCTTGAACGAATAAAAAATCAAGGTAAAGATATTTGTCTTATCGGTTCACCATACTTTATTTATTTGCTCTGCCAGTATATGAAAGATAAAAATATCTTATTTTCTGGGGATAAAAGCCTGTATATCATAACGGGGGGCGGCTGGAAAAGTTACGAAAAAGAATCCCTGAAACGCGACGATTTTAATCATCTTTTGTTCGACACTTTCAATCTCAGTGATATTAGTCAGATTCGCGATATATTTAATCAAGTTGAACTCAACACGTGTTTCTTTGAAGATGAGATGCAACGTAAACGTGTTCCGCCGTGGGTATATGCGCGAGCACTTGATCCTGAAACATTGAAGCCTGTACCTGATGGAACGCCGGGTTTGATGAGTTATATGGATGCGTCATCAACGAGTTACCCAGCATTTATTGTTACCGATGATGTCGGGATAATTAGCAGAGAATATGGTAAATATCCCGGCGTGCTCGTTGAAATTTTACGTCGTGTCAATACGAGGACACAGAAAGGGTGTGCTTTAAGCTTAAACCAAGCATTTAATAGTTGATATTCTCTTGACTCTTTTGTGGCAGCTTCTTTAGGAAGCTCCGAAATAAAGATAGGTAGAAAACAGTGTGTTATCAAGGGGGCCAAAACGGCAAGCCGTTTTGTCGAACCCTAGTCGAGGGTTCTCGACCCTCCCTGCATCAGGGGTATATACAAGAAAAAAGCCCAGGTATTTAACCTGAGCTTTCTTTCGAATTTGGCGGTGAGGGAGGGATTCGAACCCTCGATACGTTTTCACGTATACACACTTTCCAGGCGTGCTCCTTCAGCCTCTCGGACACCTCACCATTTTTTTCATTCCAGCAACTTTGTCTAACATCGTCGCTGCAACGGGGCGCTACTATAGGGAAAAGCGTTACAAGCGTCAACACTCTTCTGATATTTTTCTTTGGTTTTTTGATTGGTTAGCTAAATAAGAGTCAATTCGGTGGATTGATATCCACCTGATGCCGATGAAATAGAAAATGTACAAGTCCTTTGATAAGAAAAAAATGAATTCGTTAACTACTTAACATTCTCAAAATTTTCGTAATGATGATTAACAAAGGGACTTGCAACCTACACTCAATCATCAGATAACCCTGTATGAAAATGTAAGATGAGGATAAATAGTCATGGAGATTATCTTTTACCACCCCTTTTTTGATGCTGCTCAGTGGATTCAAGGTATGCAGCAACGATTGCCCAATGTCAATATCCGCCAATGGAAACGCGGCGATAATAAGCATGCGGATTATGCAATGGTTTGGGCTCCCCCCTATGAGATGTTGGAAAATCGCTCTGGATTGAAGGGGATTTTTATTTTAGGCGCAGGAGTAGAGGCGATTTTAAAGCAGGAACAGCAAAAACCAGGGATGTTACCCGCCGGTGTGCCACTGATGCGGCTTGAAGATGCAGGCATGGGGCTGCAAATGCAGGAGTATGCGGTAGCAACGGTTTTACATTATTTGCGACGCATGGATGAGTATAAGCTGCAACAAGGGCAGAGGATGTGGAAACAACTCGAACCTCATGATCGCAAGGATTTTGTTGTGGGTGTGTTGGGCGCCGGTGTTCTGGGCAGCCGTGTTGCACAGACGTTAGTTGAATGGGGCTTTATTGTGCGTTGTTGGAGCCGTACTCCAAAACAGGTTAATAATGTAGGTAACTTTCACGGTGAAGATCAATTGGGCGATTTTCTCTCCGGTAGCAAGGTGCTTATCAATTTGCTGCCCGATACACCAAAAACCCGTGGTATTCTGAATTTATCGCTGTTTAGCCAGCTAAAACCAAAGTCATATCTGATTAATATCGCACGAGGAGCCCATTTAATAGAACATGATCTGTTGGTGGCGATTGATAAAGGTTATATCGCTGGAGCTTCATTGGATGTGTTTGTTGAGGAACCACTACCAGAGATGCACCCATTCTGGACTCACCCCCGTATAACGGTGACGCCACATATTGCGGCTATTACTATTCCCGATATTGCTATGGATACGATTAGTGAAAATATTCGACGAATTGAAAAAGGGGAATTATCAACCGGCGTTGTGGATATAAAACTAGGATATTAATAACGTCTCTTTACAATAGGGGCGGCTATTGGAGACAATAACAGCAAAATTGCTATTTATTTGGAAACTGAGATGAATGAATTTTCAATAGTCTGCCGTATTTTAGGGACTTTATTTAATCGTCAACCGCAAGACCCGATTTTGAAACCACTTCTGACGATGATTGTCGAAGGTAAATTGAAGCAATCATGGCCATTGGAGCAAGATGCATTGTTGGATCGTTTGCAACAAAACTGCGATCTATCCGCAATGCAAGCTGATTATATGGTACTGTTTTATGGAGATAATGCTAACGTACCAGACCGCCGTTCTGACTATACCGGGGAGAGTGAAAACGATATTCGTCAATTTTTGACTGAACGAGGAATGCCATTGTCCGATGGGCCAGTCGATCAGTTTGGTTCTCTGTTATTAGGGGCTTCATGGCTGGAAGATCAGGCAGCAGAAGATGAGGTTCAGGGGCAAATTGTGCTGTTTGATGAATATTTGCTGCCATGGTGTGGGCAATTTCTGGGGAAAGTGGAAGCCCATGCAATAACTGTTTTCTACCGGACATTAGCAATGATAACCCGTGAAGCATTACAGGCGTTAAGAGAAGAACTGGATTCTTAATTTTTAAATGATAAAAAGGCAAATAATGTCGAATTATTTGCCTTTTTACTATATTTTGATGAAAATTATTTATCGGTCAGCATAATAACTAATTTGCCAGGTTTCACTTCTAACCTTTTTGCTAATGTTTTAGCCGCGGCTTCAGCTTTACTGTGATCTGCTTTTATTACATAAATAGGATGAACATCAAAGAAAGCACTGAGTGATTTATTCAGATAAGGAAGTAATGCGTTAATCGGTTTTTCCATTTTTTCCTGCGTAATTTGGTAATCAACGATTTCCAACTCTTTCAGAAAAATAGCCCCTTTTTCCTGCTCAAAAACAGGTTGTGCTTTCAGGGTGAGTTTCATATCGGCTTTAGCTGGGCCAAGCAAGGATGTAATATTTACATTTGCACGGCCAGTTAACGCTATTTTGTTTGGTTCTGTTCGACCAATTTGGCTGGATAGTTCTGTCAATTCAATATCCGCATTGGCAATACCATGTAATTCGATCTGTTTCTGGTAATGGACGTGTTTTGCTAGATAACCATTAATTAACTCTTCGCTGATACTGACATCTTTGAACTGATCACAACCACTGATTAACCCCGCTAGCAGCAAGACTGCCCCCAAGAAAAATTTTCTCATATCGACTCCTTTATTTTGGAGGGCAGATTTTACCTCATTAATTGCCACTCAGCATGGCAGATTCAATCTTACGTTGGTTAAATTGACGGTGCAGGGCATACAGCGTTATCAAGCCAATAATCCCAAGCAGAAACCAAGGTAATTGCGGAATGTTCAGCGCATGGCCGGTATCATATAGCCAACCACCGCCGGTATAACCCAAGGCGCCACCCAATGCCAGACCAAGACGGCTGAATCCCATATAACTACCACGCGCACGTGGATCAGCTAGTGAAGCACTTAATGTCTCACGGGCAGGTTCAGCGGTGATGGTGCCGAGATAGAACAGGCAAATAAGGCCAAACAAGGTATTTATTTCACCAATCAAACCGACAGGGAACATACTCAGGCTCATCAGGAAAAGCCCGGCCATTAGACGCTGTTCTAGCCGGAATCGTTTTTCGCTCCAACGGGCGATCGGATACAGCAAAGTGAGCGATAGGGTTGCTTCAATTGCGTACATCCATTTTACCGCAGCGGGTGTTCCGGCGATTTCGTTGACGATAATCGGGAACATTAACATCACCTGGACAGACAGCATAAAGTAGCCGGTCAACGTCAACACATAGGTGAAGAAGCGACGATCTTTAATAACGCGCTCCATCCCTTCCCAGATGGGAGTGCGGGTAGTAGAAATCCGGTAGGCAGGGAGGAATAATGCATTCCAGATGGCTGCCAGAACGAAAACACCGGCACCTGTCCAGCAGACAAGTTGGAAATCATATTGCAGCAGCCAGCTACCAATCAGTGCGCCGATAACCGCACCGGCACTGTCCTGCATCAACAGCAGCGAGAAGAAGCGGCCACGTTCGTGCGGTCGGGTTAGTTTGATGACCAGTGCGGTCCGGGGAGGATCAAATAAGGTACCCCCCAGTGCGGATAATATGCAGGCGAACCACAGTATCCACGGTTCGGTGGCTAAGGCGATTAAAGCAAAACCAAGAGCGCGTAACAGCATGCCGGTGACGATCATCGGCTTCGCGCCAAAACGGTCTGCAATTGCGCCACCAAAAATGCCTAAACCTTGTTGTACAAACTGACGTAAACCAAGCGCAAAACCGACAACCAGCGCGGCCCAACCCAGTTGCTCAACAAAATGTATTGATATTAAAGGAAAAACGACGAAGAAACCTAGAACGACCAGCAAGTTATCGAATAACAGGAAGTACTTACCCAGGCTACGTGCTTGTGAAACCAGTGACATTGCTCACCATTGGAGTAATTAAGAAGAGAGGACAATACAGTTCTTTTATATTCTGTACTTAATTCGAACATTAGGATAGTGAATTATGGATAATATTTTTTTGTCGTAAAGTAATGAGTGGAAGCTGTTTTTTACAGATAAATCACTTAAATTTTTAACGGATAAATTAACAGAGCTAGGGAGAAATAATGTTTGGTTATCGTTCCACTTTACCGAAAGTTCGTCTGATTACGGAACGAATGGTGGTGCGTTTGGTGTACGAGCGGGATGCTTATCGTTTGGCTGAGTACTATTCAGAAAATCACGAGTTTCTTAAACCTTGGGAGCCGACTAGAGATAGAAGTCATTGCCAGCCTTCCGGTTGGATAAATCGATTGAATTTAATCATAGAAATGCAAAGACAGAGTGCGGCTTTTCATTTTCTGCTGCTTGATTCAAATGAGAGTGAAGTTATTGGTGTTGCCAATTTCAGTAATATTCTGCGTGGGGCTTTTCATGCCTGTTATTTGGGATATTCGCTTGGTGAAAAGTGGCAGGGAAAAGGGATGATGTACGAAGCTTTACAACCAGCTATCCGTTATATGCAACGCCAACAGGGGATGCATCGGATTATGGCTAATTATATGCCGGATAATCATCGTAGTGGGAAGTTGTTGGAACGATTGGGTTTTGAACGTGAAGGCTATGCTAAGAAATACCTGATGATTAATGGAGTTTGGCAAGATCACGTATTAACCGCGTTGACAGATGAAAAATGGAGTGGAAAGAGTTGATTATTACGCTGTACTGTCACCAAATAAAGTAAAGCAAATTGGTAATGATGAATTAAATCACTGTTGAAAATCTGCCTTCTCCACCCCTTATTTTTGACCCTTTTTTGAGAGTGGATTTTAATCTATTGATTTTTAATGGGATATTATTTCTCTTGTAAAAAAGGGTTTTTTCATTGTTTTATCAATATATGCTTTAATTGTCAGTAGCTTAAAGTTAATATGTAACAGTTCACTGCCGTACAGGCAGCTTAGAAAGAACCGCAGCCGCCTCTGCTTTGATCTCCCCAGTTCACTGCCGTACAGGCAGCTTAGAAACTGCCGGCACTGCTGCTGACGGGGTGCGCCATGGTTCACTGCCGTACAGGCAGCTTAGAAATTTGGCACCACCGCCAAGTCCAAAGAAGCGGAGTTCACTGCCGTACAGGCAGCTTAGAAACAATCATTAAGCAACACAGCTAATCACCAAGGGTTCACTGCCGTACAGGCAGCTTAGAAACGATCCTGTAGGCCCAGAAAGAATGATCACGCGTTCACTGCCGTACAGGCAGCTTAGAAAGGCGGCATGGTATGTCGTAAGATAGTTCTGTCGTTCACTGCCGTACAGGCAGCTTAGAAATTACGATATATGTTTGTCATATAACTTTCAACGTTCACTGCCGTACAGGCAGCTTAGAAAAGCACGAAAATTTCATTCTCTGCTGCATAGACGTTCACTGCCGTACAGGCAGCTTAGAAACGGATACGTGTAGGCCGTGGATACCAATTTTTGTTCACTGCCGTACAGGCAGCTTAGAAATGAGTAAGCTTCAATGAATTGATTTATTTGACGCACTGACTTCGGTTGGTGCGTTTTTCGAAGTGGCTATTTGGGCTTTCTGTAGTAAGGCTAGTTGCAAGGTACCATCATTTAGGCCAAATACAATGTTACATTGGCAAATTATAAAAGTTAATGATTTCTAGTGTATGAGAATGAATTTATGCATACTCGCCGATTTTGTTAACAAAGTGAATGATTAACCATGGTAGATTCATATAATAAGTGCAATATCGTTCCTCTTAAAATCAACATGTCCGTATTACTTTAAATTATTAAATGGACATTTTGTTATTGATTATCATGAAAATAATTTGAATGGTTTCTTTAATTCGTATAAATAGGTATTATTCTGATTAGTATATTTAATAAATATTGAAGTTCTTTTTTATAATGATTTGATAAATCATAACTTTTATTTCATATTCACTGGATAATGTTGGTTTAATTAAAAACAGATAAATAAAGAGTGATTGAAAATAAACATTCATATAACTTGAGTCTGTACATAATTTGGCATTCAATAATAATTTTTTATTTTAAAGGAATATTCTTTTTTTAAGAGGTTTTTTTATTGTTTTATCAATATACGCTTTAACTGTCAGTAGCTTAAAGTTAATATATAACAGTTTACTGTCGTACAGGCAGTTCGGAAATTAACTAACATGATTTTGAGATAAATACGATGAATTTATTGAAATCGCTGGCTGCGGTTAGCTCTATGACCATGTTTTCTCGGGTTTTGGGCTTTATCCGAGATGCCATTATTGCCCGCATATTTGGGGCTGGTGTTGCAGCGGATGCTTTTTTTGTTGCATTTAAATTGCCTAATTTACTGCGCCGTATTTTTGCAGAAGGTGCCTTTTCTCAGGCATTTGTGCCCATTTTGGCGGAATATAAGAATCAGCAAGGTGATGAAGCGACTCGGACGTTTATTGCTTATGTTTCCGGTATGCTGACGTTAATTCTGGCCATTGTTACTGTACTGGGAGTTTTGGCAGCACCGTGGGTGATTTATGTTACCGCACCCGGTTTTACCGATACCGCCGATAAATTTACGCTGACAACAAATTTGTTAAGAATTACTTTTCCCTATATTTTTCTGATATCACTGGCCTCGTTGGCAGGTGCGATATTAAATACCTGGAATCGATTTTCTGTTCCTGCCTTCGCTCCGACGTTACTTAATATCAGTATGATTGTGTTTGCGTTATTTGTCGCCCCTTATTGTAATCCGCCGGTGATGGCGTTGGGTTGGGCGGTGATTGTGGGCGGAATTTTGCAACTCTTATATCAGCTTCCTCATTTAAAAAAGATTGGCATGCTGGTATTACCGCGTATTTCTTTTCGTGACAGCGGCGTATGGCGGGTTATGCGGCAGATGGGGCCTGCAATTCTTGGGGTTTCAGTCGGCCAGATTTCATTAATTATTAATACGATTTTCGCCTCATTTCTGGTGTCCGGTTCTGTCTCCTGGATGTATTACGCTGACCGTTTGATGGAATTACCCTCTGGTGTATTGGGGGTTGCGCTTGGAACAATTCTTTTACCTTCACTAGCGAAAAGTTTTTCCAGTGGAAATCATGAGGAGTACACCAAATTAATGGATTGGGGGCTGCGGCTCTGTTTTTTATTAGCGCTGCCTTGTGCTGTTGCTTTAGGTATGCTGGCAGAACCTTTAACAGTTTCTCTATTCCAATACGGTAATTTTACGGCATTTGATGCAGTAATGACTCAAAAAGCGTTGATTGCTTACTGTTTTGGACTGATGGGGCTAATTATTGTTAAGGTACTGGCACCGGGTTTTTATTCTCGTCGAGATATTAAAACGCCGGTGAAAATTGCGATTGTCACTTTGATTTTGACTCAGTTAATGAACCTTGCCTTTGTTGGCCCGCTGAAACATGCTGGGTTAGCCTTGTCTATTGGTCTGGCATCTTGTTTCAATGCTAGTCTGCTTTACTGGCAATTACGTAAGAAAAATATTTTTAAGCCGTTAGCGGGTTGGGGGATGTTCTTATTTAAACTGGTTGTGGCAATTACGGTAATGATTGCCGTATTAGCTGTTACTTTATGGTTGATGCCAGCATGGGAGCAGGGAAATATGGCTACGCGCCTGTTGCGATTGATGGTGGTTGTTATCGCTGGGGCAAGCAGCTATTTTGCTGCGTTGGTGCTGATGGGTTTTCGGCTAAAAGATTTTGCCCACCGCAGTTTTTAATAAATTGAGGTATCCCGGTAGTTATTGTTAGCTCAAGCTGAGCTTGAGTTTTCTGAGGTTACCGGGATATCAGCCAATAAGTATATACCTTATAGATTTCAAGAAGCATTGCGACGGCAAGGGAGCGAATCCCCGGGAGCATAGATAACGATGTGACGGGGTGAGTGGGTGTAGCCAACAAGGAGGCAACTTGAAAGATGACGGGTATATATGGACATTAATTGCAACAACCGGGATTCGCTCAGCGAGTGGCGGTCGCGTTGGGGATGATGAAGCGTGGCGGTGCCTATTGTGACAGGCGTGATAAGGCAATAATAGATATGCCCAATCACGCTAATTTTTCAGAAAAACAACGATTATCCTGTTACATCCGTTCTACCGTCTCAATACCCAATGTATTCAGACCTTGCTTCAATGTCTTAGCAGTCAGGAGCGCCAGCTTTAGGCGGCTTTGACGCAACTCTTCACTTTCCGCATTAAGAATTTGGCAGTGTTCATAGAAACAGGAGAATAGACCAGCCAAATCGTACAGGTAAGCACACATCACATGTGGCGTACCTTCACGGGCGACGGTGGTGATGGTCTCTTCAAATTGTAATAAACGGGTGGCCAATGTTTGTTCACGATCTTCATTTAGGATAACCGGTAGGGTCAGACTGCTTTCATCGATTTCGGCACGTTTAAAGATGGAGGCAACACGGGTGTAAGCATATTGCATATAAGGTGCGGTATTGCCTTCAAAAGCGAGCATATTATCCCAATCGAAGATGTAATCTGTGGTACGGCTCTTGGAGAGATCAGCGTATTTCACGGCACCGATACCGACAGCAGAAACCACTTTTTTCAATTCATCTTCTGGCATATCCGGGTTCTTTTCACGGATAAGGGTGTTGGCACGTTCAATAGCTTCATCCAATAGATCGGTCAATCTGACAGTACCGCCGGCGCGAGTTTTAAATGGTTTGCTATCTTTGCCCAACATCATGCCGAACATATGGTGTTCCAGTGACACGGATTCTGGTACATAACCCGCTTTACGAACGATGGTCCAGGCTTGCATCAAATGTTGATGTTGACGGGAATCGATGTAGTAAAGAATGCGGTCCGCGTGCAGGGTTTCATAACGGTATTTTGCACAGGCGATATCGGTTGTGGTGTAAAGATAACCTCCATCCTGTTTTTGGATAATAACGCCCATCGGTTCACCTTCTTTGTTTTTATATTCATCAAGGTAAACTACGGTTGCACCATCGCTTTCTACTGCCAGCCCTTGCTGTTTCAGATCCGCGACAATACTGGGCAGCAGATCGTTGTACAGACTTTCACCCATGACAGAATCTTTAGTCAGCGTGACATTCAGACGATCATAGGTTTGCTGATTTTGGGCCATCGTGATATCCACTAGCTTGCGCCACATGGTGCGGCAATATTCATCACCGCCTTGCAGTTTCACCACATAGCCACGGGCGCGGATGGCAAACTCTTCATCTTCATCGTAATGCTTTTTCGCTTCGCGATAGAACGCTTCCAGATCGGACAATGCCATATCGCTGGCATTTTCATTTTGCATTTTTTCCAAATAGGCAATTAGCATACCGAACTGGGTTCCCCAGTCACCCACATGGTTAGCGCGGATAACCTTATGACCGAGGAATTCCAATGTACGGACGGCGGCATCACCAATAATCGTGGAGCGCAAATGACCAACGTGCATCTGTTTCGCGACATTGGGGGCGGAATAATCGACAACAATAGTTTGTGGTTTGGCTGGCGTAACGCCTAGTTTTTCATCTTTCAGTGCAGTTTCGATATTGGCTGCAATCCATGCTTTATCAAGGAAGATATTGATAAAGCCGGGACCAGCGATTTCAACTTTACTGGCGATACCTTGCAGATTTAGCAGGTTAACAACTTTTTCTGCCAGTTGTCGGGGAGGTATACCCACTTTTTTCGCGGCGGCCATAACACCATTGGCCTGATAGTCGCCAAATTGCGCTTTCGCGGATTGGCGGATGTGAGCTTCGCTGTCGGCTGGAGCACCTGCTGCAATCAGCGCTTGGCTGACTTTTTCTGAAAGAATCGCCTGAATATTCACCTGGTTACCTTAAATGACGAACAAGAAATAGGTATATTGTAGCAAACAATATCCTTTGCAAAATGGTTCATAAGAAAAAACGGCGGGTTTTATACCATATTCAACACATGACATACCACTTTACTGTTGCTTTGTGCCAAGTGGCGAAGATAAAAAACGCGTCTTCCCGCAAAATCATGATGGTAACTATACCCTATGGATTTCAAGATGGATCGCGACGGCAAGGGAGAGAATCCCCGGGAGCATAGCGAACTATGTGACCGGGGTGAGCGAGTGCGGCCAACAAAGAGGCAGCTTGAAAGATAACGGGTATATAATGCCGTAATGAATATACGGCATAAGGGAGGGGCGCAGTTATGGGAGTATGGCAAACGCACGAACAGGAAAACCAGAGGCTTTTTTAGGTTTGGCTACAATGTTGAAAATAACGGCGCCACGTACAGGTACTTGGTCCAAATTAGCTAAAAGTTCTATCTGATAAGTATCTTGCTTTAAGACATAATCTTCGCCTAACAAGGCATTATTCTTTCTAAAATCTTTAGCGGCGTCGGTATCAAATGTTTCATGCCCAATGGCTTTAATATGGCGTTCTTCAAATAAAAACTTGAGGGCATCTATCCCCCAACCGGGTGTTTGGTTATTGCCAGAATCATCTTTATTATCCATTGCTTTCTGAGATGGCCAGCGTTTACTCCAATCCGTTCTGAGCGCAACGAAAGTACCTGCCTCAATAATTCCATATTCTTCTTCAAATTTAAGAATATCTTCTTTAGAAAGTGAAAAATTAGGGTCCTGTTTTGCTCTTTCTGATTGATCAAGTACGATTAGAGGTAAAACTAATTCTTTTAATTCCAATTCATCGACATAACGGGTATCAGGAACAAAGTGGCAGGGAGCATCAATGTGAGTCCCATATTGGCCGGGAAAAGAAAATTGCTGAGTAAAAAAGCCATCCTTATAATCAAACAGTGTTTTAAATTCTGCTGAATCAAGCATAAAAAAATGTGGAGAATCTTTATCGAAGCTATGCGTCAAATCGACCCATTTTTTTGACTTCAACACCGTGAGTGCTTGTAAAATGCTATTTGACATAAAAAACCTCATTTTTGATAATTTATTGATGTTATTTTTACCACTATTGTATGATTAATGCTGTAAGATTTGCTGCCGTAAACAGTGATGTTCCTCATGTTTTATACCCTATGGATTTCAAGATGGATCGCGACGGCAAGGGAGTGAATCCCCGAGAGCATAGCAAACTATGTGACCGGGGTGAGCGAGTGTAGCCAACAAAGAGGCAACTTGAAAGATGACGGGTATATACCCTTTTATTGTTCCAGGCTTGTGTTAGACTCGCCAGATACGAGTGCATCAGGTTACGATTCTTATAAGCGGAAAATTATAAAGAAATAATAGAAAATAAGATAATTGATTTTTACGGTAGTTGAAATTTAAAGTCAAATATAATAAAAAATATATATTATATATTTTTTCGACATTATTATTAATGTGATTTATTTTTATCTTATTGTTACTTAATGTTTTTTACCTTAAATGAGTTTTATTGATTAAAATTGAAAATCTTTTGCAAATTATTTGTTGGGATTTTTAATAAAAAAGAGATTAATATCATTCATAATTGAATTAGCTCAAAAAATGGCTAGTCTACATTTACCTAAAAAAGGAACTGTTATGCTTTGGAAGAATACTTCCAACCAGTTTGGTCACTTATCTGTCCTTTTACATTGGCTGGTTGCATTGATCGTATATGGCATGTTTGCGCTAGGACTGTGGATGGTGACATTAGGGTATTACGATACGTGGTATCATAAAGCACCTGAAATTCATAAAAGTATCGGGATGTTGCTGTTTATCATGATGGCTGTGCGTGTTATCTGGCGTTTTGTTTCTCCACCACCCAAGCCATTAGCCAGTTATAGTCGCCTGATTAGAGTCAGCGCGGTTTTAATGCATATTTTGTTGTATATCTTACTGTTTGGCATTTTGATTAGTGGTTATTTAATTTCGACCGCTGATGGTCAGCCAATTTCTGTTTTTGACTGGTTTATTGTGCCGGCTACATTAATCGGTCAGGGTGAACAGGCGGATACTGCTGGAATGATTCATCTTTACCTTGCTTGGGCAGTGGTAATTTTATCGTTATTACATGCTGTTGCAGCATTAAAACACCATTTTATTGATCGTGATGCAACCTTAAAGCGGATACTGGGTTTCCGTCCTGAATAATATAAAAGACGATTATGGAGAAGAATATGTTGAAGAAGACGCTACTTGGCCTGACTGCGGGTGCATTGTTACTAAATGCAAGTTCTGCATTAGCTGCCAATTATAAAATTGATATACCCGGCCAGCATGCCTTTATTGGATTTCGCATTCAGCATTTGGGGTATAGCTGGCTATATGGGACATTTAAAGATTTTGATGGTTCTTTCACATTTGATGAGCAAAATCCGGCGGAAAATAAAGTTAATGTGACGATCAAAATAGCCAGTTTGGACACTAACCACGCCGAACGTGATAAACACCTGCGTAGTAAAGATTACTTTAATACAGAGAAATACCCTGAAGCAAAATTCACGTCAACTGAAGTGAAAAAAGAGGGCGAGAAATATGTTGTTACGGGTGATCTGACTTTAAACGGTGTGACAAAGCCGGTGATACTGAATGCAGAGCTGATGGGTGAAGGTAAAGACCCGTGGGGTGGTTATCGCGCAGGTTTTGAAGCTTCTGGTGAAATCAAACTGAAAGACTTTAATTTCAAAGCAGATTTGGGACCTAAATCACAGGAAGCAGATTTATTGATTTCTATCGAAGGTGTCCGGGAAAAGTAATACGCTGATGACTTAGTTCGGTAGTGTAATTTATTAAGGGCTGCGCATTGCGTGGCCTGTTTTGTTGATAGGCAAAACTTTCTTTTCAGTTGATGTCATGGATGATACTGTTTTTATATACAGCTTTAATGTAATTGATTGTATGTGGTTTTTGGGTAGATAAGATCTTATTGCAACTGCATTAACCGAATAATAAGGACAGAGAATTGTGGGATGACATCTGCCAAGTGAAATAGTGTGATTTTTCACTTGGCATTATATCAATAAAAATGTTTATTACTTTATTGGTAATATATATTCACACAGTTTTTATTTATTTTAAAGGGGAGTATCGAGACTCTATTATGACCTCGACTTGAAATTCACCTGAATTATCACCAAAAGTACCCGGTACGTCATTGAATAAAAGTATTAATTCGCCATCTACAGGAACCGTTTTATGAAGTACTCCGTTGCCAATTGCAAACTTCTTGTTGGCGATCTTAGCGACGAGTGTGGCTATTGATGACGGTTGTTGATTATTGGGTACAGGACCATCAGGTGCTGCCCATTCAACATTATCACGGCCATATTTCACCCATCCATGAGCAACAACAGAGATTGTATCTCCTTGTTTGAGAATAAGTCCTGTGGATTTACCGTTTTCAGCGTTAGCTGGAACACTTCCAGACCAATTAGACATAGTATTGCCTCCGAAATTATGTTTTATGGAAATAAATTTAGTCAAAGATGATTACATATTTGACGGAAGTATAATTTATTTTTTTTATAGTGGGGTTTCAATGAGAAAATTAGCATTTGTGATCTGTATCAATTACAATAATCTTTGTATCTACCGTTAATTTTAATATTGTGATTTTTGCTTTTTATTTTTGTTTTTTTATAGCGTCTTAATTTTATATTGAATGATAAATTTATGGTTATTTTTGATTTTAAATGATTCTAACGAGTCATTAGAATAAAATAGAATGATTCCCTTTTTAATTTCCTGACTTAATTATGTCAGGAAACCCGAATTACCCTTAATTCCTATTCCGTGTGGAAATTGTGTAAAATGGTATTGATAGATAGTGTTTCTTGCAAGGTATCAAACATTGTCCCAAGCGGATTTTTTCGCTTACTGCCTATCCCAATAGAGCTATTTTATTTGCCCTTCTTTGCCATAAAGAGCGAACCTGGGCAGTGCTCAAAATCCTCACGTACTACGTGTACGCTCCGGTTTTTCCGCGCTGTCCGTGTTCAAACTGTCTGCAACAATTACGCCTATTGAGATAGGCTCTTAATTGCAGTTTTTTGTGAGTGAAATAGGGTAATGAGAATTCATGGAATTATTGAAAGAGTGATTGTGTTGGTACCATCGAATTTCAATTATTACCAATCGAGAGTATCATTTGAGGTTTGAAACGGCGGCAACCCTTTAAAATTCTTGGGCTGTTTGGGGCCAAGGGAAGGGACCAATCTATTGCATCTTAACTGGGATAATATGACACATTTTTCTTCTATTGTTGAATTACAGGATTTAGTGGCTGAACTGGCAATATTTGAGCAAAAATTGGTACGGTTCAAACAACGGCTTAATTTGAATGTTGAGCAATATCAAGCCGATCATATCTCCTTACGTTGTCACGATATCTCTGTAGCGGAGCGCTGGCGTAAAGGTTTTTTGCAATGTGGCAGTTTGATGTCAGAAACTATCATTAATGGACGTCCAATCTGCTTGTTTGATTTAGAGTACCCAATTGCGGTGCTTAATTGGCAAATTGATTGTGTAGAATTGCCCTATCCTGGCAAGAAAACTTACTTGCATCAGGGATGGGAACATGTGGAGCTGGTGCTGCCGGTGGCACCTGAGATCTTATCAACAGCCGCAAAAGCATTATTACCGCAACCTTTGCCGGCAGGTTTTTCTGTTAAAGAGAGTCAACCCAAAGGGGAACAAGAGCGGTTGCCTAATCCGACCTTAGCTATCACTGATGGTGAGATCACCGTCAAGTTTCACCCATTTACATTGCGTGAAATTGTTAAAAGTGAATGCTCAGCTACATGAATTAAAGTGATATTGTTATGTGAGGCTGGCAAGAAATTCTAGTGCCTGCGGGTTGCGCTCCACCATTTTAATCAGTAACACAGCTTGTTTATTCGGTTTAGCCCGTCCCTGTTCCCAGTTTTGGTATGTCGTCTCACCGGTATGCAGGTACTGGGCAAAAACAGCCTGAGAAATATTCAGTTTACTCCGGATAGATTTCAACTCATCCGGACTGATGAAGATATCATTTTTTAACCTCCTCTTATGAGTTTTCAATGTGAGTTTGCCTTCGTTAGCCTCTTCCCAAGCTTTCATCCCTTCATTGAGTTCTGCAAATAGATCACGCTTCATTTATGCTCCTTTTTTCTCATTTCTAACATTTTACGCAAGGATTCGCATTGCTCTTTAGTTAAGTCTGACATTTCATCTTTATCATAGATAGTGAAAAGCATGAATTGCGATTTAGATACCCACCAATAGTAAATTATCCGAATACCGCCTCGTTTTCCCTTTTTCCTTCGGGAATCAGTAAAACGTACTTTACGCAATCCGCCTGTATGTTGGATTACATCTCCTGTTGTTGGATTTTTCAGTAGCATATTTTGGAAGGTTCGAAACTCCTCATCACTCAGGTAGTTATGACGGTAACGTTCAAAAGGTGGTAGTTCAACAAAAACAGCTTCCATCACTTATCCATCTGTTCCCAACTTGAGTATAATATACACCCAAGTTGGGGATAGTTAAAGAGAGTCAACCCAAAGGGGAACAAGAGCGGTTGCCTAATCCTACCTTAGCTATCACTGATAGTGAGATCACCGTCAAGTTTCACCCATTTACATTGCGTGAAATTGTTAAAAATGAGCACCAGTCGGCAAAATTAACGTTTTCGTCCTTGTGATCCAGATAAAAATTCTGACCTTGTGATTTCCTACAAATCATCGGAAATAATTAGATGTCATAGTTAGTGAATTGAACTACTGAATCGCGTAGATTCATTGATTGCTCGTTAATAACTGGGTGTCCAAGGAACTTCTGATGACAAAGTTAGAAATTTGTTGTTTTAGCGTGGGTTGCTCATTAATCGCACAACAGGCGGGTGCTGACCGGATAGAGCTTTGCGCCAGTCAGGCGGAAGGGGGATTAACACCGAGTTTTGGTACATTGAAGCAGGCTATTGAGCAATTAACTATTCCTGTGTATCCCATTGTACGTCCAAGAGGTGGTGATTTTTGCTACAGTCACTCAGATTTTGAGGTGATGAAAAATGATGTTGCTCAGATCCGTGATATGGGATTTATGGGCGTCGTTTTTGGTGTATTAGATGAAGAAGGGCATATTGATTTGCCCCGTATGCAACAATTGATGGCACTGTCTGGCGATATGGCCGTTACTTTTCACCGTGCGTTTGATATGTGTTTTAATCCTTATGTGGCACTGGATCAACTCACTCAGCTTGGTGTTAAACGAATATTGACTTCTGGTCAGCAACAGAATGCGGAATTGGGATTACCCTTATTGAAAGAGCTACATCAAGCCAGTCAGGGGCCAATTATTATGGCGGGTGCGGGTGTTCGTATGAGTAATATTCATAAATTTATCGATATCGGGTTAACGGAAGTTCACAGTTCGGCAAGACGGATTATGCCCTCTACCATGACCTACCGCAAAGCAGGGGTGACGATGAGCGCGGATAATGAAGTGGATGAGTTTTCACATTATTGTGTTGATGGTGGTGTGGTAGAGGTGATGAAAGGGATGCTGAGTCTGACTTTATTTGAGTAAAATCTATTATGGACTGGCCCAACTTTGGGCCAGTTGACAAAATCAGGGCTTACGGGCGATGAGTACCGCCCGCAGAGGAGCGGGATAACCCTCAATGGTTTTACTGTTATCCGCAGGATCGAGGAAGTCAGATAGCGATTCAGTTTTCATCCAATCTGTCCGATGTTGTTCTTCCGTCGTTGTGACTGCCTGATCGACAATTTTTACATCAACAAAACCGCACTTCTCCAGCCAAATTTTCAACATTTTTGCCGAAGGGATGAAATAGACGTTGCGCATTTGAGCATAACGTTCACCGGGGATTAAACAGGTATGTTCATCTCCTTCAACAACCAGACTTTCCAGTACTAACTCACCCTCAGATACCAGTTGGTTTTTCAACTGCCAGAGATGGTCAAGAGGAGAGCGGCGGTGATAGAGAACGCCCATCGAGAAAACCGTATCGAAAGCGGCCAGTGCCGGTAATTGTTCAATGCCCAGAGGTAAAAGATGGGCACGTTGATCATTGCCAAGCAACTTTCTGACAGCTTCAAATTGGCAGAGGAAGAGCTGAGTTGGATCGATACCAACGGCAAGTTCAGCCCCTTCACCCACCATCCGCCACAGGTGATAACCACTGCCGCAACCAACATCAAGAATTGTACGGCCGGTTAATGGAGAAATATGGGGCAGTACCCGATCCCACTTCCAATCTGAGCGCCATTCAGTATCAATATTTACGCTATAAAGCGAGAATGGGCCTTTGCGCCACGGCATGAATACTCGCAATATATTGGTAAGGCAAATTTTTTCACCTTCGGATAGGGGCGGATCGCGTTCTGCGATCACGCCATTTTTCAGATCTAATTGGGTCGGTGAAATTTCGGGTAGGTTTTCCAGGGTTTTTACCCATGGTTTAAAATTACCGTGCAGGGCCGCTTTTTGCCATTCTTGCAGTTGAGCAGGAAGGCAATTAAGCCAATGCTGGAGGTTATTTTTTGCAATAAGTTGATAAAAATTACCGAAATCGATCATTTATCGGCTCCTTTTATCGCTAGCAGTGAACCAAAGTTGAAACACTGAAACCAGACTTCAACATGGTTAAAACCGGATTGATGGAGACGGGATTTGTGTGTTTCTACAGAATCAGTCAACATGACATTTTCAAGCATGCTGCGTTTCTGGCTGATTTCCAGTTCGCTATATCCGTTAGCACGCTTAAAATCGTGGTGCATATTAAACAGTAACTCACCAATCTGTTGATCTTCAAAGCTGAATTTCTCTGATAAAACTAAAACACCCCCCGGACGTAACCCCTGATAAATCCGGTTAAGTAAACCTTGTCGATCTTGCGGGTTGAGGAATTGTAAGGTGAAATTCAGTACGACCATCGAAGCATTTTGAATATCGATATTAAGAATATCGGCTTCAATGACTTCAACCGGTGTTTGTGCCCGGAAAGCATCGATATGGCGACGACAGCGTTCCACCATTGCCGGGGAATTATCAACGGCGATAATTTTGCAGTTTTCAGCGGCAATATTGCGGCGCATTGCCAAGGTTGATGCGCCCAGAGAACAACCCAGATCATAAATTTGACTGTTTGATGTCACGAAACGACCGGCCAGCATACCAATCATGGAAACAATATTTGAATAACCTGGCACGGAGCGTTGGATCATATCAGGGAAAACTTCGGCTACCCGTTCATCGAAACGCCAGTCTCCCAGATTGGCAATGGGCGTGGCAAACAGGCTATCCCTTTGATGGTAAGGATCTTGATTTGACATAACAGCATTAATTATCAGAAAAAAAAGAAGGTGGCATTCTAACAGATGTAAAGCTTGACCTTGAACCAATTTTCTCTGTGCTTAAAAGTAGTGAATAATGGAAATATTTGAGGAATTTAAGTGTTGTACAAAAATCATATCATGGCGCGATCAATCCTTGATTTCATGAGTCAGTCAGCATTAGGGGAGCTTTGGGTTTTATATAAAAAAGTAAAGATGCATTTAAAAGCACCTTTAAATGACCTATTGTTTGCTTAAGTAAAAGAGTGAGGTGGTGTATGGCATATCAAATCTTAACAAACTGATCTATAGTCTGGAATTTGAAAAGCGGGCCTTAAAAGAGTGGAAGAAGTTAGGTCATCCAATTAAGGGGCAGCTAAAGAAAAAATTGGCTGAACGCTTAGAGAATCCTCATGTGCCGTCAGCAAGATTAAGTGGGAGAGGTAAAAAAACCAACACTTGCTCGCTTTGCATGTCAACGTTGGAAAGTCTTCCTTATATGGGGAACAGCTATGGTTAGAATAATAGGCAGCCGAGTTTGCTGCCTGTTATTTTAGTGCCAGTGGTATTCGTTAGTAGAGAGAAAATATCTGTTCCCAAGGCAAGTAGTAAATATTTGTCATCACCATTAATACGATTGAGAGATAAGTTGCTACCATGCCTGAACGTCGCCAGCGGAGTTCACGGTGGTGCAGACCATAATAATGCAAGACTCTGCCGGTGAGCAGAATCAAACCACAGACATGTATCGTCCAGACATTTGAGCCGTTCATCTCCATCATGACCAGCAATAACATAGAGATAGGGATATATTCCACAGCATTACCGTGGATGCGGATCGCTGTTTGTAATTCGTAAAAACCACCGTCTCCATATGAGACACGATATTGTGTTCTTAACTTAACCACATCAAAAGACAGCTTAATCAATAATAGTGCGCCCAACACAACATAAAGCGAGCTAACCATTTTTAACTCCATTGCCTAACCGAAATTGGCCAATTAAGTTATGATAAACCCCAAAAATAAAACTGTCGCTATAAATAGATGGGAATTGAAAATAAATTGCCTGATTATCAGACATCAAGCAATGGTATAGCATCGGAATATTACCTGCCCTTATCTCTGAGCAGAATTTCCATTATAATGGCGACCTTTTTTGACACTTCATGACATTTTTCAAGTTCAAGAACGATGCCAAAATTTCCGCAGCAACAGCACAACAGCCGAGTAAAAGGATATTGTATGCGTACTGATTATTGTGGGCAGTTGAATCTGACCCATGAAGGCCAGAAGGTGACTCTTTGTGGTTGGGTAAACCGCCGCCGTGATCTAGGTGGCTTGATTTTTATTGATATGCGTGATCGTGAAGGGATTGTTCAGGTGTTTTTTGACCCGGATCAGCAAGCCGCATTTTCTCAGGCTGCTGAACTGCGTAATGAATTCTGTATTCAAATCACCGGTACTGTACGCGCCCGTCCTGACAGTCAAATCAATAAAGATATGGCTACCGGTGAAATAGAGGTTTTTGCGGAAAGTTTGAATATCATCAACCGCTCCGAACCTTTGCCTTTGGATAGCAATCAGACGAACAGTGAAGAGCAGCGTCTGAAATATCGTTATATTGATCTGCGCCGGCCTGAAATGGCAAATCGTCTGAAAGCACGCGCTAAAATCACCAGTTTTGTTCGTCGTTTCATGGATAATCAGGGTTTCCTGGATATTGAAACGCCGATGCTGACGAAAGCAACCCCCGAAGGTGCTCGTGATTATTTGGTGCCGAGTCGTGTTCATAAAGGCAAATTTTATGCTCTGCCTCAATCCCCACAGTTATTTAAACAATTGCTGATGATGTCTGGTTTTGACCGTTATTATCAAATTGTTAAATGCTTCCGTGATGAAGATTTGCGTGCGGATCGTCAGCCAGAATTCACCCAGATCGACGTGGAAACTTCCTTTATGACTGCTGAGCAGGTAAGGGAAATGATGGAAAAAATGATCCGCGAATTGTGGCTTGAAATTGAAGGTGTTGATCTGGGGCATTTCCCGGTGATGACGTTTGCCGAAGTGATGCGTCGTTTCGGTTCTGATAAACCTGATCTGCGTAACCCATTGGAGTTGGTTGATGTTGCTGATCTGGTTAAAGATGTGGAATTTAGTGTTTTTGCTGAACCGGCGAATGACAGTAAAGGCCGCGTAGCCGTAATTCGGGTACCAGGTGGTGCTGAATTGAGTCGTAAGCAGATTGATGAATATGGCAAATTCGTTGGAATTTATGGCGCAAAAGGGCTGGCGTGGATAAAAGTCAATACGCGTGCTGCCGGTCTGGAAGGGGTTCAAAGTCCGATAGCCAAGTTCCTGAATGCAGAGGTGATTGAAGGTCTGCTTTCCCGTACCGGTGCACAGGATGGCGATATTTTGTTCTTCGGTGCTGGTAGTGTGAAGGTGGTCACTGATGCTTTGGGAGCGTTGCGTCTGAAATTAGGGCGCGATCTGAACCTGACAAAATTGGATAGCTGGCGGCCACTGTGGGTTATCGACTTCCCCATGTTCGAAGATGATGGGGAAGGTGGTCTGACTGCCATGCATCATCCATTTACTTCACCGTGTAATATGTCAGCGGCGGAGTTGGAGCAAAATCCGGTTTCGGCTATTGCCAATGCTTACGATATGGTGATTAACGGCTACGAAGTGGGTGGTGGCTCAGTGCGTATTCACCGTAATGAAATGCAACAAGCGGTGTTCCGTATTTTGGGCATTAATGAGCAGGAACAGCAGGAGAAATTTGGCTTCTTGCTGGATGCACTGAAATTTGGTACGCCTCCCCATGCAGGTTTGGCATTTGGTCTTGACCGTTTGGTTATGTTGCTGACAGGAACGGATAACATCCGTGATGTTATCGCATTCCCTAAAACTACCGCTGCCGCTTGTTTAATGACGGAAGCGCCAAGTTATGCCAATTCGGCGGCCCTTGAAGAGTTATCAATCTTTGTTGTTGCTAGAAAAGAGAGTGAATAATGGCTTACAAGCGCCCCGAGTCTGTGCTGGTGGTTATTTATGCGTTTTCCAGCCGACGGGTGCTAATGTTACAGCGGCGGGACGATCCTGATTTTTGGCAGTCTGTAACTGGCAGCCTTGATGGAGATGAAACGCCGTGGGAGACAGCATTGCGTGAAGTGCAAGAAGAAGTCGGTATCGATATTATAGGTGAAAATCTTGAACTGATAGATTGCCGGCGTTCTCTTTATTATGAGATTTTTACCCACTTGCGTCATCGCTATGCTCCAGGAGTCACCCGCAATAAAGAGTACTGGTTCTGTCTGGCATTGCCGGAAGAGCGAGAATGCCTGTTGACTGAACATCAGGCTTATCAGTGGCTGGATGCGGATAAAGCAGTAAAGCTCACTAAGTCGTGGAGCAATCGGCAGGCGATTGAAGAGTTTGTTATTGAATAAGTTTATTAGACGTTTTATCGGAGAACCTTATGGCAGGTCATAGTAAATGGGCCAACACCAAGCACCGCAAAGCTGCGCAGGATGCGAAACGCGGTAAGATTTTCACCAAAATTATCCGGGAGCTAGTAACGGCAGCCCGTCTGGGTGGTGGAGATCCTGTATCTAACCCACGTCTGCGTGCTGCAATTGATAAAGCACTGTCCAACAACATGACCCGCGATACTCTGAACCGTGCTATCGCCCGTGGTGTCGGCAACGATGAAGCGGATAACATGGAAACCATCATTTATGAAGGTTATGGTCCGGGGGGAACGGCGGTGATGGTTGAGTGTCTGAGTGATAATCGTAACCGTACTGTTTCTGATGTTCGTCATGCGTTCACTAAAACCGGTGGTAATCTGGGTACTGATGGCTCGGTTGCTTATCTGTTCACCAAAAAAGGGGTGATTTCTTACGCGCCAGGGCTGGACGAAGATGCGGTTATGGAAGCAGCGTTGGAAGCCGGCGCTGATGATGTAGAAACCTATGATGATGGCGCGATTGATGTTTACACCACACCAGAAACGTTTGGTGACGTGAAAGATGCGTTAGATGCCGCCGGTTTTGTGGCTGAATCAGCGGAAGTTTCGATGATCCCGTCCACTAAAGCGGAATTGGATGCGGAAACCGCACCTAAATTATTGCGCTTGATTGATATGTTGGAAGATTCAGACGACGTACAAGAGGTTTACCATAACGGTGAAATCTCTGATGAAGTTGCTGCTTTGCTGTAATTTCAATCGGGTTGTATACCCTATGGATTTCAAGATGCATCGCGGCGGCAAGGGAGCGAATCACCGGGAGCATAGCGAACTATGTGACCGGGGTGAGTCAGTGCAGCCAACAAAGAGGCAACTTGAAGGATAACGGGTATATAGCGTAGAGAAAGTGTGCTGTGGTACAGGACACTTTCTCTAACGTTTTTATCTCATTCATATTAAAGGTGATAATCAAAGGCGAATAAACAGAATATGGCGATTATCTTAGGTATCGACCCGGGTTCCCGCGTCACTGGCTATGGTGTGATCCGTCAGCAGGGGCGTCATTTGAGCTACCTTGGCAGTGGTTGTATCCGAACAAAAGTTGATGATCTGCCTAACCGGTTGCAGCGTATTTATGCAGGTATTCTTGAAATTATTACGCAATTTCAACCGGATGCTTTTGCCATCGAACAAGTTTTTATGGCGAAAAACGCCGATTCAGCGCTGAAATTAGGGCAAGCGCGAGGCGTTGCTATTCTTGCCGCTGTCAATCAATCTGTGCCGGTTTTTGAATATGCTGCCCGACAGGTTAAACAGACGGTTGTGGGAACCGGGGCGGCTGAAAAAAGTCAGATTCAGCATATGGTGCGTTCTATGCTGAAATTATCTGCTAATCCGCAATCCGATGCGGCAGATGCATTGGCGATTGCGATAACCCATTGTCACTTTAATCAGAATCTTTTACGGGTTGGTGATCCCAGATTAATCCTGGCGCGTGGGCGTTTAAGATAACGGCTGGATATGCATCCAGCTTTTTTTATGTTATAACCATAAATAGAACAATCAGTTGTATTTTTTAGGGGATAAACGAGTGATAGGGCGTCTCAGAGGAATTGTGCTGGAAAAACAACCACCTTTGGTTTTACTGGAAACGAATGGCGTTGGTTATGAAGTTCATATGCCAATGACCTGTTTTTATGAATTGCCTGATGCTGGACAGGAAGCTGTTCTATTTACTCACTTTATTGTGCGTGAAGATGCGCAATTACTTTATGGTTTTAATGATAAGCAAGAGCGGTCTCTATTCCGTGAATTAATTAAAGTGAATGGTGTTGGGCCTAAATTGGCGTTGGCTATTCTTTCGGGCATGTCTGCGCAGCAATTTGTTTCTGCTATTGAACAAGAGGCGATCGCTTCTCTGGTTAAACTGCCGGGTGTGGGTAAGAAAACCGCTGAACGGCTGGTGGTTGAAATGAAAGATCGCTTTAAAGGGCTGAATGGCGATCTCTTCAATCAGAGCAGTGATATTAATTTGCCGGCAACGGCCAAACAGACAACTTCTGACGCTGATAGCGAAGCGGAAGCCGCTGCGGCATTAGTCTCTTTGGGTTACAAACCACAGGAAGCCAGCCGCATGGTAAATAAAGTCGCTAAACCGGGGGCGGATTGTGAAACACTTATCCGCGAAGCGCTTCGCGCTGTTCTCTAAGTTACAGGGGTAAGCCATGATTGAAGCTGACCGTCTGGTTTCTGCGGAAGTTTTGCCAGATGATGAAGCCGTTGACCGCGCCATCAGACCTAAATTGTTGTCTGAATATGTCGGACAACCGCAGGTCTGTGAGCAGATGGAGATTTTTATTCAGGCTGCCAGACAGCGTGGTGATGCTCTTGACCATCTACTGATTTTTGGTCCGCCGGGATTGGGGAAAACAACGCTGGCGAATATTGTTGCCAATGAGATGGGTGTTAATCTTCGCACAACTTCAGGCCCGGTGTTGGAAAAGGCGGGTGATTTGGCGGCAATGCTGACCAATCTTGAACCGCACGATGTATTGTTTATCGATGAAATTCACCGCTTATCGCCGGTAGTGGAAGAAATTCTCTATCCAGCAATGGAAGATTACCAGCTAGATATTATGATTGGCGAGGGGCCGGCAGCCCGTTCGATTAAAATTGATTTGCCACCTTTTACCCTGATTGGGGCGACTACTCGCGCAGGTTCTTTGACTTCTCCACTGCGTGATCGGTTCGGTATCGTACAGCGTCTTGAATTTTATAATGTGGACGATTTGCAAAGTATCGTTTCTCGCAGCGCTCGTTTTATGGGGGTAGCGATCACTGATGAGGGCGCCCGGCAAGTTGCCATGCGTTCTCGTGGAACGCCACGGATTACAAACCGTTTACTGCGCCGGGTACGTGATTTTGCTCAAGTAAAAGGGAATGGTGCGATTGATGGCAATATTGCCACCAGAGCGCTGGATATGTTGAGCGTAGATGCTGCCGGTTTTGATTATCTGGATCGTAAATTACTGATTGCCATCATTGATAAATTTATGGGCGGGCCGGTTGGGGTAGATAACCTTGCCGCTGCTATTGGTGAAGAGCGGGAAACGATTGAGGATGTGCTGGAACCCTTTTTGATTCAACAGGGTTTTATTCAACGCACTTCCCGTGGACGAATTGCCACCGAACATGCTTATCGCCATTTTGGTATGGTCAGAGATCAGGAATGACTTGTTTAATTACCTGAAAAATCGGGATGGGTACTCCCGCAAGGGAAACCTATCCCGTTCTCCTGATAACTGGGTTATACCCGTCATCTTTCAAGTTGCCTCTTTGTTGGCTGCACTCACACCCCGGTCACATCGTTACCTATGCTCCCGGGGATTCTCTCCCTTGCCGTCGCGATGCATCTTGAAATCCATTGGGTTATACCCACTCAGTGGATCAATTTTTTGCTTTACTGATCAGGCTGATAATAAACATCACCGCAGCACATAGCACGACAGAGGGCCCTGCTGGTGTGTCGTAAACGGCGGAGAAAGCTAATCCACCGGTGACGGCAAGCGTACCAACCGCAATAGCAATACCGGCCATTTGTTCCGGTGTACGGGCAAAACGGCGAGCAGTAGCGGCCGGGATAATGAGCAGGGAGGTGATAATCAGTGCGCCGACAAACTTCATTGCCAAGCCGATTGTCAACGCTGTTACCAGCATTAACAGCACTCTTAACCGCTGTATTTTAATTCCATCCACAAAAGCCATTTCTTGACTGACGGTGATAGAGAGCAAGGCGTTCCATTGCCAGAACAGGAGCGTGGTGACCATGGTGACACCGATGGCAATCAACCAAATATCTTCATAGGTGACTGATAACAAATCACCAAACAGATAAGCCATCAAATCAACTCGCACATTAGACATTAAACTGACAACCACTAGCCCTAATGATAATGCGCTGTGAGCCATAATCCCCAACAAAGTATCGATTGCCAGTTGAGGACGTTTCTCCAGCCAAACTAAAATAATTGCCAGTATCAAAGTGACGGCGATAATTGTGTAAAAAGGGCTAATATTTAGCAATAATCCGAAAGCAACGCCCAGTAATGAAGCATGAGCCAGAGTATCGCCAAAATAGGACATTCTGCGCCAGACAACAAATGAACCTAATGGCCCGGCAGCAATAGCCAATAATACGCCGGCCAACCAACCGGGGAATAATAATTCGATCATGAGTGGCATTCCCTGTTATTTTCCAAGCTAATTTTCCCTTTCAGATCATGGTGATGGTCGTGTTGGTGGCGGTATATCGCCAATTGTTCAGCACCATGATGACCAAACATCGCGATAAATTCAGGGTGGGTTGAAACAACTTCAGGTGTGCCGGAACAACAAATATGTTGATTAAGGCATAAAACTTCGTCTGTTTTCGCCATGACCAGATGCAAATCATGGGAAACCATCAATACAGCGCAATGCAATTCGGTCCTGATTTGATTGATTAAATCATAAAGTGCTAATTGACCATTAACATCGACCCCTTGTGTTGGTTCATCAAGGACGAGTAATTGAGGTTGATTTAATAGTGCTCTGGCTAATAAAACCCGTTGGCTTTCCCCACCGGATAATTTTTGCATGGGCTGCTGCAATAGATGAGCAGCATTCACCCATTCAAGTGCCGGTAATATATCGCCAGATTTTACCCCGGGTTTTAGCATCATGAAGCGTTTAACTGTCAATGGCAGGGTGGGGTCAAGATGCAACTTCTGTGGAACATAGCCGATTTTCAATCCATCGGTATATTCAATAGTGCCGGATGATGGCTCAATAAGCCCTAAAACAACGCGGACTAAAGTTGATTTACCGGCACCATTAGGACCTAGCAACGTCAGAATATTTCCTCGTTGCAAATGTAGAGAGATATTGTTTAATACCCGACGATCGCCGAAATTAACAGCAATATTTTTTAAAGTGATGAGTGTCGACATGTTAAATATATCTTGCGTGAACATTGAGATGTTATAATATAACAATTCTGGTTTCTGTCCACGAGATATTTACATTATGTTACACAAATCATATAAACTAGCGCACAAGTTTCTCTGTAAGACTGCGATTACTGCTGTTTTCATGTCAGGAACGATACAATCGGTTAATGCCGATGTTGTAACATCAATCCGTCCGTTGGGTTTTATTGCTGCGGCAATAACTGAGGGTGTAACTGATACGCAGGTACTGTTACCTGATGGGGCATCACCGCATGATTATGCATTGAAACCGTCTGATCTTAAGAAAGTTAACCAGGCAGATTTAGTTGTGTGGGTTGGACCTGAGATGGAAATCTTTTTGTCTAAACCGTTAGCCAAAGTTCCACAAAATAAACAGTTAGTTTTAGCACAATTGCCAACGATTAGGCCATTATTGCTGAAAAATAATGAAGATTTACTCGAATCGGATCAACATAAACATGAAGATGGTCATGAACATCATTCTCATGGTGAATATAATATGCACATCTGGTTATCACCAGAAATAGCAAAACAGGTCGCACAGGGGATTTATGACCAATTACAAGCGCGTTATCCGCATAAAAAAGCAGCGCTGGACGTAAACCTACGTAAATTCAATACTCAGCTTGCGCAAACTGACAAAAATATTGCTAATATTCTTAAGCTGGTGCGTGGTAAGGGGTATTTTGTTTTTCACGATGCTTATGGCTATTTCGAGCAGCATTATGGCCTGACGCCATTAGGACATTTTACGATTAATCCTGAAATACAACCTGGCGCACAAAAATTACATCATATACGAACACAATTGGTTGAGCAGAAAGCAACCTGCATTTTTGCTGAGCCACAATTCAGGCCGACCGTTATTAATGCTGTGGCGAAGGATACGGGAGTGCGTATGGGCACGTTAGATCCGTTAGGAGGCCGCATCGTATTGGATAAGGACAGCTATATGAAATTTATAACTCAGTTGTCGGAACAGTACGCGGGTTGCCTGAATTAAAGTAATAAGGAATTCAATGAGTGCAACAGATAGTTAAAACTATCGTTCTGGTGTATAAGGAGTTACCGCGACCGCATAAAATTATGTTGGGTTCGCTGACTGTAGCAACATTGGTTGTCACTATGTGGCAACCTATTGCTTATCATCATGAACAAGAAGAAACAACAGTCGGTAGCATCGCCATCAATCTTCCCGTAAATAGTGATGAGATTATTGCAGATAGCAGTGAACAGCTACCGGACGAGGGTATTCCTGATGAAGAGACGAACTCAGAGGTTACGGCTCAAACTCCGCATGAATATATTGTCTCCGACGGTGACACCCTCAGTAATATTCTGACCCAATTTGGTATCGACTCTTCTGATGTAGCGTTACTCGCGAGTCAGCATAAAGCGTTACGGGGACTGAACATTGGTCAGCCATTGTCATGGACAGTCAATGAAGCGGGTGACTTGCAAACGCTGACTTGGGGTGTTTCCCGCCGTGAAATGCGCATTTATACCCGTGAAGGCGATCTGTTTAAAGAAACAAAAGAGTTTCAGAAAGGGGAGTGGAAAAACAGCGTCGTCGTTGGCGTTGTTGATAGTAACTTTACCAGCAGTGCTTTAAATGCCGGCTTAACCAGCAGTGAAGCGCGTGAAGTCACTAAAGCACTGCAATGGCAAATTGATTTGCGTAAATTACATGAAGGTGATCGTTTCTCTGTATTGCTGTCCCGTGAAATGTTGGATGGTCACAGTGAACAGAGCCAATTACTGGGTGTTCGCCTAAATAGTGGTGGTAAAGATTATTATGCTATCCGGGCGGAAGATGGGCGTTTTTATGATCGTCAAGGTTCCGGTCTGGAGCGCGGATTTTTGCGTTTTCCAACCACCAAGCAATTTCGGGTATCTTCCCAATTTAATCCTCGGCGTGTGAATCCAGTCACTGGTCGGGTTGCGCCGCATAAAGGTGTGGATTTTGCCATGCCAGTGGGAACACCTGTTTTGGCGGTGGGTGACGGTGAGGTGATTGTCTCCAAATATAACGGAGCAGCAGGTAACTTTATTGCCATTCGCC
The DNA here is from genome assembly GCF_963878365.1 of Photorhabdus sp. HUG-39. Taxonomy (NCBI): domain Bacteria; kingdom Pseudomonadati; phylum Pseudomonadota; class Gammaproteobacteria; order Enterobacterales; family Morganellaceae; genus Photorhabdus; species Photorhabdus sp. HUG-39. The sequence continues at coordinate 167,162 of NZ_CAWNWY010000001.1, read as the reverse complement.
ATGGCCGCCAATATACCACGCGTTATATGCACTTGAGAAAGCTGCTGGTGAAATCAGGGCAGAAGGTAAAACGGGGTGATCGTATTGCGTTGTCCGGTAGCACTGGACGTTCTACGGGCCCACATTTGCATTATGAATTCTGGATCAATCAGCAGGCGGTAAACCCATTAACGGCTAAATTACCGCGTTCTGGAGGTTTGAGTGGTAAAGAACGCACAGAATTCCTGGCAACGATAAAAGAGGTAACGCCTCAGCTTCTGTTAGATTGAGTTTAATTGTTCATTAGTAACAGACTTTAAAGCGGATGATTGATATCATCCGCTGTCGTTTTGTATTGCAGAACAAGATATGTTGACATTTGTTGATATAGATCCCTGTATTAAAATGGCAAATTATCGTTTTGTTTTAAAGAGTTATCTCATGCATAAAGAGACAGATAAAGACAGTAAAGCTGGTTATGTGCCGACATTTCATAAATCTTACCTGCATCCTCGTTACTGGGGATTATGGCTGGGCATTGGTGTGTTGGCCGGGCTGGCTTACCTGCCGGTTAAAGTGCGTGATCCTCTGCTAGCTAAAATAGGCTGGCTAGCGGGTAAGTTTGCGAAAGGGGCACGTCGTAGAGCAAGAATAAATCTGTGTTACTGTATGCCGGAACTCACGGAGCAACAGCGTGAAGCATTGATTGATAAGATGTTTTCTACCGCACCTCAACCTTTTGTTATGTTGGCTGAACTTTGTTTACGTGGTACAAAATCAACGTTAAGCCGGACGCAGTGGCATGGGGAAGAGATTATTCTTCAACTGAAAGAGCAGGGGAAGAATGTTATTTTCATGGTTCCTCATGGCTGGGCTGTGGATATTCCTGCGATATTGCTGACGGCGGGTGGACAAAAAGCAGCGGCTATGTTTCATCATCAAAAAAACCCAGTATCAGATTATTTGTGGAATAAAGCTCGCAGTCAATTTGGTGGTCGTTTACATTCCCGTGATGCTGGAATTAAACCTTTTATCGCCACTGTTCGCCAGGGTTTCTGGGGATATTATCTGCCTGATCAAGATCATGGTGAGGAGCACAGTGAATTTGTCGATTTCTTTGCAACTTATAAAGCAACGTTACCGGCAATTGGGAGATTGATGAAGGTTTGTCGTGCCGCTATTGTGCCCCTGTTTCCGGTTTATAATTACCGTACCCACCAGCTTGATATTTATATTCGACCACCAATGGATGATATTGATGGCAAAGATGATGCTTTTATTGCTCGTCGGATGAATGAAGAATTAGAACAATTGGTGCGACCAAATCCTGAGCAGTACACCTGGATACTTAAATTGCTTAAGACTCGGAAAGCGGGTGATATTGGGCCGTATAACAGAGAAGATCTGTGATTTTAGTCGCAAAGATGTAAAGTTATTATCACGGTTTGAAAGTTTTTATTGTCCCCCTAATGTTGGATATGGCATCCAATAGTTAGGGGGTATTTTGACGAGGCATTTTATATTTGCACTTAAAATATCAGGATAGCATTTATGCAGCTATGGTTTGTTTTATTGTCTCTAACAAACCTCCGGTTCCACAACATGAGTCATTATAATTCGGATTATGTTTTCTGTTAGTCACTCTATCGTGAGGACATCCACCATTACATAAGTGAAACCATTTACATTGATGCATTTTTTCGTATGATTCCATTTCTTCTTTAAGATGATTCTTATTTGTGTTTGATTTAGCTAATAAATGTCCAAGATCGTTATCGATAATCGAACCATAATTATTTCCCTCGGCGCCAACATATTTGTCACATGCTGATACAGTACCATTAGGTTCCAGAGTGATAATTTCCTGAGAGCAATTACCTGCCCAATAACAATCTGATATTTTCTTTTGAGATGATTTAATACTGTCAATAAATCCATGAAACAGACGAATATTGATTTTATCTTGATAACCATTCCACCAAACACGGAAAACCTTGGAAAGGAAATTAATATAATTATGGTAAGTTATATAACTTCCTCCAGGATTGTCACCGGGTTGACAACGGTTATCTGGAACAATATTCAAAAACTCAATATCCGTTAAACCAATTTCGTAAAAATAAGAGAGCATTTTTTCTATATTTGATTCGTAAACATCTCTATCGACAACAACAAGAGCACCGTAAGGGATGCCATAACTTCTTAATTTCTTCATACCTGCGGCAACTTTATGAGATGTTGGTCTACCTCTATAATCTAATCTCCTGCTATCGTGTATTTCTGGAATACCGTCAACGCTTATACCTACCCCCATCCCGATCCCTTTAAGGAATACCAGCCAATCTTCGGGAATATTGACCGCATTGGTTTGTACAGAATTGGTAATGACTTGATCTGGTTTTTTAAATTGTTCTTGCAACCAGATAAGTTTTTTAAAATAATTAACACTCAATAGAGTTACTTCACCTCCATGCCAGACAAATTCGAACCGCTTTATATTGGGTATAGATAGGAAACGGTGAATAGAGCGCATTAAATTGAAGAATGTTAACGTATTTCCTTTTCCTTCTGCCCAGGAATGGCAATAAGTACATCTTAAATTGCAAAGCCTGGTAGCTTTAACAACAACGACTAGCTTATTGGCATTAATAATTTCAGGGCTAAAGTGTATGCCCATCTCCTCATTATATAAAGCCAATTCATCATCATCTAATATCTTTTCAGCCGGGATTTCGCCGATAATTCTGCAAGCCAACTGTCTGTAATTAATCTTAGGCGATTTCTTGAGAATCGATGATTCATCTGAATCTAAATGTTTTATTGGGATTATTGTGTCCATAAAGAACTCCTTCATGTTATTTATGCTCAAGCAAGTAAATGGCCATCCTTCATGGTTAATGTTCTGTGAGAAAATGCAGCCGCTTCAATGGAATGAGTTACCATAACAATAGTCGTGCCGTTTTCATTCAGATCTTTCAGTGAAGACAAGATATTTTGACCATTTATGCTATCCAGATTTCCCGTTGGCTCATCAGCCAATAAAATAGTGGGATTTGATATCATTGCTCTGGCAATAGCGACACGTTGTTGTTGTCCGCCAGATAATTGTACCGGTTTATGATTTTCTCGGTTTTCTAATCCAAAATGACTTATTGCATCAAATACTTTATTTTTTCTCTGTTTTTTAGAAAAACCTCTATATTTCAATGGTAGTTCTATATTTTCAAATACAGTTAGATTGGGTAATAAATTGAATGATTGAAAAATATAACCAATAAATTCTCGTCTGAATGATATTTTTTCAGAATATTTCATTGTTAAAATATTGCTATTATTCAGTGTGAATTGACCGCTATCGATCGTTTCAAACATGCCAATAACATTGAGTAATGTTGATTTCCCTGATCCAGATGCGCCCATTATGGAGATAAATTCACCTTTATCTATATTGAGATTTATTTCATTCAAAACATTTGTTTGAATAAATTTCGTTTTATATGATTTACAGACATTCATCATGCTAATCATTTTATTCAATCCTTACGGTATCATTATTAACCAATCTATTTTTACCAAAGCTCACTAACGTTTGTCCTTCAGTAACACCATTTTTAATCTCAATATTGGAACCAGTATCCTGCCCGATGGACACTTGAATACGTTGAGCAATTTTTTTATCTGGATAGTAAACAAATACATAGCTCTTATTATCAATAGAAAAGACCATTGATGAGGGGATGGAGAATATTTTTCGATCTTCATTAAGTTTAATGATGACATCAACGGATTGCCCCCGTTTGAAGTTAATGGCTTTCTTATCTTCCAATTCAAATCTAACTTTGAATGTTCCATTATTAACTTCAGATGAAATTAACTTCACAAGCAAAGGTATTTTTCCATTGTTATAGATTAAGCTGGCAGATGAATGGTAGGTTATTTTATTTAAATAATATTCGTTAATCTCTGATTCAAAATAGAAACTTGATAAATCATCCACAATAGCAATTTGATCACCAGGCTTTAAGCGCTGACCTAGAATTAAATCTAATGAACTGATATTACCGGCTATAGGTGATTTTATTGAAAGTTGTTCAAAACCATTTTCAATAATTTCAGAAAGTTTTCGCTGTTTTTCGACAAATTCGTCTATTTCTTTTAATTGCTTTGATATGTCACGATCTTTATCATTTTTCAATTTTTTATAAAATAAATAAACATCGTGCCAGTAATCTCTTTTAATCTTTAAATCAGACAAAGTTTCTTTAGAAACATAATTTTTGTGTACAAGATCATGATATCGTCTTAACTTGTCTTCTACCTCTTTCAACTCTTTATCGGCTTCTAAGAATCTGTTATTGATATTCCTGTAATCAGATTGCAAATTTATTCTGATATTGATCAAATTATTCAATTTATCTGTAACATCCGCTAACATTGCAGAATTATTCAATGTGAAATTAAAATTAGATAATTTAACGATTTCTTCACTCTTTAAAACATCTTGTGATGGTTTTTTCATTATATCGGTAACGATTCCGCCAATCTCTGTTGAGATAGATACACTTTTATTAGGAACAACAACCGCTCTTGTTTTCAGAACATCACTATCTACTTTGCTGCTGACATGAAATTGAGTCACTTCATTTTCATTGACGACAGCCTCTTTGGCTGAAGTGACGTAATAGATAATAAAGGCGATAAATGAAATAAAAGCGATAAAGAAAATGAGAATTAATAATTTCTCCTTATTATGTATTCTTTTTTTTCTAATTTCTATATCCATGATTAATCTCACAAAAATTTAGTAGCAGAGAGTTTTCTATAATTCACCAAATAGGTAGTGATCATGATAATAACGGTGAATATCATTGTAGCAGATAGCGCGAGAGCACTGTATACAAAAGAGTCAGTGTAAATTACGCTATATTCATTGAGTAGATAAACTAAAATTGTTCTTCCCAATAGATATGCTACGAAAATTGATGCGATGATAGGGATGACGCTTTTCGATAAAAAGTGAGTAAGGTTTGTATAAATGGAACCACCAATGGACTCCATTATACTTAATTCTTTTTTCATAGAGTTAAAGTCGGTCATACTGGTAGTAAAACAGGCAATGATTAATAATAGGATGGAAAATATAGCGACAGCCGATGATAATTTTATTACTTTTAAATAGTTATCATAATAAGCATAAAATAAATCACTGGTTAAATCAATTTCATTTTTATCAAAACCCTGTTCTGATAATTTTTTGAGTACCGGAGCAAGGTGACTAATATCATTTAGATTCAGCGAGGCATATTTGCTGTGATCTTTTTTTATGAAAACAATGATGGGTCTAAAAGGTTCATCTACCGCGCCTAAATTAAAATCATCTATAATCTGAATAAATCTAATTTGGATCTTTTTATCCTCCATTATGTACCAATAGTAATTATTAAAAATATCATCGTATTGAGTGATGACATTCTGTTTTAAAAATTCTTTTGTGACTAATGCATTGACTATATTGGCATTATCACTTTGATATACTCGATTATTTCCGCCGGCTAAGATTTTCATTTTCCATACATTAGTAAAATTCTCGTCCGCGGTAATAACATTAGACGAAATATAGTTATTCTTGTTTTGTTGGCCGGAATAGTAAACAGTGATATTTTCCCTTGACATGTCAAATGGTCGCCAGTTACTTAGGGTTATGTTTGATGTATTGTATTGGTTGATAAGATTATAGCTTAATTCATTAATCGCTAATTTCTTGCTATTATCGTTATTAATTGCTACCGATATTGTCTTGGTATTATCATACGGCGTATGTAAATCAACAAGGTGAATATATTGATTTGCTAATCCAGTGACTAAATAAATAGACACTCCAGAAACAAGTAATTGAATAGCTAATGATGATTTTCTAAACCAAGAGGCAAGTGTTGATTCATATCTCATATCCATTTTTCTATTTCTTTGATAAATATAGAAACGTAATGAGAATGAAAAATGTATTGATGAAATAAAAATAAAAGTGATAAAAATAGAGAATATCCCCAGATATATTAAACTCTTTATTTCTAATAGGGAAAATATATTTTTGATATAATGTGATGTATTGAATATTGTGATAATAAGCAATAAGAATATAAGGGTAGAGAATATGATTCTTATCAGCATAGAAGGTAATGAATCTTTTATAATATTGAAAGTTGAAGCACCTAATGCTTTCTTTAACTGATAGATATCCCTTTTTTCTGCTGAATCCGCAGAAGTTAAATTATAGTAGTTGGTGAGTGCCGAAAATAAGATAAACGCGAATGCAATATATGAACTATAGATTATTTCCTTTGATAAACCAATAGATATTTCATCAGGTAATCCATCTTGATAATGCATATCTTTTAATTTTTTTAGTGATAGATGAATAAATTCACTGGCAGTAAATGGCGCGCCTGGAAGATTGGGCGCTTTGGTTTCAATAATATGCTTGAGTAGTGCATTGAGATTAGATATTGCCTTTTCATTAGCAAATTTTATAAAAACATAAGCCTGGGTATCATACCAATTGAATAGTTCTTTATTGTAATCTTTAATCAGCGTTGGTTTAAATGCAATAATAGCTTGAATATTAAGGCTGGAATCGCGACGTCTTTCTAAAATATCTTTGATGATATAGGTTTCATTGTTTAAAACGAGGGATTTTCCTTTGGGCTTTTCTAAGCCGAGATAGTGGTTATTGAACTCTTCTGTGATATAAATCTCATTTGCTCCCAGAGAGGTATCCACTTTCTTAAAGGGAGATAGGGTATTCAGGAATTCATCATTTACCGCAAACACTGGAACTTTAGTGATCTTTTTTCCCTTTAATTCAATAGTCGTATTAAGTTTAAAAAAGTAGTTTACGTGGCTTATTCTCTCATCTTTTCTCAGTTCGTCTATGAGTGGCAAGGGTGATTTTGCTGATCTGACTTTTTCTCCGTTAGGTAAATTAAAGGTCGTTTCTACCCGGTAAAAACTGCTATTGTTTTGATAGTCGTTATCGACCTGCATATCTGAATAGAAGGCGGTGGAGAGTAAATAAATGGCTAATATCGCTATTGACACTGAGAGTATCGATACTGAAATATTGAAACGCTTCATGGATTTTGAGATGTTAATAGCGTTCATTTGTGGCTACTATTCCTTATTGTATATACCCGTCATCTTTCAAGTTGCCTCTTTGTTGGCTACACTCACTCACCCCGGTCACATCGTTATCTATGCTCCCGGGGATTCGCTCCCTTGCCGTCTCGATCCATCTTGAAATCTATAGGGTATAGGGACAAGTTTTAATATAAATGTTGAGGTACCGTGTTTAGATACCGATATCCTTGCCTTTGAGTATTCCACATAACTTACATGAAGATCCAATTAAAGTGTTTTTTTCTGTCAATATGTGTTTTTTCTCATATTTTTACACTTTTGAGTTACTGAAATCTATTATATTTATATGTAGAGATGAAAAAATTTAATCCAATGAGTATATTGTCTCTTTTCGAAAAAGACAAAATTTTCTTCGGAGGTGAAATCAGTTATCTATATTGTTAAAATTATTATATTCACATAATGAAATTATTTAGGGTAATCCCAAAAAATTCATACGATTACCCTATGGTCAAGGTTCAAAAAATTTTTAATTGAACGGATGCAGTATTTATCCTAATAGGTATTTTTTTTCAGGAAAATAAAATAACCTGATAGGATAGGTTTTAAATCTCTTGGAAGCTCTTTGACCAGTTCCAGGCGGTGATCTCAGGGACCTTTGGTTTACTGCTTAATTCTTTCAGTGCTTTTTCAGTAATTGAGAGTTCGGTCTCTTTGAATGATGCAGCAAGGGAATTTAGTGCTTCTTGAGTTTTATAGGTTGAGGTATTATGCATGATAATCTCCACTTTATTTTTAGATGGTTAATTAGTTAACCTGCTATTTCCTTCTAATAGAGATATACCCGTTATCTTTCAAATTGCCTCTTTGTTGGCTGCACTCATTCACCCCGGTCACATCGTTATCTATGCTCCCGGGGATTCGCTCCCTTGCCGTCGCGATCCATCTTGAAATCCATTGGGTATATATTATTAGGAAATATTGTATTTCCATATGGAAAATGCTGATATCAGTATTTAATTAATAGTACTATATTAAATGATTGTCAATATTCTTTGTTGTTTTTTATGACATCATTTGGCAGAGGTAAGTCCCGATTTTTGGTATGTCGGACAGCTATGACTTTAATAAAATAGAAATTTTTGGCAATGAGAATTTATTTAACTTATTCTTATTGCTATGTTTAAGGTGAATATTTTAAGAATAAATTTAACATCATATTTTTATAATATCTAATTGAAATATTTCCATAATAAAACATTAGAGAAGATTAAAATTATTCTTTTGAGGTAAAGGATTTATACCCTATGGATTTCAAATAAAAGTGCGCCAGTTTTCTGATTCTAACCTGATTGTCGAAAACTTGGCGCTAAATGTAATAAAGTTTTATTCCACTTCAAGAATACGGCAGGTATTAGTACTGCCAATTGTTCCCATCTGATCACCCTGAGTAACCAGAACAAGGTCGCCGGAAACCAAATAACCTTTATCACGCAGACGATTAACTGCTTCATTGGCTGCTGTTATACCGTCAGTATGACTGCTGCAATAAACGGGTGTTACACCACGGTAAAGAGCCGTTTGGTTTAAGGTTTTTTCATGACGAGACATAGAGAATATGGGGAGACCAGAACTAATGCGAGACATGATACGAGTGGTGCGACCTGATTCGGTCATTGCAATAATGGCTTTAACCCCATTTAGGTGGTTTGCTGCGTACATGGTAGACATCGCAATGGCTTCTTCGATACTGTCAAAAATTGTGTCTAGCCGATGTTTCGATACGTTGAGTCCGGGCATTTTTTCTGCTCCGAGACAGACTCGCGCCATTGCGGCAACCGTTTCGGCAGGGTATTGGCCCGCAGCGGTTTCAGCGGAGAGCATCACGGCGTCAGTGCCGTCAAGAACGGCGTTTGCCACATCCATCACTTCTGCACGGGTAGGCATTGGGTTGGTGATCATCGATTCCATCATCTGGGTCGCGGTAATCACTACACGATTCAGTTGGCGGGCCCGGCGAATGAGTTTTTTCTGAACACCAACTAACTCTGGATCACCGATTTCTACGCCAAGGTCACCACGGGCGACCATGACGACATCAGAAGCCAGAATGATTTCATCAATGGTTTTATCGCTGCTAACGGCCTCTGCGCGTTCAACTTTTGCCACGATCTGCGTTTCACAGCCCGCGTCTCGCGCCAGGCGGCGAGCATAGTTAAGATCTTCACCGGTGCGGGGGAAAGAGATAGCAAGGTAATCAACGCCAATTCTGGCCGCCGTAATAATGTCTTCTTTATCTTTTTCGGTCAGGGCTTCAGCGGATAATCCACCGCCCAGTTTGTTGATGCCCTTATTGTTGGATAGCGGGCCACCCACTGTCACTTCAGTGAATACTTTCATGCCCTGAACTGTTAATACTTTCAGTTGAACACGGCCATCATCCAGCAACAAAATGTCACCCGGTACAACATCCGTGGGTAATCCTTTGTAATCGATACCGACTTTCTCCTTATCGCCTTCGCCTTTACCAAGATTGGCATCAAGCAGAAATTTATCTCCGACATTCAGGAAAATTTTGCCCTCTTTAAACGTTGATACGCGAATTTTAGGTCCTTGAAGATCGCCAAGAATGGCAACATGGCACCCCAGGCGGGCTGCGATCTCGCGGATTTTGTTGGCGCGCTGGAGATGATCTTCGGCGGTACCGTGGGAAAAGTTAAGGCGGACTACGTTTGCACCCGCAGCAATAATCTTTTCAAGATTATTATCGCGGTCGGTAGCCGGGCCAAGTGTAGTAACAATCTTCGTTCTTCTGAGCCGTCTGGACATATTTTACTCCGTTGACCTGTGAGTATGGGTATTTGTGATATAAAAATAATCAATAATCTATTAATTATCCTATAAAACGAGTAAAAAAACCTCTTCGGCAATCCAACTATCAAGGCTGTTTATAGATTACTTTTGTGGTTTACCTCTGTGGCAAGGCCGTAAGCGACTATCGTGGGGCTTTTTGTGACTCGTATCAACACATCCTGATATGACCGTTGCCGCATTTCTATCCTATCACGATTTGTTCCCGGTTTATCGATAATCTAATAGTGTCTTGGAAGTTCTGGCAATGATGGAAAGTGGTAGTCACATTTACTGAAATCTGGCAATACTTGGAATTGGAAGAGGGGAAACTCCAGGATGGGTATGTTGTAAAGTATAAATGACAAGTCAAAAATCGTCGATTTCACAATAAATTTCATCTAAATTATTCATGCCTGAGGTTCTCCATGATCGTGTTTTCTTTATCAAAAACTTTAATCGTGCCTCAGGCACTTAGTTCCCTTCTTAAGCGAAGCTCAGGTTAACTAAATAACATAGGATTTTCTTGATATAATTATGTAATTTCTCGCTTCACTTGGCTAGTGAAGATTATTTATCAATGCTCAATGGGCTATAAACGATCGCTGACTACGCAATTATTGCGAGTCAGCCTAATAGAGAGAGGACTATTTTCAGGTCGGGGGAAAGTCAATTTTATCAAAGCGTGAATTTCGTAGCGCTTCTTTGACTCTTTTCAAGTTATCTCTGAATTTTGAACCACGGCGCAGGGTAAAACCCGTAGCTAAAACATCAATAACAGTTAATTGAGCGATTCTTGAGACCATTGGCATATAAATATCTGTATCTTCCGGGACGTCCAGAAGAATGGCGAGCGTTGCTTCGTGGGCGAGGGGAGAATCTTGGGAGGTAATTGCGATAACTGTCGCATCATTTTCTCGCGCAAGTTGTGCTGCTTCAACCAAACTTTTAGTTCTGCCGGTATGGGAGATGAGTACGACGACATCACCTTCGGCACTGTTAATACAGCTCATCCGTTGCATCACAATGTCATCAAAATAGATAACGGGAATATTGAACCGGAAAAATTTATTCATTGCGTCATGGGCGACGGCCGCAGAAGCCCCCAAGCCAAAAAATGAGATTTTCCGGGCTTGAGTCAGTAAATCAACAGCTCGGTTAATGGCTGTAATATCCAAATTGTTTTTGACGGTATCCAGAGTTGCCATTACCGATTCAAATATCTTATTGGTGTAGGCACTAACTGTATCGCTCTCTTCAACATTGCGATTTACATAAGGCGTACCATTGGCAAGACTTTGGGCTAGATGGAGTTTGAAATCGGGAAAACCTTTAGTATCCAGACGGCGGCAAAAACGGTTAACCGTGGGTTCACTGACTTCTGCCATTTTTGCCAGTGTTGCGATACTGGCATGAATCGCAGTTTGTGGTGAAGCCAGGATTGTCTGCGCCACTTTTTTTTCTGACTTACTCAAAAATTCGATACTGTTTTGGACCCGTTCCAGTGTATTCATAAAACGCAGTTACCTGTGGTTTTGACGATTTCATTCAGAGAAGAAATCTATATAAATTTTATGAAAATATACTATTAGCAAATTGAAGCTGGCAGTAGGAAGTTACAATAATTTAATGTTTTTCATAAAAGTATGACAAGTGTCTAACTTTCACATTGGTAATTATCTTTCATAAACGTTGCAAAATTACATAAATTTATCACATCTTTATCATAGATAAAACACATTGTTAACATAAGGTGATGGTTATTCGTTATCGCTGTTTACGCGCCATGGTCAAAAGAGTACATTACTGGTTAATGCTGTAACAAAATTACAATATCCCGCAACGAGGAGAGACATATGGCGGTTACTTCTACAGCTCAGGCTTGTGATTTAGTCATTTTTGGCGCTAAAGGGGATTTGGCACGCCGGAAATTATTGCCTTCCCTTTATCAGCTTGAGAAAGCGGGTTATATTCACCCAGAAACCCGGATTATTGGTGTTGGCCGGGCTGATTGGGATAAAACAGCTTATACCAAGGTTGTTGAAGAAGCTTTAAATACATTCTTGCCAGAAAAATTAGATTCAGAATTATGGAAGACATTGAGTGAGCGTTTGGCGTTCTGCAATCTGGATGTTAATCAAAGGGAAGACTTTGCCAAATTGAAGGCAATTCTTAAGCAGGAGAATCGGCCTGCAATCCATTATTTTGCGATGCCACCAAGTACTTTTGGTTCGGTTTGTCACGGGTTGGGCCTTGCAGGGCTAAATAAAGAGCCAAATCGAGTTGTGATGGAAAAGCCTTTAGGGGTCGATCTTGAATCATCCAAAGCCATTAATGATGAAGTGGCAAAATATTTCAATGAGCGTCAGGTTTATCGCATTGATCATTATCTGGGTAAAGAAACCGTATTGAATCTGTTGGCGCTGCGGTTTGCCAATTCCCTGTTTGTGAATAATTGGGATAACCGGACAATTGATCATGTACAAATTACGGTAGCTGAAGAAGTCGGTATTGAAGGCCGTTGGGGTTATTTTGACCAAGCCGGACAGATGCGCGATATGATTCAGAATCACCTGTTGCAAATATTGACCATGATTGCTATGTCTCCTCCGGCAGATCTGACGACAGACCGTATCCGTGATGAAAAAGTAAAAGTATTGCGTTCTCTGCGCCGTATTGATCACACGAATGTGCGGGAGAAGACGGTACGAGGTCAATACACTGCCGGTTTTGTTCAGGGGCATAAGGTACCTGGGTATCTGGAAGAAGAGGGGGCGAACCAGTCCAGCCGGACGGAAACTTTTGTCTCTATCCGTGTCGATATTGATGACTGGCGTTGGGCCGGGGTTCCTTTCTATCTGAGAACCGGTAAACGTCTACCAACGAAATGTTCTGAGGTGGTAGTTTATTTTAAAAAGCCCGCGCTGAATTTGTTCTCTGAATCTTATCAACAACTACCGCAGAACAAGCTAACGATTCGTCTGCAACCGGATGAAGGTATTGATATTGAAGTGCTGAACAAAGCCCCAGGACTGGAACACAAGCATCGCCTGCAAACCACTAAGCTGGATCTGAGTTTTTCTGAAACGTTTAACCATATTCCATTGGCGGATGCTTATGAGAGGTTACTGCTGGAGGCTATGCGGGGTATTCAGGCGCTATTCGTTCGTCGTGATGAAGTGGAAGAAGCGTGGAAATGGGTTGATTCTATTATGAATGCATGGGCGGCGGATAATGATGCGCCTAAGCCTTATCAGGCGGGAACGTGGGGGCCGGTTGCTTCTGTTGCTATGATCACCCGCGATGGTCGTTCGTGGAATGAATTTGAATAATTGACAAACCTTTCTGTTGAAGCTCAAGCCGCGCTATAAGCGGCTTGGGTTATATCGTGAAGGTATCAGCTTATATTAGTATCAATTCTGTTTTTCTATTCAACGTTGTTTATCAGATAAAAAAATAAATGAGATTTGGTGGTTGCTTTCTATTATCTTATATGGTAGAAGTACTAAGAAAATTAACACTATTTATTTATGAGGATTCTTAGTATATCGCGCAGAATATCGGTGCGATGAAGGAATGAAATATCATGAACAGCGCCAAAAGCGTCAAGTTTCAAAGTTCCACTCACATGCTTTTCCTTTCTGCCATTTTATCCAGTGAGCATTACTGGTGCAGTTCATTATAGCGTCTGACTCCTGTTAACCGGTTTTCAACCGGTATTTCTGTTTCGTCAAAAACGCAGGTTATTATTTCTCATCTTATATATGGGTGGGTTTAGGTTATTTATAGCTGCGTCTTGACGTGCGTATTTGCGTGGTCGGGAGAAAGAAAATGATTTATTGGTTGTTCCTTGCAATGGCAATTATTACCGAAGTTATCGGTACCTTATCGATGAAACATGCCAGCGTTTCCGGTGGTGTAGTTGGCATGGCCGTTATGTACATCATGATCGCCACATCCTATATCTTGTTGGCAATGGCGGTGAAAAAAGTGGCACTGGGCGTTGCGTATGCTTTGTGGGAAGGGGTTGGTATTCTATTTATTACTGTTTTTAGTGTCATGTGGTTTGATGAATCACTGTCATTGATGAAAGTAGGGGGATTGGTTCTGCTGATAACAGGGATTATGTTGATTAAATCTGGTACTAGAAAAGCCGCAGTCAAAAAATCGGCAGAGGTAGTGAAGCAGATGGCAAATAAGGCTGTCAGTGTCGCAACAACCAAAAACGGTAAAATAAAGGAGGCATAACATGTTGCAACAATTTGAATGGTGGCATGCGGCGTTCTTATTCCTTGCTATAGCGTTGGATATTTTAGCGAATATTTTACTGAAAATTTCTGATGGTTTTAGACGTCCTTGGATGGGTATTCTTTCGCTTATTACTGTTCTTGGGGCGTTCAGTGCGCTTGCTCAGGCAGTGAAGGGAATTGAGCTTTCCGTTGCTTATGCCTTATGGGGTGCTTTCGGTATTATCGCGACAGTTGCTGCTGGCTGGATTATGTTTAATCAGCGTTTGAATTGTAAAGGTTGGGGTGGAATTGCCTTGTTGCTGTTGGGTGTAATGATGATCAAGATGGCTTAAGCCATATTAATTTTTAAAGTCAGGACAAAGATACGTTATTGGCGTTTAGGTTTTTAACTAACGAATTTTATTGTTTATTTCTTATATTATTTGCTGGCATGCAACTAGCAACTATTTTGCATAATAACCAGCAGATACGAATATACCCGTTATCTTTCAAGTTGCCTCTTTGTTGGCTGCACTCACTCACCCCGGTCACATAGTTATCTATGCTCCCGGGGATTTGCTCCCTTGCCATCGCGATCCATCTTGAAATCCATAGGGTATATAAGTGACTTTTAGCAGGTAAAACAGACGTCTGGTTTATGACCATCTTTTACTCGACAACCAGGACACCAAGATTGAACAATATAGCGGCCATCACCCATATCCCTCATACCAAAGTCTTCATAGTGATAAAAAACATGTTGACCCATTGAGGCGGAACAACATGGGCAACTTTTATAGATCTTGCCTTCTACTTCCGCAACAACGGAATCATGAAGGGAATCATGACAACCTGAACAAACATCCATAACATGCTCCATACCAAGTGATAAAAGTTATTGAAGATTAGGCCATGTTTATATTCACTAAACAGTGACCAGACACTGATGTGCTTATTAGAAAGTATGGACGACGCATAAGTATAATTCAACATTGAAAAGGTAAATAAATAGAAAGTCCATTTGGTGAGTTAACTCTGCCAGATGAAATTAATGCGATTTGTGATAAGTAATATTGGAAATTATTTTATTACACTTAGTCATCGAAGGTTTATCTACGAATTAAAAATAGTCTAATTTAAAATTATTCCTAAAATGGGCCATTACTAAAGTAGGTGTTTTGGCCTGTAAGATTGATTTATAATAAGTTTATATATACCCGTCATCTTTCAAGCTGCCTCTTTGTTGGCTGCACTCACTCACCCCGGTCACATCGTTATCTATGCTCCCGGGGATTCGTTCCCTTGCCGCCGCGATGCAACTTGAAATCCATAGGGTATACAGGCTCTTAAAATTCTCAAAAAGCTATAGAAAATGGATTTAAAAATTGTCTATGCTAGAGCAACTTTTTATCTATTTCACTTAATTCAGCTTCTTCACAGATACTGTTCCAATTATCTTGGATTATTGATATTTGTTTATTAAAGATTTCTTTTGCTTTTTTCTCTGAAATATTAAAATTATGCGCAGTTTCCAAACTTTTACCATAGTTAAATAAAATGCGGCCATTAAATTCTTCTAGGCGGCCAGCCACCACTGGCTCAGTTTGTTCTGGTAACCATATCCAGACATAAGCTTCTTTGTTGTTAGAAATCATCGTACACTTCTCTCTCTTTTTCCTGAATACGTTGTGGTAACAAAACTAGCTTATCTCTCGTTTGTTCTATACGTGCTGAGATAGGAAGCTTATCGCTGTCAAACAAGTTGATACCTACAAGGTTAGCTAGCTCAAATGCTAATCCTATAGAGCAACCCATATCTCCGCTTTCAATTTTTTGCAGTGTGGTTCTGGATATACCAGCACGTTCTGCCAAATTCTTTTCTGACCAATGGCGCCGTTTTCTACCTAACTTGATTTGTTCTCCGAGTAACATGACTGCTTCTTTAGAGAATTTTGAATAGGCTCTATGTTTTAACATATTCCCTCCTTATGACCATTATAATGGTCATTAAGGCCATTAATGACCACTATAATAGTCATTATCATGGTTTATCAAAATAAGAATGTCAACATTAGATGATCATTATAATGGTCATCTTATAGTTCAAGGCAAAGGCATAGGAGGAAGGTTAGAAATGTTGGGTATATAATATTCCACTTGGAACAATGGATAATGTAGTTCATGAAAATATCGATTAATATTTTATTTTAAAATGTTATTGCAACTAAATTAACAGGGGAAATCATATCTTACCTATATTAATAACACCTATACCCTATGGATTTCAAGGTGCATCGCGGCGGCAAGGGAGCGAATCCCCGGGAGCATAGATAACTATGTGACCGGGGTGAGTGAGTGCAGCCAACAAAGAGGCAACTTGAAAGATAACGGGTATATTGGGATATTCTGAATAACCTCCATATAATTAAAATATAAATGTAGGCGATAGAGAATATCCCAAATTAATATTAAATACCTGCGATAACTTTTATCTCGACTTTGTATTTGGGATTCATTAGCTTAGCTTCAACTGTGCAGCGTACAGGTGCGCTTCCTGCAACAACCCATGCATCCCAGGCGGCATTCATGCCAGCAAACTCTTTTCCATCAGCCAGAAAAATAGTAGCGTCAATAATTTTGCTTTTATCAGAACCGAGACGCTGTAACATGGTATCAATAGCGGCCAACGTATTCGCTGTTTGCTCAGTAATATCACCATCCAGATTTTCCGGTACGGCAGTGTAGTAAATGGTTTTATTGTAAACTACCGCTTCAGACCAGCGATCCTGTGGATAAATACGTTCAATTGTCATGGATACTTCTTCCTGTGAATAACTATCTGCCTGATTTTGGGTGGTGATCAGAACATACTATTGGCATAATCTCCATCCATTCTATTGAAAGAGACGGTTTGTGTCAGACGATTTTGCGAAAAATGGTGCCCTTGCTAAAGCAATAACAGGTTTTAAACCCCGTGATGCTCAAAGAGAAATGGCAGTGGCTATTGAGTGTGCGATTAAAAACCATCAACAATTGGTTGTAGAAGCAGGCACGGGAACAGGTAAGACATTTGCCTATTTAGCACCCGCGTTGCGTTCTGGGCAGAAAGTTATCATTTCCACCGGTTCTAAGGCATTACAGGATCAGCTCTATAATCGTGATTTACCGACAGTCGCTGAAGCAATTAATTTCACCGGTAAATTGGCGTTGTTGAAAGGTCGCGCGAATTATCTGTGCTTGGAACGGTTGGAACAGCACTCTTTTGGGGGCGGGCAATTGGAAGCAGAAATTCTGTCAGATATTGTTCGGCTAAGAGGCTGGTCGTCACAAACTGAAGAGGGTGATGTCAGTACTTGTCACCAAGTGGCGGAAGATAGCCAGGTTTGGCCGTTGGTCACCAGTACGAACGATAACTGCCTTGGCAGTGATTGCCCACGTTATCAGGAATGCTTTGTACTCAAAGCCCGCCGTCGGGCAATGGAGGCAGATGTTATCGTTGTTAACCATCATCTGTTTATGGCGGATATGGTGGTGAAAGAAACGGGATTTGGTGAGTTGATCCCGCAAGCAGAAGTCAAGATATTTGATGAGGCACATCAAGTCCCTGATATTGCTAGTCAATATTTTGGTCAGCAATTAAGTAGCCGCCAACTGATGGATCTCTCAAGAGATATCACTATGGCGTATCGCACGGAAGTTCGAGATCAAGTTCAATTACAAAAGAGCGCAGATCGTCTGAGTCAGAGTACACAAGATTTCCGGCTAGCGTTGGGAGAGAATGGTTATCGGGGTAATTTGCGGGAGTTATTGCAAAATCCGCAAGTCCAGCGAGCATTAGTATTGCTTGATGATGCGCTTGAGCTTTGTTATGACGTGATAAAATTATCTTTAGGGCGTTCAGTCATGTTGGATGCGGCATTTGAAAGGGCAACAATTTATCGTAATCGTCTTAAGCGCTTGAAAGAGGTGACTATTCCCGGTTATAGCTATTGGTTTGAAAGTTATGGTCGTCATTTTCTTTTAGCACTCACACCGCTGTCTGTTGCCGACAAATTTAGTGAGATAATTAATGAGCAATCTGGTTGTTGGGTGTTTACCTCAGCGACACTCTCTGTTAACGAGCAACTTTCCCATTTCACTGAACGACTAGGTTTAAAAGAGGCGAAAACGTTATTACTGCCAAGTCCATTTGATTATCAAAGTCAGACACTACTTTGTGTTCCCCGTCATCTACCATCACCAAATCAGCTTGGTAGTGCAAAATGGTTGGCAGAGATGCTCAAGCCACTCATTGAAGCTAATAAAGGTCGATGTTTCTTTTTATGTACTTCACACCAGATGATGCGAAGTCTGGCTGAATCGTTCCGTGCCAACATGACATTGCCGGTTTTGGTTCAAGGTGAAACCAGCAAAGGTCAGCTACTTTCGCAATTTATTGCCGCCGGCAACGCTTTATTGGTGGCAACCAGCAGTTTTTGGGAAGGTGTCGATGTGCGCGGCGAGGTGCTTTCCTGTGTCATTATCGATAAATTGCCCTTTACGGCACCGGATGATCCACTGCTAAAAGCCCGTATTGAAGATTGCCAACTTAGAGGTGGTGATGCATTTAATGAAGTTCAGTTGCCGGATGCGGTGATTAGTCTGAAACAGGGTGTCGGGCGGCTTATTCGTGATATTGATGATTATGGTGTTGTTGTCATTTGTGATAATCGTTTAGTTATGCGTCCATATGGTGAGGTGTTTTTGAATAGTTTACCACCTTCACCACGAACCCGAGATTTAACGAAAGCGGTCGCTTTCTTGCAAGCCCGGCAATCTGGGTAAAATCGACTGGGTTATGATAAAATAGCACCTTAATTTTGGATTATACCCTATGGATTTCAAGATGCATCGCGACGGCAAGGGAGCGAATCCCCGGGAGCATAGGTAACTATGTGACCGGGGTGAGCGAGTGCCGCCAACAAAGAGGCAACTTGAAAGATGACGGGTATATATTTCTTGCCGAGGTGCTTAAGGCATGCCTGTACGAATTCTGGCTATTGATACTGCAACGGAAGCCTGTTCTGTTGCTCTTTGGAATGATGGTGCCGTTTTGGCACAGTTTGAAATTTCTCCACGTGAACACACGCAACGTATTTTACCTATGGTTCAATCTGTTCTGGCAGAAGCGGGGATGAGTTTACAACAGCTTGACGCTTTAGCTTTTGGCCGTGGACCGGGTAGTTTTACCGGTGTACGTATTGGTGTTGGTATTGCTCAGGGCTTGGCACTGGGGGCTGAACTGCCGGTGATTGGTGTGTCAACGCTCAATGCAATGGCTCAAGGTGTTTTTCGTCTGCTAGGTGCAACTCAGGTATTAACCGCCATTGATGCCCGGATGGGAGAAGTTTACTGGGGGCAATATATCCGTAATCAGCAAGGTGAATGGCAAGGAAGTGAAACAGAAGCAGTGTTGAAACCGGAACAGGTACAGGCATTCATGGCTTCATTAAGTGGCGATTGGGTGGCTGCTGGTACTGGCTGGCAGGCTTATCCTCAGTTGATGACAAGTCATTTGACGCTAACTGATAGTAGTATCACATTACCTCATGCTGAAGATATGTTACCTCTGGCAATACAGATGTGGCAAAACGGTGAGGTGACGGCCGTAGAACATGCTGAACCGGTATACTTGCGTAATGAAGTTACTTGGAAAAAATTACCGGGCCGTTAAGTATCTATTGATGAAACTTGTAGTAAAAGAAAGTATCAAATAATAGACAGAGTTATTTTAAGCATCATGATTGGGACAATTTTCAGGAGAAGGTGGTTATGTTAAGAGTAATAAACTACCGGACGAGTATTAACGCGCTAATCTTATTAGGCGCTGTAATGCTTACAGGCTGTATCACCGTTCCTGATTCAATAAAAGGAACGTCACCAACGCCTGTTCAAGATCTGCTTTCTGTTAAGAGTACGCCTGAGCTGTTTATCGGGCAGGAAGGGCGATTCGGCGGCAAGGTACTTGATGTAGTAAATGAAAATCACCGTACTCGTCTGGAAATATCGTCATTGCCATTAGCATCGGATGCCAGTCCAGAATTAGATGAGCCTTCCCTTGGCCGTATCTATGTTTATGTTAATGATTTCCTTGATCCTGACGATTTTAAAGGAAATTACGTCACTGTCGTAGGTCCGATAGTGGGATTAAAAAAGGGAAAAATTGGTTGTGCGGATTACGCTTATGTTGTGATTAATGCAATGGGTTATCAACGCTGGAAAGTTGTTCAGCGAGTATTAATGCCTTATGGTCCGGGGCCTTGGAATTATTATGGCTATCCATATTATTCAGGTTGGGGATGGAATTGGTATTACCCCGACCCCACACCGGTTGAGACTATTTTGACCAGATAGAGTTATTTCAATCGGGATTGTTGATATACACTTTGTGACATTGTAACTTTCTTTCCAGTTTGAGCCGCCGCAATAATATGTGGCGGTAATTCATCTGTTATTTCCTATCTATACCCGTCATCTTTCAAGTTGCCTCTTTGTTGGCTGCACTCACTCACCCCGGTCACATAGTTCTCTATGCTCCCGGGGATTCGCTCCCTGGCCGTCGCGATGCATCTTGAAATCCATAGGGTATATATTTGGATTGATCGTTAATTTCATCGCAATTCTTGTGCCCAAACCCGCAGTCATCTCTTCTACTAGAATTTTCTGTAGTTCATTAGGAATAGTCAATTTCATACGCGGGTAGGGTTTGATCACCGAGTACTTTTGGTAAGAGTTCTTCTGGAAAAAGGGACGCAGCTTGGCGCTCTATGTCGCTGATAGTAGCACTATCTTTATAGGTTGCTCTTCTGACCGTAATGTTATTTATAATCATTTTTTATTACCATTGGTTTTTTAATAATGCATTGGAATAGACGAAAGCAATAAATGCTATTTCAAAAATGCTATCTTAAGCAAAAAATAAGTAGGTCAATGTATAATCAATAGCTACAAAGTTAAATATTAACTTTTGCAATAATATACTGATAAATAAAAATAATTTACAGACAACACAGTTCTCTTTGTTTTTATGTATCAGGATTAACGTGAAATTAGTGATGTGTATCTCAACCTGAACAATGTTTCTTTTTTAAACTGGTACGCTGAGTTAATAATTTGTTAAATCAAAGCGTGCGTTATTTATTAGGCGAGTGATAACATAGCAATTAAAATTTCAGGAGTACTACCTTGGAGAAAGTCTGGCTAAAACATTATCCGGCGGATGTTCCTGCGGAAATTGACCCGGATCGTTATGCATCATTGGTTGAGATGTTTGAAAATGCCGTAGCGCACTATGCGGATCAACCTGCATTTATCAATATGGGTGAGATTATGACCTTTCGTAAGTTGGAAGAGCGTAGTCGGGCATTTGCAGCATATTTGCAAAATGGTTTGGGATTAAGTAAAGGAGATCGCGTTGCGCTGATGATGCCAAACCTGCTGCAATATCCCGTTGCACTGTTTGGTGTTCTACGTGCAGGTATGATTGTCGTAAATGTCAACCCGCTGTATACGCCACGTGAGCTTGAACATCAGCTTAATGACAGCGGCACTTCCGCTATTGTGATCGTCTCCAATTTTGCCCATACATTGGAAAAGATCGTTTTTAATACTAAAGTTAAGCATGTTATTTTGACGCGTATGGGGGACCAACTATCTCGTCCTAAAGGTACGTTGGTTGATTTTGCGGTGAAATATGTTAAACGGCTGGTACCGAAGTATAATCTGCCTGATGCCATTTCATTTCGTTGTGCGATACAGAAAGGTTATCGCATGCAATATGTAAAACCAGAAATTAACGGTAATGATTTGGCTTTTCTGCAATATACTGGTGGCACCACTGGCGTAGCTAAGGGGGCTATGCTGACTCACCGTAATATTTTGGCAAATCTTGAACAGGCAAAAGCGGTTTATTCTCCATTATTACGTGTAGGCCAAGAGCTGATTGTTACGGCGTTGCCTCTTTATCACATATTTGCGTTAATGGTAAATTGCTTGTTACTTATTTACTTGGGTGGGTGCAATCTTCTGATCACTAACCCGCGTGATATTACGGGTACAGCTAAAGAATTAGGTCGTTATCCGTTCACTTCTGTCACCGGGGTAAATACATTGTTCAATGCTTGGTTGAATAATGAAGAATTTAAGAAGCTTGATTTTTCTACACTGCGTCTGGTTGTTGGTGGTGGTATGCCGGTACAGAAAGCGGTTGCTGAGAAATGGGCAAAAGTGACAGGCACCAATCTGCTTGAAGGTTATGGTCTGACAGAATGTTCACCTTTGGTTTCCTGTAATCCTTATAATTCGAAACATTACACTGGCAGTATTGGTTTCCCGGTCTCTTCAACGGAAATCAAACTTATGGGTGATGATGGTAATGAGGTAGAGATGGGCCAGCAGGGAGAATTGTGGATACGTGGCCCACAGGTGATGGTTGGTTATTGGAATCGTCCTGATGCAACAGAAGAAGTGTTGAAAGATGGTTGGGTAGCAACGGGTGATATTGCGAATATTAATGAACAAGGTTTCATTCGTATCGTAGATCGTAAAAAAGATATGATTTTGGTTTCTGGTTTCAATGTGTATCCTAATGAAGTTGAAGATGTTGTATCAGCTCACCCTAAAGTGCTAGAGTCAGCAGCAATAGGGGTATCAAGCGAAAGTTCCGGTGAAACTGTCAAAGTATTTGTGGTTCGGATAGATCCTAGTTTGACCGAGGATGAACTTAAAACCCATTGTCGTCGTTATCTAACAGGGTATAAAGTACCAAAGATCATTGAGTTCCGGGATGAATTACCTAAGTCTAATGTAGGTAAAATTCTTCGTAGGGAACTGCGTGATGAAGAGGAAAAGGTCAGGAATGTAGCTATAGCCTGAGCTCCTCTTCATAATATTGATAAGCACGACAACGCCGGTATTAGCCGGCGTTGTCGTGCTTATTCCATGAATGGCTAAGAGAACTATGTTTTGAATTATCAGTTGATCACCACAGATGCTCAGTTGCAGCAAGTTTGCGAAGGGGCAAAAAAATACTCAAAAGTAGCATTGGATACTGAATTTGTACGCACACGGACGTATTACCCACAATTAGGTTTGATACAACTGTATGATGGCGAACAACTTTCTCTGATTGATCCACTTAATATCACCAACTGGCAACCTTTCCGTGAGTTAATTACTCATCCTCAAATATTGAAGCTGTTACATGCAGGCAGTGAAGATTTGGAAGTTTTTCTGAATGCTTTTCAATGCTTGCCGGAACCGATGATTGACACTCAGGTCTTGGCGGCTTTTATTGGGCACCCGCTTTCATGTGGCTTTGCCGCGCTGGTGGCTGAATATATCCATGTCGAGCTGGATAAAAGCGAATCCCGCACTGATTGGCTTGCCCGTCCGTTAAGTGAAAAACAGTGCGAATATGCAGCCGCGGATGTTTATTATCTGTTGCCTTTAGCGGATATCCTAATGACTGCAACAGAGCAGGCTGGATATATGGAGGCTGCGACGGGTGAGTGTCAACTTATCTGTCGACGCCGTAAAGAGATATTGGCGCCGGAATGTGCTTATAAACAGATAGGCAATATCTGTCAATTACGTCCCCAACAGCTTGCGTGTTTGAAAAAACTGGCCGCATGGCGTTTGAGTCAGGCCAGAGAACGCGATTTAGCCGTGAACTTCGTCATTCGTGAAGAAAACCTATGGCAGGTAGCGCGTTACATGCCAACTTCTTTGGCAGAGTTGGGTGCGTTAGGGCTAAGCGGGCAGGAGATTCGTTGTCATGGTCGTCGCCTATTGGCAATGGTCGCTGAAAGTGGAAATATTCCAGAAAGTGAATGCCCGCCGCCAATGACGAACCTGATTGATCAACCTGGTTATCGTAAAGCATTTAAGGATATTAAAGCGCTGATCCATCAGGTAAGTGAGCAGCATAGATTTAATTCTGAATTATTGGCATCTCGTCGTCAGATTAATCAATTACTCAGTGTTCACTGGAAATTGAAACAATTAAATGGCAAACCTGAACTGCTTAGTGGGTGGCGGGGAGAGTTGCTGGCTGAGCCAGTCTCAGAGATTCTGGCGAACTATCCTGATTAACCCATATCAGAGCCTTAGCCTGACGGCAGTCTAAAGCATGAGAAGGGGTTCCCGGTTAGGGGTTCCCCATCTCAGATTGCCACATAATTCGTTTGTGGTTACTTTGATGGCGGTAGTGATAAAACAGCACTGTTTACCCGCGTTATTTTTGAGGTTCTTCTACCTCAGGTAATGTTATATTCAGCTCCAGGACGGAAATATCATCACCTTTCTGCTCAAATTGTACAGAGAGCATATCTGGATCGACCTGTATATACTTACAGATTACTGCCAAGATATCCCGTTTCATATCAGGCAGATAAGCAGGTTCAGAATCACCGCGGCGACGCTCTGCCACGATGATTTGCAGCCGCTCTTTAGCGATATTGGCTGTCGTTTTTTTTCTCGACAGAAAGAAATCTAGCAAGGCCATGTTTTATCCCCCAAACAGGCGTTTTAAGAAGCCTTTTTTCTCTTCTTCAATGAAGCGGAAAGGACGTTCTTCCCCTAATAAACGTTCAACAGTATCTGTATACGCTTTTCCTGCATCAGATTCTGTATCCAGAATGACTGGTTCCCCTTGGTTAGATGAACGCAGTACAGATTGATCTTCTGGAATAACACCGATTAAAGGAATGCATAAAATTTCCAGAACGTCTTCCATACTCAGCATATCACCACGACTTACACGGCCTGGGTTATAGCGGGTTAATAGCAGATGTTCTTTAATGGGATCTTCACCCCGTTCAGCTCGTCGAGATTTTGAGGCCAGAATACCCAGAATACGGTCTGAATCACGTACGGAAGAGACCTCAGGATTTGTTGTGATAATGGCTTCGTCAGCAAAATAGAGTGCTATCAACGCACCACTTTCAATCCCTGCTGGGGAGTCGCAGATAATAAACTCGAAACCTTGTTTATCCAGATCAACTAAAACTTGCTCAACGCCTTCAATAGTGAGAGCGTCTTTATCGCGGGTTTGCGATGCAGGCAGGATATAAAGATTCTCGGTACGTTTATCTTTAATTAATGCCTGATTAAGCGAGACGTCTCCTTGGATAACGTTCACGAAGTCATAAACTACGCGGCGTTCACATCCCATAATCAGATCGAGGTTACGCAGGCCGATGTCAAAATCGATAACGACGGTCTTTTTACCTCTTTGAGCAAGGCCGGTAGCAATGGCCGCGCTTGAAGTGGTTTTGCCAACGCCACCTTTACCTGATGTAACAACAATAATGCGTGCCATGAAGTGATTCCTTATTAAAAGGGCTAGATTAAAGGTTCAATAGTTAATTCATTATTTACCAGGCTAAGTTTTGCGGCTTTTCCTGCTAATTCAGTTGGGATTTTATCGCCGAGCCAATATTGCCCTGCGATAGAGACAAGTTCAGCGTTTAAATGGGTGCAAAAAACCAGGCACTCCTGATCACCGGATGCACCAGCTAATGCCCGACCACGCATCATACCGTAGATGTGAATATTGCCGTCTGCAATCAATTCGGCACCGGCGCTTACATTACTGGTAACAATAAGATCACTGCCTTGGGCATAAATCCTTTGACCTGAGCGAACAGGTAAATTAATTACACGGGTTTTTTTAATCGCGGGTTCAGCCGGTTTATCTTCCTTTGCCGAGGTTTTTTGTTTTTTTCCTTCACTTAGTAGTGGTAAGGATGCTTTTATTACCGCCCTGCGTTGTTGCTCATCACGACAACCACTTATTCCGACAATACGGAATCCCGCTGAATCAATAGCGTAATGCAGTGCTTTCAGATCAGCGCTTGCCGGCAGAGCGGAGATATTAATGACAACAGGCGCATTTTTCAGGAAATCCGGTGCTTGTTCCACTTTTTCCTGTAGGGCCTGTAGAATGATTTCTGGTTGGTCATTGTGTAAATGAACAACCGAAAGCGTAAAATTACTGCCTTTTAGCTCAATTGGCGACTGTGACATCTATCCTGCCTGACTCAGATTCAGCAAATTTGAGATCCCCCCAGAACATCCCCTGGGATACGATATTTAGAAATACAATAAACATGTTATAATTACTGAATTATTCAAGCAAGTTGTGACCTGAATTTAAAAGAGTTTATTATAATGATTTGTACGATCTACAGCAGTCCGAAAAGGGAGCAAACATATCTTTATGTTGAAAAAAGAGATAATTTCTCTCGCGTTCCCGAAGAGTTACTGAAAAGTTTTGGACAGCCCCAATATACAATGACGATCTCTCTGGCAGACAGAAAAAAACTGGCAGGTGCCGATATCGAAAAGGTAAAAATATCGTTAATTGAGCAGGGTTTTTACCTGCAAATCCCCCCTCCGGTTGAAAATTTAATGAATGCACATCTGAACCAGATGGAAAAATAAGAAGAATCTAAGTGCTATAATTATGGGTATGTTGCCTAATAAACCAGAGTGAGAAACGAATATGTATCAACACAGAGACTGGCAGGGGGCATTACTGGATCTTCCTGTCAATAAAGTGGTTTGCGTTGGTAGTAATTACGCTAAACATATTAAAGAGATGGGATCTCAGCCAGCGGAAGAGCCAGTCATTTTTATTAAGCCGGAAACTGCACTGTGTGATATACATCAGCCAATTGCAATTCCAAAGGATTTTGGTGTTGTTCATCATGAAGTTGAACTGGCTGTACTGATTGGTACGCCGTTGAAACAAGCAAATGAAGAGCGAGTTGGCGCCGCTATCGCGGGTTTTGCTGTTGCATTGGATCTCACCTTGCGTGATTTGCAATCTAAATTCAAGAAAGCGGGTCAACCGTGGGAAAAAAGTAAGGCGTTTGATGGCTCTTGCCCGATATCTGGGTTTATTCGAATAAGTCATTTTGGTGATCCGCGGAATGTCCAGTTTTCACTGACGGTCAATAATGAGCTACGGCAGAACGGTAATAGTAACGATATGTTGACACCCATTGTTTCCCTGATCAGCCATATGTCGCACTTTTTCACTTTGCGGCCGGGAGATGTCATTCTCACTGGTACACCGGAAGGTGTTGGAGCACTGAAACCCGGTGATGTGCTAAAGGTTACTCTGAATGATAATTCACTCACTACCAGGGTGATTTGAATAATATAAGGAATAGTAGAGTTATGTCTCAACCTTTCTGGCAGGTAAAAACCTTAGATCAGATGACGGATGAAGAATGGGAGTCATTATGTGATGGTTGTGGGCAGTGTTGCTTACATAAATTGATGGATGATGATACCGATGAAATTTATTTTACTAATGTTGCTTGCAATCAACTCAATATAAAAACGTGCCAATGCAAAAATTACGAAGATCGTTTCAGATATGAACCGGATTGTATCAAATTAACCCGTCATAATTTGCCGACTTTTGCATGGTTACCAATAACTTGTGCATATCGTTTGCTTGAAGAAGGGAAGCCATTATTACCGTGGCATCCTCTGATTAAAGGTTCTAAATCAGCAATGCATAGCGAAAGAATTTCTGTTAGGCATATCGCTGTACGGGAAATTGATGTTGTGGAATGGGAAGACCATATTATTAATAAACCTTGATAATGATGTAACTAACTATAATTTAATAAATTATTTTCTGTGTTTCCTAAGTTGGGGGCTTGCTCTAGAACTAAGTTAACCAGTAGGCATATCCACCAAAAATGAACTAAAGGTTGATTGTATATAATTGCATCTATACTATTACCATTAGGTAATTGAACCTGTGGTCTATTATAGGAGGCATAAAGTATGCCAATACATGTGGGAAACATAGAAAAGATTACCAATGATTTCATCCAATTGAGTGAGTTAGAGTTCAATCGTGTTCTGTATGATGCTCTTGATTCCTCTGGTACTAATATTGTGCATGATGTGGATGAACTCATTTTTCCACCAGGTTACCGGTTGATCAGGGTTGATAACAGGCTAGATTTGGATGATATAGATGAGCCCTACTTTGAATTAGCGCTACTTAGTGACGAAACAAAAGAAGTCGTTTATTACAACAAAGTTATAATAATAAGTGACTTGGTGCTTAGCTGTCGTCTCGCTTCGCAGATACTTGTGTGGCGAACGAGGAAGCCACAACATAAAGCGGCATTAAGTGATTTGGCCGCTAAAATCTTTTTCCACTATCTGATTAAAACCTATGATGTTGTTGCTTCAAATATGAGTCAAATAATAGAAGGCACCTCTTTTTGGCAAGCCAGAATGTATGAGGCGTTACAGTTTGGGCTTTATGTTTACGGCTATGACGTTATGACTTGTGAATTAAGAAATATTTTAGCTGAAGATGATGTTAGTAAAGAGCAGAGTTGGTTGTGGGGTAATGTGGAATATTATATGGATAGACTGGCAATTATTTCCAGGATCAAACTGCCTAATAAGTAATTAATTTCCCCAGGTTATATCTGAGGTGAATATAATGGTTCGAACTAACTCGAACCATTATCAATTAATTAAAATGCACCGGAAATCCAAACATTAATTTTATCATAGAACGATTTAATTGATTCCCACGCTCTGCTTATCCATTCAGAGAGTTGCCTGGCTGCATCAAGTATAAAATTTGAAAGTCTGCCAAATAAACTGGAGAAGAATGCATTAGTTTTTTCCATAAAACTTTGTATTGCTGCTCTAGAGTTAGGAAATTGTAACCCAAATTGAATGGCTTTATCGTAACTTGTATCAATTTGTCTGTTGTTCTCATCTTTGGTTCTTTGACGAGATTTGTTCATGTTATCGATCCAGTCTTGGTCTGCGTTGTCTGGATCAGCGATAATCGCTTTCTGATATTTCTGTGTGCTATCAGTTACACTTGCCTTAGAAACGTTTGTTGTTGAATTAGCACCAGATTTCACAGAATCTTTCAATTCATCAATAATACCATCTATTTCCTTATTTTCGGTAATATCTATGCTTTCATATTGTTCCCCAAGCATATTTGCATATGCCTGGAGTTCAGGTGTCGATGGCATAAATGGTTCAATTTTAGAATCATTTAACATCCGTTTTGCGTGTTGGCGCATTTCGTTCATGAGGTCGATAAATTGAATATCAGTCAGTGCAATATTGGACATAAATTATTTCCTTTTATTTAGTTAGTAAACTATCTATTAAATGTAAAAAGTGTAAAACTCTTTATTTAAGTTGGAAGGAATAAGTTAAAAATAAGTTATATTATCTATATTTATTTATGTCGATTTTGGTTCTCCTATAATGTTTAAAAGTTTAATATCGGCGGTAAATTTATTGCTTAGATATTATATCTGGAAGTGCCGGAGAATAATTCCCGGCACCTAAAACATAAAACATTTGGATAAGCAGAGTTTAATCTTGAGTCCATTCAAGGAATTTCATTCTGCTAAATGTTTAATGCTAACTTTATAAATGATTTTTTTGATTACTGAACTTTATAAACCAATGTATTGTCGGGGTGAGATAGTGTCAGTTTTTGATCTTTCAACTTCACTTTAACGCCATCTGCTAACACTTGACCAATCAGGTAATCCCATCTATTTAATTTTTCATCAGAGCAAAGCATCTGAGTGCTGGCTAGGTTTTTAACGGTCAGTACACCATTTTTCAGTTTACCTTGACCCATAAAGAGATTACACATGGAACCAGAAATGTGCATTTTTTCCCCGAATTCAATGGTTGGTACGCGACCATCTTGATTTTTCACGCCTTCGCCATTAACGCTCACCAGAACAAATTTGTGACGTTGTAAATCATCAATTGACACGTTTTCTACCGCAGACGCTTGGAATGTGGCTAACAATAAAGTTGCTGTTGCCAAAGGTAGTATTTTTTTCATGTTTATCTCCTATATATTATTTTAAGGGTACTTACTAACAATATTTGGGCAATTTTTCCCATTGATTAATTGCTGGATATTTCTCAGCGTAGTTTCACTGATACTGGTTAAGGCTTCTTCTGTCAGAAATGCCTGATGACCGGTAAACAGCACGTTATGACATGAAGACAAGCGACGAAAAATATCATCCTGAATCACGTCATTAGATTTATCTTCAAAGAAGAGATCGCGTTCATTCTCGTAAACATCCATACCCAGAGCGCCAATTTTTTGTTGTTTTAATGCGCTAATGGCTGCGATGGAATCAATTAGAGCCCCTCGGCTGGTATTGATGATCATTACGCCGTTTTTCATTTTGCTGAAAGCAACGTCATTCAGCAGATGATGGTTTTCTGGTGTTAACGGGCAATGAAGCGATATGACGTCGGATTGTGCATACAGCGTATCCAGATCGACATATTGAGCACCGAGATTCAAAACAGCTTGATTGGGGTAGGGATCATGAGCTAGCAAACGCATACCAAATCCATTAAGAATACGTAGAGTTGCAATACCAATCTTGCCGGTTCCGATAATTCCCGCTGTGCGGCTGTGCATATTGAAGCCAATTAAGCCTTCAAGAGAGAAATTGGCGTCACGGGTGCGTTGGTAAGCTCGGTGGATACGGCGGTTTAAGCACAACATTAATCCGACGGTATGTTCAGCAACAGCTTCAGGGGAATAGGCTGGAACCCGTACAACTTGAATACCCAATTCTTCAGCTGCATCTAGATCGACATTATTAAAACCTGCGCAACGTAATGCGAGGATTTTTATATTCATTTCAGCCAATTCTTCGAGTACTTTACGGTCAGCATTATCGTTGACGAAAATACAAACAGCATCTGCACCAATAGCGTTTTTGGCAGTTTTTGAACTAAGAGGGAAATCGAAAAACTCGAAATTATAACCAAATCCGAGTTTTTTATTGACCTGCTCCAGATGTTTATGGTCATACTGTTTGGTACTGTAAACGACTAATTTCATGGAATTATCTCCGCTATAATTTAAGTAGCTAATACATTGTTTTGGGCTTAAATTATTGCTGACGTAAAGGGTTAAATAAACAATAAATTAATTAACTCTATAAGTGTATTGCTTGTTGTTCCCCTATATGTTCAACATAATTTTCTTAATAATCAATGTCTTAGTTTAAGGTTTGTCTGCTAAATTATGGAATAACAATATACCCTATGGATTTCAAGATGGATCGCGACGGCAAGGGAGAGAATCCCCAGGAGCATAGGTAACTATGTGACCGAGTGCAGCCAACAAAGAGGCAACCTGAAAGATAACGGGTATAGAAGTAACCGATCTAAGGCTTAATAAGGAGAGGCAAGGATTTGATAACCAAAGGATTAAAAATATTCATTACCATACCTATTCTGTTGGTATTATTGATGGCGGCGGGATGGTTTTCGATTCCTCATTGGTTACCTAAGGTTACCGGTCACTGGTTACCTCCAGGTATGACGGTTTCATTGAAACAACCAGAATGGAAAAATGGAGTTTTGCAACTGGCTGATATTTCATTGCAGGTGAAGGATTGCAGGCTTATTCGTGTATCGCGATTATCTGTTAGTTACCCATATTCAGAGATAGATAACAGTTATCATTGGCAATTAAATGCCGCAGATATTAGTGGGGATATCAATTGTCTAAATCAGTTACCTGAATCTACACAAGGTCTTGCTCCATTGTCTGTTGCTGATATTTTAGCTCATATTCCACAAGGAAGTTTGTCCGTGGAAAATCTTTCTTTTCATCCTTGGCAAGATTTTGCTGGAAGACTAAAATTCAATTCCTCTTCTCAGGGGCAAAAACTAAGTTATCAGGGGAAGAAGGTTAAATTGTCAGCGCATATTTATGGTAAGGAATCGCTAGTTATTGACCAACTGGCAATTAAATTACCAGAACAGGAAATCAGCCTTAATGGTGAAATGACTTTACCTCTTAATATGGATAAACTCCCTCCTCATGGTGAAGTAAAAGGTAAAATTATTGCCAAGCAATATGCGCATCCGCTAAATATCAAGTTAGGTTGGCGAGGGAAATCCGGCAAACTTATTATCAGAGAAGAGGGGGCGACACTATCTTTGGCTGAATTACCTTGGCAGTTTAACCAAGAACAGCTTGATATTACTGATGGTAAATGGCGGTGGACTGGGGCGGGGCAACCTCTTGCGGGTGGCGTGAATATTAAGATTGCTCATTGGCAACAAGGGTTGGATAACCTGCTAATTAGTGGCCGTATAAATTTGGTCACTCAGGGTGAACGTGGTAAAGCGAATATTGTATTAACGATAAAACCGGGCCGGATAAACTCATTAAATACGCAACTTCCTTTTCAATTAACAGGTCAGATTAATGTGCAGGATATGATTATGGCTATGTCATTGCCTGCGATAATTAATGGTCCGTTGGTTAATCCGAAAATGACTTTTCAGTCAGGTTCGTTGTTTCGTGCTTGGGGGCGTTTGTCTGATGAGTTTATTGTTAAAGATGCCCGGTCACCGTTGGCGGGAACTTATCTGACACGTGAAGGTTTTACTGGTCGGTTACAGGCAATTGTAAATACACAACACCGTGACTGGGGAAAATTCCATTTGCATCTTGATGGTCATGCCGAAAATTTTATGCCGGATAAAGGCTATTGGCGTTGGAATTATTGGGGAAATGGCGATTTGCCGTCACTACAGGCTAAATGGGATATTGCCGGAAAAGGGCGCTGGCATGATACATTGATTAGTGTCAACGAAATGGCTACCGGCTTTAATGTGATTAAGCACGGCATGATCCGGGTGGATACGCCGCGTCTACAATTAACAAAACCATTGGAATGGCAACGTTCAGAGAAATCGCCCGCCTTTAATGGTGAGTTACGGCTGACAGCGAAGAAAACATCGTTTCAGTCCGGTGGCTTTTTGCCCCCTGCTGAGCTGACAGCAAAATTGACAGGAGAAAGCCCGAACAATTTTATTGTTAATGGTGATCTTTCATCAAGAAATATGGGTCCGATCCCTTTTTACAGTCGTTGGGATGGAGCAAGATTGCGTGGTGAAGCGCGTTGGCCTACTCAATCTTTACTCGCATTTCAGCCGTTGGTACCTAAAGATTTAGGGATAAACTTACGATCAGGTGATCTTTATGCACAGGCCGCTTTTTCTGTCACACAGGGGCAAGGTTTTGTTGCGGGTGGTCACTGGGTGGTAAAAAATGGCAGCATGTGGCTTAAAGATGGTGAAATCAGTGGGCTTGATTTTGTCTTACCGTGGCGACTGAGAGATAGTATCTGGCAATTTGGTGTTAAATCGCCGGTACAGCTACGAGTGAAAACGATTAATAACCTGTTTGTAATGCGTAACTTGACGGCGGATTTACAGGGATTTTATCCACCATCGGAACAAAAACCGCTGGAATTGACTAATGTGAATATAAGTATATTGGATGGACATATTAACCTAGATAAATTAAGGCTTCCTCAGCAGCATCCTGCTATTTTGACGCTTGATAAATTGGAGTTAAGTCGCCTTTTTACGGTATTGAAAGTTAAACAATTTGCGATGTCCGGCAAAATCAGCGGAAAATTGCCATTGTTTATTAATAATGAACGTTGGATAGTTCAGCAAGGGCGGATTGCCAATATCGACCATATGACCTTACGTCTGGATAAAGACACGATAGATTCCATTAACAAAGATAATATTTCCGCTGGTGCCGCTATGGATTGGTTACGCTATTTAGAAATCAGTCGTTTACGGGCGCAAGTCAGTCTTGATAATTTAGGGGTTCTGACACTTAATGCTGAAATTCAAGGTGTTAATTCATTAAGAGATAAAAAACGGCAAGTCAAACTGAATTACCATCATGGAGAGAATATCTTTCACTTATGGCGTAGTTTACGGTTTGGCAACAATCTTGAAGATTGGCTACAGCAGAATATATCTGTATTAAATGGGAGTGATAAATGACAAAACAAACTGGAATGAAGCTGTTCTTACTATCAATGGGGCCTTTAATGCTGTCAGGTTGTATACGCCTTGAAGTGGCAACACCGGAGAAGCCCATTAATATTAATATGAATGTCAAAATTGAGCATGAAATTCAGATAAAAGTAGACAGGCAAGTTGAAGAGATGCTTAAGAATAACACGGGTTTATTCTAGGGGGTTGGCATTATGAAGAGAACAGGTACGGGGATATTGTTATTGGCTGGTGTATTGTTCAGCTCTTCCGTTGTAGGAATGACCCTGAATGAGGCAAAGCAGAAAGGGTTGGTCGGTGAAACTTTCAGTGGTTATCTGGCTATAGTGAAAACAGATAGTCAGGCACAAGCTTTGGTGGCAGAAATTAATCAAGCCCGTGAGAAAAAATACGCAGAAATAGCGGCTGGCAATAATATTTCTACAAAGCAAGTGGCTAAACTTACTGGCGAAAAATTGGTGAACAGAGCTGAACCTGGTGAGTATGTGCTTGGTATTAATGGTAAGTGGTTGAAGAAATAAAAGCGCGTCGAATGACGCGCAAAAGACAACAATATAAAGATATAGGCAATGTATGAATTATGAACAAAAACGTGGCTATCAGGAAGCTATTGCTTGCAAAACTTCACGGGCGGTTTGTTGCGCTTGATTTGCGGCATCAGGGCCTAATGCTACACCTTCGGTAAATACGAACTCTATATCAGTGAGCCCAATGAAACTTAGGAACAGACGCAGATAAGGCACTAACAGATCACTGGGGCCGTCTTTATAGATGCCGCCACGGCTGGTCAGGATGATGACTCGTTTGCCTTTTAGCAGACCTTCAGGGCCATTCTCGGTATAACGGAAAGTCACGCCAGCACGGGCTATCATATCAAAATAGCTTTTCAGTTGGGTTGGAATGTGGAAGTTGTACATAGGCGCAGTGATAACAATAACGTCATTATCCTGCAATTCCGCAATAAGTTCGTCAGATAATGCTAACGTCTCTTTTTGGCGAGCGGTCATTTCATTGCCACTCGGACGCAATGCATAAACCCGTTCATTATCCAGAGCAGGAATGGGTTGTGCAGTCAGATCGCGTACTGTAATGCTGTCATCAGTATGATTGGCTTGCCACTTTTCAATGAAGAAATCGGCCATTTGGTTAGTATGTGAATGCTGCGCCATAATGCTGGATTTAAGAACCAGAACTTTACTCATGTTTATTCCTTAAAATTAACCTTTGATAGTTCACTTGTTAATCACGATATAGTTATTTTATGAGTTATTGACTTATGGTAACAGATCAATATTTAGAGAATAAAATTCAAATTTATTGAAAGACTTTTATCCACGTTGATATAACG
Source organism: Photorhabdus sp. HUG-39 (assembly GCF_963878365.1). Lineage (NCBI taxonomy): Bacteria > Pseudomonadati > Pseudomonadota > Gammaproteobacteria > Enterobacterales > Morganellaceae > Photorhabdus > Photorhabdus sp. HUG-39. The sequence goes on along the minus strand of NZ_CAWNWY010000001.1, from coordinate 131,684 downwards.
TGGTGGAAATACTAGCTGAAATTATTGCCAATAAATAGGATGTGTTACTATATCGCCAATAAAAACTGGCTAATTAGCAAAGTAAGAAGTTACAAGGATCAATATAAGGTGAAAGAGTCTCAGAAAATCATTAACCGTCAGGCTGCTTGTCCAACGATCAAATATCCGGAAAACTTGCCCGTCAGCCAGAAGAAAGATGATATCTACAAAGCTATTCGTGACCATCAAGTTGTCATTATTGCCGGTGAAACCGGTTCGGGTAAAACAACACAGATCCCGAAAATTTGTCTTGAACTAGGTCGGGGAATAAAAGGACTTATCGGTCATACTCAACCCCGTCGATTGGCTGCTCGTGCGGTTGCCAATCGTCTGGCGGAAGAATTGGAAACCTCAGTGGGTTCTGCTGTTGGTTATAAAGTCCGTTTTAGTGATCATGTGGGCGATAACACGTTAGTTAAACTGATGACCGATGGTATTTTGCTGGCGGAACTGCAAAATGACAGGCTACTTAAACAGTATGACACGCTCATTATCGATGAGGCGCATGAACGCAGTCTGAATATTGATTTTATTCTGGGTTATTTGCGCCAATTACTGCCAAAACGTCCCGATTTGAAAGTGATCATTACCTCCGCGACTATCGATCCTGAGCGCTTTTCTCGCCATTTTAATCATGCGCCAATTATCGAAGTTTCTGGTCGAACCTATCCGGTAGAAGTGCGTTATCGTTCTGTCATGGGGGAAGATAATGATGGAGAGCGGGATCAGCTTGAGGCAATTATTGATGCTGTTGATGAACTCAACCGTGAAGGGCCTGGAGATATCCTGATCTTTATGAGTGGAGAGAGGGAGATTCGTGATACAGCAGATGCGCTGAATAAACAGAATCTGCGTCATACCGACGTATTGCCATTATTTGCGCGTCTTTCTAACAGTGATCAGAATCGAATTTTCCAATCACATACGGGGCGGAGAATTGTGCTGGCAACTAACGTGGCAGAAACCTCGTTGACGGTACCGGGAATTAAATATGTGATTGATACCGGGTATGCACGTATCAGCCGTTACAGTTATCGTACGAAAGTACAGAGATTGCCGATTGAACCTATATCACAGGCGTCGGCTAATCAGCGGAAAGGGCGTTGCGGACGTGTATCTGACGGGATCTGTATCCGGCTGTATTCAGAAGACGATTTCCTTTCTCGGCCAGAGTTTACTGATCCAGAAATCCTGCGTACTAACCTGGCATCGGTCATTCTGCAAATGACGGCAATTGGTCTTGGGGATGTCAGTGCATTTCCATTTGTGCAACCGCCTGATAAACGTAATATTCAGGATGGTGTTCGGCTTCTGGAGGAGCTTGGAGCTATTGACCAGAACACAACGGCTAAGAGTAATTACTGTCTTACATCAATAGGGCGACAGCTTGCTCAGCTCCCGGTTGATCCTCGGTTGGCGCGTATGGTATTGGAAGCTCGTCATCATGGTTGTGTACGTGAAGTGATGGTGATCACTTCTGCGCTATCTATTCAGGACCCAAGAGAGAGGCCACTGGAGAAACAGCAGGCTTCTGATGAGAAACACCGTCGATTTGCTGATAAAGACTCCGATTTTATTGCATTTCTGAAATTATGGGATTTTTTGAAAGAGCAGCAAAAGGCACTCTCCTCTTCGCAATTTCGCAAACTTTGCCGTCAAGATTATCTTAACTACCTGAGAGTCAGAGAGTGGCAGGATATCTATGCCCAGTTACGACAAGTTGTAAAAGAAATTGGTCTGTCGGTAAATAGTCAGGATGCAGATTACCGTGGTATTCATACTGCGTTACTTTCTGGGCTGTTATCTCATATCGGCCAAAAAGATACAGATAAACAGGAATATACCGGTGCGCGTAATGCCCGTTTTGCTATTTTTCCTGGTTCTGGTTTATTCAAGAAGCCGCCTAAATGGTCAATGGCGGCGGAATTGGTTGAAACCAGTCGCTTGTGGGGGCGGATTGTTGCGCGGATCGAACCTGAATGGGTTGAAGCGTTAGCCGGGCATCTGGTGAAATATCAATATAGCGAGCCACACTGGCAAAAATCTCAGGGTGCGGTAATGGCTAGAGAAAAAGTCACTTTATATGGTTTGCCAATTGTGGCTAGTCGTCTGGTTAATTACAGCAAAATTGACCCAATGCTCTGCCGTGAGTTGTTTATCCGCTATGCGCTGGTGGAAGGCGATTGGCAAACTCGACATGCATTTTTCCGAGTGAATCTGAAATTACGTGAGGAAATTGAGGAGCTGGAACATAAATCCCGTCGTCGCGACATTTTGGTGGATGATGAAACCTTGTTTAGTTTCTATGATCAACGGATACCTCAGAGTGTGGTTTCTGCTCGCCATTTTGATCGCTGGTGGCTGAAGACAGGTAAAGAGCAACCGGACTTGCTTAATTTTGAAAAAAATATGTTGATCAAAGGCGATGCCGATAAAATCAGTGCGCTGGATTACCCTAATTACTGGTATCAAGGGGCATTGAAATTACGGCTTAGTTACCAGTTTGAACCGGGTACGCAAGCTGATGGTGTGACAGTTCATATTCCGCTGCCGGTGTTGAATCAGGTTAAGGATGAAGGGTTTGATTGGCAGATCCCCGGTATTCGTTATGATCTGGTTGTTGCGCTGATTAAATCATTGCCGAAACCGGTTCGTCGTAATTTTGTCCCTGCACCAAACTATGCTCAGGCATTTATGGAGCGGGTACCTCAACCACAATCGACCTTGTTAGATAGCTTTGAGAAAGAGTTACGGCGGATGACTGGTGTTACGGTGTCACGTGATGATTGGCAGTTAGAGCAAGTCCCAGAGCATCTCAAAATGACATTCCGAGTGGTAGGAGAGAAGAACCGGACTATCGCTGAAAGTAAAGATTTATCTGCGCTGAAATTACGCTTGAAAGAGAAAGTTCAGGAAACACTTTCCGCTGTTGCTGATGATGGGATTGAACAGAGTGGGCTGCATATTTGGAGTTTCGGTGAATTACCGGGACGGTATGAGCAGAAACGTGGTGGTTACTCTGTTAAAGCATTTCCAGCGCTGGTGGATGAAAAAGAGAGTATCGGTATCAAATTGTTTGAAACCGAACCGGAGCAACAAATTGCCATGTGGGAAGGTACCCGTCGTCTGTTGTTACTCAATATTCCTTCACCAATTAAATACTTACATGAGAAATTGCCGAATAAATCCAAATTGGGACTCTATTTTAACCCTTATGGCAAGGTATTGGATTTGATTGACGATTGTATCGCCTGTGGTGTGGATAAATTGATGGCAGGGAATGGTGGGCCGGCTTGGAATGAACAGCATTTTATTCAGCTACAGGACAAGGTTCGGGCTGAGTTGAATGATACTGTTGTGGAAATAGCCAAGCAGGTGGAACAGATACTCACCACTATTTTTGCTATCAATAAACGTCTCAAGGGGAGAGTGGATATTTCATTTGCCTTGGCATTATCGGATATCAAAGAGCAGCTTTCTGGTCTGGTTTTCAAAGGATTTGTCACCACTAATGGTTGGAAACGCTTGCCGGATGTCCTGCGTTATCTGCAAGGTATTGAGCGCCGTCTTGAAAAATTGGCAATTGATCCGCATAGAGATAGAGCACAAATGGGGCGTGTCGAAAATGTTCAGCAACAGTGGCAGCAATGGCTGGCGAAATTATCACTGCAACAGAAACAGTTACCTGAGGTGCAAGAGATTCGTTGGATGATTGAAGAACTGAGGATCAGCTTGTTTGCTCAACAACTGGGTACGCCATATCCAGTTTCTGATAAACGAATCTTGCAAACAATGGAGCAAATTGCTTCCTGATCAAAGAGGACGGTCATATTCTAAACTGCGTCCAAAATTTTACATTTGTGATGCAGTTTTTTATAGATCAGCAAAGCCACCTATTCTAAAGGTGGCTTTTTATTTAGATAGACTATACCCGTCATCTTTCAAGTTGCCTCTTTGTTGGCTGCACTCACTCACCCCGGTCACATCGTTATCTATGCTCCCGGGGATTCGCTCCCTTGCCGTCGCGATGCATCTTGAAATCCATTGGGTATAAAACGAATGAGCTGGTTAGCAGGTACTTTCCGTATGTTTGGCTTTGTTAGCTTCAATGAAAGCATTAACCATAGCGGTTTTATTTTTGCGGTTACGAGCGTAGTCAGCCTGAGTTGCCTTCTTCTTGGTTGCTGTAGCACGTTTTAACAACATAATCGCCTCCTCCTAAATCTTCATACTCTAATATTAATCTTGACTGTACCTTTTGTAAAAGTCTTTCATAGGTTCTTTTATGAGAATCACTGTAACCACTAAAGTACAAGTAATGAACTTTAGATTCTTCAATATAATCCAGAATGTATGATATTAAAACATTAAAAAAGTAGTTATTTTCATTTCTATTGTAATGAACAGCTTTATCTATTTTATCAAATGGAGTCCTACCGTTTAATTCGTCTGTAGGGATTAATTCATAAGCTTGATCGAAAAAGATAATAGACACAGCAAATAAAATTTTGGGATTAACATCGTACACTTCAGCAATTCTTTCGGCTCCGACAACATCGTCAGTTAATGGAAAGAATACCAACCGAAAGGTTTGTGGTTTTTTGCCGTTAAAAGTGAATTCAATATCGTAACTGCTAATCTTACCGATTCCACCAATGGTTTTATTCTTGAGACTATGATACTTGGTCATTCTTTAACACTGTTGCTGTTTGAATAGTGGTTTATTATACCAAAATTCCTTTGTCACTATTCTTTCTAATTATCTAATATGCGAGCGGGTTCCAAATTTTATGTAGTTGCGTCATTCAGCTAATTGGGTTTCCACGCCCGGTCACAAATTTATCTGTGACGTATTTGACTTACCTGAACCTAAACAACACGTCAATAAAATTTATTGAAAATAATTGTTAATTGTGTTAGAAAACGCTATTTTTACCACTAATACTTTATTTCATTCTCATTTATGATGACATTATGGATTTTTTTTAAACAAGGTGTGCAAAATGCCATTCATCGCCATGTTTTTTATGTCAATTATAACGTTTTTCTTCTTAACTATATTAGTTAACTATTTTTTCATATTAGAACGAAATGTAAAAAAAACCATATGGATATCGTTATTAATGGCTGTTATTTTCATATTCAGCCTCTTTGCCCCAACAATTCTTTATCAAAATATTTTCTAGTTGACAAATATATTTCATATAGTCGCTCATTAAATGATCGACTAATGGCTGTTTTATCGATTGTTTTTATTGACCAAGGCAGTGATCTTACGCTCTAATGTATTACTCTGGTAGTTGATAATAATGTTGATAAATATTATATACCCGTCATCTTTCAAGTTGCCTCTTTGTTGGCTGCACTCACTCACCCCGGTCACATAGTTATCTATGCTCCCGGGGATTCGTTCCCTTGCCGTTATATTACTCCGACTATTGCATTTATTGACTCTAATAAAGAAAAAATATTTTATATATAATGTTGTGATTTCACGAAGAGAAATTTTCTCAAAGATTTTTCAGATAAAAACAATCAAATAACAGCGCATCAGCCAAGAAATAAACTTTCTATAACTGATGCAGATAAATTAATTACTGATAAGTTAATGTCATTGTTGCGGTTACATTTGCCTGCCCAGGGGTAATATTGCGATCGGTCTGAAAATAGCGGGCGTGTAAAGGGATAGATAACTTCCCACCTGAATAGCTATTACCAATATTGATTTGTGAATGGATAATGACAGGTTGGTTGTTATAAAGAATTTGCATACCTACACCGGAAGCAGTTGTATGATTATCATTTTGATCAAGCGCCCATACGTGATATAAGTTATTTTTTGCTTTCTTTCCGTCGAGCATTAATTGAATCTGGACATCATCATCACAATCTAAAATAATCTCAAAATCTTTCCATCCTGCGGTGCTATTAATACCAGAAAAATCTATTTTTTTGATATCTCCCATAGGAACAGTAATATTGGTATCTTTCAGCGAACAGCTTTTAGTAATAATTCGGGTATTTCCCAAACGGTAAGTATGCACGATGTGGTTATTTACCCGTGCTTGAATTAACTGCTCATTTTTGACAAAACCAGAACCTGTTGTTGGTGCTATTTTTATTAGCTGAATGGTCAAATAACCCCATGTTTTACCACAATACCAACGACCAGAATTGTCGCAGCTTACGGGGTTATTAGCAATACGGGGTAACCAGTCGATACCATAGCCGGGACTCCAAGTATTTATTCTTATACCTACACCGGGAATACCGGACTCGTAAATAGCATCCTTGTTGTATTCTGCACTTTTGTAGGATGTGTATCCCCATGACGTATTAACATTTGTATCGCAATAGAAGATATTGTTTTTATTGTCTAATTCATCTGCCCGATATTCATAAATTGTTGTGCCAATAGGTTGATCCCTTGGAACATATAAGGTTCCAAAAGAGAGATGAGTGATTTCTGATTTAAATCCTTTCTCAAACTGGCAGTTAGCGGCAAAACTATAAGAACTGACTATCAAACCAATTAATAAGTTGGTGATAATGAGAAAATATTTAAGTTTATTGTAAATATTAAACATAGCGTTTTCCTGTGGGTGGTTATTTACAGTGAGCTGCTATTATATAAATACCGGATAAAGGACTTTTTTCCGGTAATTTGTAATTAACAACACATTCCTGAATATCTTTATAACCCCATTTAACGAATAATCGTCCACTATCGGGTAGACCAGTGAGGTAAACTTGCCCTTCATGACTAACAATAGCGCTATTTACTTCATCGATATCATGGCGTTTTTCTAACGTGACAACTGCACCAAAAGGAATAGGATTTTCTTGATAATAGAGATTGATGAGAACTCTGTGACCTATCCGGGTTTTAAAATCGGCCAGGACTAATGCCCCACGAGTAGGAATAACGGTTTGGGCATTAACGTCAATATCGACATTATCTGCTAATGAATGCGTATCCAGTGCAATCCGATTTTTCCGGTAACTGCTAACATAAGGAATAATCGCATAGCCATTCCAATCGGTGGCAATACCAACATTATTTTGGATCTTTATTCCTTGAGCGCCATCAGCCCGGACTAATGCCAATGTATCTCCCAAATGTTGTGAAAGCGTAATGCCGTATGGGTGAGCAACAATACCTCCTTGAAGACCATAATTTAATTGGTGCGAATGACGATCATAGCTATAACCAGTATTAAGTTGACCATAAGCGCCTTTATATTCCGCATGAATATGACCGCCAGCGCCAGTACCGTGATTCGTGTAACTCTGCTGTAAACTATAGATTAAATTATCGTCTTCCAGCGCTGTGCCACTTAAACCTACTTGATGGGAAATATCTTTGTTTTTATTGGTATTAAAATTATAACTAGTCCAGCTATTTTTTAGCCAGCGATCTAATGGAATCTGTATGCTGAATGAAAAGATCTGCTCATTTTTATCCGTATCTGGAAGTTGGCTGTAGGTATAATTTAAGCTGTAATTAACATTATTATAATTGGTGCTATAACCTGCGTTGATATTACGTTCATAGCCAGATTGTTGCCAGTAATTTTGTTGAAAGGCGGACAGATATAAACTGCCAAAATTTCCCAGAGATTGATTAATATGCAGTTGTAATTTACTTCTTTTATTAGTGCGGTAACGCCAGTCACTTTTATTAGCATCATCTATGTCATTGGCTTCTTTAAAATCATAAAAACCACGTGTCGAATAACGATAACCTGCCAGAGTAAAATTAGTTCCTGTTAATGAAAGGTCTTTTGCATATTGAAAACGGTAGGATTGCCCTTTGGTACTGATATTAGATGGTAAATCGGTGTTAGCGTGAGTGATGTCAAAAGAGAGAGAACCCAATATACCAAAGTTATAACCTGATCCTAAAGCAACGGATTGATAATCTTTTGAAAAAATCGTACCACCATAGGTAGTGATATTATTAGAAAAACCATAGATTAATGCGCCTTGGGTAAAATTAGGTTCTCTCCCATGATTATTTGATAATTGATATTGGCCCAGTGTTATCGAATATTGCAAGCCTCCTTCCCGTAACATAATCGGTATCGTCGAAAAAGACTGAGTTGATCGATATTCCTGACCATCTGCTTCCTTGATAATAACTTCCAAATCTCCACTTGTTGTCGTTGGGAAAAGGTCATTAATGACAAATGGGCCCGGTGAAACATAAGTTTGATAAATGATATAGCCGTTTTGTTTGATTGTAACTTGAGCATTACTTTGAGCAATTCCTCGGACACTAGGAGCGAAACCTTGTAAGCTGTCTGGTAACATATTGTCATCAGAAGCTAATTGTAAGCCACGGAATTGAACACCCTCAAAAATATAGGAGGAGGTAAAGCTATCACCTAGCGTTAATTGTCCTTTTAGTGCGTGAATATCCCGTTGTAAATAGGTGTTAATACTTTTCCAACTTTTATCACGACTGGTATAGGTAGAATAATGGCGTAGGCGCCATGCTTGCCAATTAGCGCCTGTTCGAAGATTTAGATAATGGGTCTGCGTAGAGCCGGATGGATTATCTTGCCAGGTATTTGAACCACTATAATTATAGTTAATCAGTAATGAAGTTAATCCTTGCTGCCATAATTCAGGCGAAACATAACCTCTTGCCTGATTGTGTAATATTGCTTGTGGAATACTGATATCCAGCCTTTGCTGACTAAAATTGAAGATGGTGCTTGCTGATGGAATATATTGACTTAAATCAGACAACTCTGTTTCTGGTGGTAAACTGATCAGCTCTGGAAAGCTATCAACTTTTACTCCCATATCCTGTAATTGCTGAATTGTCAGCTTGGGTAGCAATTTATTATTTATCGTGACAAAGGTTACGTTCCTGGTATCTATTTTATCTCTATTAAGGTAAATATCTACCCAGTAAATACCGGGCGGATAGTCATCTTGCGTGAAAATAGAGAGATCAATGTCTTCAGGTGAACCAAAATCAGTACCTATTTCCAGTGCATGAATGTTGAAATAATCTTCAGAATAAGTTTTAGCCGGGTAAAAAAGTACGCCAACAGCTATAAATGGCACTAATAAGAGCCATGAATGTTCAATATTGTATGGTTGCTTATTAATCTTATGCTGTGAGTACTTTCCCATAATTAATTTTCTGGCGTAGAGTAATGTAATAGTTTTATTAAATGGTTGTTTTTTCCTCGGCAGTAGCACCACCAAAATCATTAATTGCTTTCCAATTTACCTGTTTTATGTTCTTTGCTGGCAGAGGCCAGCTTAGTTGGCTAAAGGGTTTAATCATGCCCGCAGGTTTTATTTCATGTTGATCTACTTTAAGGTAAGAGAATGAAATGAAGTAAGGGGTGGGGTTCTCTGCGATCAATGAATTATTTTCCGTACGGAATTTGAGCTTTTTGTATGCGGTACTTGACTTTTCTGCTAAATTTGCAGGGCGGTAAAACAATTTAAACTTTGACTTAACTGTTATTTGCAATTGATTCTGATCTGATTTCACCGAGGTAGGAATAGACTTTACATTTAACCAAAAAAGTGATTCCCGATCTTGAGGCAGGTTACTTTCTATTTTTACAATACGCAGGATATTTTCATGGCCTGCTGTGAGTTTAAAGATGGGAGGAGTAACGATAAAAGGGGTTTTCGTATTGTCATTTTCATCTTGGATCCAAGATTGAATCAGGTAAGGGGCGTCTTTTTCCGGGTTATTTATAGAAATAGACGCTTCTTTTTTGTCACTCATGTAAATAACACGAGTTCCACCAATGACGACACCTGCGATAGCGAAATTTATGCTGATGATATATAGAAAAATTATTGTCAATAGACGTTGATACTGCACAGTAACATCTCCGTTTTATTATATTATTTTGTGGGATTTGCGGGCATCCATGCCCCGTACTTCTTTATTAGAAACAAAACGCGGATGAAGTTCTGTTCTAAATTTGGCCTGCTTTAGTTATAAACAATCGTAAAATTAGCGACTGCATCACCCGATCCTGGGCTAATTGCTTGAGCTGTTGCAACATATTTTGCAATGAACTTCAGTTCTGCGGTTTTTTGATCAGTAAAAGCCTGGAGTTTGGAAGCTTGTGCCAAAGGAATTAGCGTTGAATTATCTTCTTCATAGATACCAACAGCAACACCACCAGCAACTTCTTGACCTTTATCATTGGATAAAGCCAGAAGATTATTATTTTTACTGTCTATCTGCCCGTCAAATTTAACTTGTGCATGGGTATGCTCTGGTGGGCAATCACTCATTTTAATACTAAAGGGGGTGGCAGCCGCAGTACTATCTACACCACTAAATGCAGTTGAGCTAATTGTTCCCATGTTTACGTTTTGGTTCGCAGAGTCAGTATCGATTTTACAAGCATTAGAGATGATATTACCGGTAAAGTTAATCTTTCCGTCCGCTGCATTTGCTACAGGAATAAGTACAGAAGATACAAGTAAGGATGAAATAATCAGTTTAGCTTTCATTGTAAATAGATCCTAACCCTAACGTGCATGGCGTCAGGGAAGTAGAAATATTGATTTAATTGGAACTGTATAAACATCAATACAGCATGTAAATATTCATAGCTTTTATCCGATAACAACAACGATAACTCAAAATGTGTCTTTTTAGGGATAAAGTTAGGCGATCATAGCGATTAATTATGAAAAATCCAAAGAATGACTCGATAATATATTATATTTAAGATTTTTATCTGCATCTTTTACTTAAACAGGATTATTTTTTAATATTAATGTTATTTATTATATGTAATAAATCATTATGCTGGTCAATGAGAATATCTTTTAATTAATAATTGGTTAGAAAATTAATTGTGATTTATATCACAATTAATTTATTACACTTAAAAAGTTATTTTTTTGCTGTTCTATCATTTCTCGCTAATATTTTTTCTCCTTGAGAATGTTTATTCTAAGAAGTAAGTCATCTGGATTAAATGGCTCTATAGTTTTCTCATGTGAACTTTCTATTATAATTAACTCTGTAAGGAAAAAAATGAAACAGTTCGTCTTTGCATTAGGATTCTTGTCCATCGTGTTTGCAGTCGCGCAGCCCGTCTTAGCCACGGAAGTAGAGCAGAAAACCGTCACCAATGGTGCGGCGCTGATCGAATATTCGATGCGCGGGGAGGGACCGCTGATTGTGATGATTGCTTCAACCGGGAGGGGAACAGCGGAGTTTGCGCCACTCGCGAATCAACTAGTGGCACGCGGCTATCGCGTTGCTCTGCCCGAGCCGCGCGGAATCTCGGGGTCGACCGGACCCATGGAAAATGTGACTTTCCACGACTTTGCCGGCGATTTTGCGGCAGTAGTTGCGGCGGAGGGAGGTAAGGCAATTGTGGTGGGGCACGCTTATGGCCATTGGATCGCCAAGACGATTGCTTCGGATTATCCCGAAATGACGCGTGGCATAGTACTTCTGGCAGGGGCGGCGAAATCTTGGCCCTCGGAGCTCTCGGATGCGATCATGGTGATTAGTGATCCTGAATCCACTCGTGAGGAGCGGCTGACGAAACTTAGGCTTGCCTTCTTCGCGGCAGGCAATGATCCAACGCCTTGGCTTGAGGGTTGGCATGCTGATGTCATAAAAAGTCAGTCTTCGGCGCGCGAGCTAACCAATCGCAAGGATTGGTGGGCTGGCGGGGCGGTGCCAATCCTCGATCTACGGGCTGGTTCCGACCCGTTCCGACCTGAATCGTCTCGGATGGAGGCGAAGGATGAGTTCGGTAACCGTGTTACTGTCGCAGTGATTGACGGGGCCAGCCACGCGCTACCTGCTGAGAAGCCGATCGAAGCAGCGGATGCAATTGCGGATTGGTCCGACAAATTGAAATAACTTAAGGACAATATCTGGTTTCTATCAGGGCATTCGTAACGAATTTTGTTTTGGTGCGAATGCTCTAGGCAGAGACGATTCCAATAGGACAAATATAGATACCAGTTTTACACCTTTGCCGATGATGATCTGGAATAGGGGGTTGAGGTCCAGCCACGCAAAAAACCACGCTAAGAGATTATGTATCTGTTATATATGACTTTCTCTACCTTTCAAATTCAACCGAATTGATTAAAGAATCATACCAATCAAGTTGTATTAACAATATTAGTTACAACATACTTATAAAGATAACAACAACAAAAATATGACAGAACAACGAAAAACCAAACAAACTGCTATATGAAAATCCAGAAAGCCATTACAAGAAAATAATGGCTGGATCTGACGAGATTACTTGATTAGCAACCCAGTGGCAGGGATTGCTGTTATCAGCAATGCGACAATAGTGAGCTTTTCAGCCAGATGTAAGCTATTTTTCTGCGGGTTTTGGCGGCGTGCATACAAAAAAACAATAAGACCTGGCGCATAGAGAACAACAGACAATAGCAAATTCATCAAACCGGATGCATAAAGCAGCCATATGCCATAAATGCATGTTCCAACAGCAATGAGTAATAACCCCTTATTGCTACGATCAAAAGCGACTTTTAAAAGAAATGCTCCGACAAGGAAATAGGGTACTAAAATCATTTCTGATGCAATTGTCAGCAATGAATTGTAGTTGCTTCCACTCAACCAGATCAAAACGAGAGAGAGTTGTACCGCGCCATTAGTGAACCACAATGAAGATGATGGCGAATTATTGCGGTTTTGCCGGTTAAATACTTTTGGAAAAGAGCCGTGTTGGGCAGCGATAAATGGCACTTCGGCTGCCATGATTGTCCAACTCAGATAAGCACCACAGACGGAGACAATCAATCCGGCAGCAATAATGATTTCACCTGCGGAACCAACAAGTCCTACCATCAGGTTTGCCATTGATGGATTGCGCATTGCTGCTAACTCAGGTCGTGGTACTAATCCAAGGGAGAGTAGGGTGACCAAGATGTATATTGCTAACGCCGCAATGACAGCCAGCATGGTTGCAATACCCACATCTGTCCGTTTTTTCGCTCTGGCTGAAACCACAACAGCACCTTCAATACCAATAAAAACCCAAAGGGTAATTAACATGGTATCTTTTACTTGTTGCCAGACAGGAACCCCTAGATCGATGCCTTTAAAGTCGAAATGAAAGATATCCATTTTGAAAGCTATGGCGGCAAGTATGATGAAAGCACCTAAAGGCAGTAATTTTGCCATTGTCGCCAATTTGTTGATTCCGGCTGCGGTTTGAACGCCGCGGAGTACTAACCAATGTACGAACCAGAGTAGAATAGATTCTCCCAATAGGGACTGCCAAGTATTGCCGTCACCAAAGATGACAATGCCTTCTTTATCAGTAAAAAAACTTAGAGCGGCAAAAACGATAACCAGATAGGAAACGTTGGCAACGACTGCGCATAACCAATATCCCCAGGCAGAGCAGAAGCCTATTAGCTCACCAAAGCCCTCTTTGGCATAAGTGAAAATCCCTCCATCAAGATCCGGACGAAGACGAGAGAGCAGTAACAGTGCGGTAGCCAGGAACAGGATACCGACACTTGTTATTCCCCAGCCGATCATTAACGCTGCCGGGCTGGCGATTTCAGCCATATTCTGCGGTAAGCTGAAAACACCCGCACCGACCATAGAGCTGAGTACCAGAGCAGTAAGAGCTGTGAGACCTAGTTTCTTTTCCAAAAATATGTTCCTAATATGACATAAACTGCATTATTAACCAGTTTGTTATCCTGATCACAAAGGTGAACTGGGTATCGGGTTTTCATCGCTTCCAAGCTGTACAGGGCGGAGAAACAAACTGATTGAACCTAGAAATAGGGGGGGATTCTACGAAGGGTATGAGCTGGATGCAATGGTTTTCTATGCAAATAACTATAAAATTTATGCATTATTTGATGGTAAATTTAGTGAGATACAATTTGTTTTTATAAGCTGATATGAGTTACTTTTATCATGCTGTTTATTGTACTAAGGTAAATAGGTAATAAGCATGAATTACTATACCCGTCATCTTTCAAGTTGCCTCTTTGTTGGCTGCACTCGCTCACCCCGGTCACATAGTTATCTATGCTCCCGGGGATTCACTCCCTTGCCGTCTCGATGCATCTTGAAATCCATAGGGTATATATACCCGTCGTCTTTCAAGTTGCCTCTTTGTTGGCGGCACTCACTCACCCCGGTCACATAGTTACCTATGCTCCCGGGGATTCGCTCCCTTGCCGTCGCGATACATCTTGAAATCCATTGGTATAGTGTTATTACTAATTAAGTAATTTTTATTTTAATTTTTTCGATCGATCTCAAAATTTAATAAAAATAATTGTGAAAGATAAAGTTTTATCTCTAATTTACCTCTAGTTTTCATTTTGTTATGCAATATTATTGCTAAGTAATAATAATCTCTTGTTTTTATGTCATATTATTAAATTAATCTATTAGATATGTAATTTCATAATGTTATGAATATCTTATTAAATTAAAAAGATGTAATGTTTTTTAATTCGTTGATTTAATTTAAATATTTTTTCGATTTTAATTGATTTTGTTAATCTTATATTCAAGTTAATATATTTTTCATTGATTTTTCTATCAGTAACTAATTAATTTCCTACAATGTGATATAAAACTAATCTTATATAAAAATAAAAAAATCATGTTGACAACGACTGTTTTGATTTATATTGTTTGTGAAAATATTACTCTGTGATTTATTAACTTATTTTTCTTGTATATGTTTTTAATTTTCAGGAATGATTATATGTACGTATGCCAAAAAATATTCTTAGATGGTTAGAGGACAGTTGTCATTAAAATTTTTATCTTTTAGGTGCCGATGAATGGCTCAGTATTAAATATTCATAAAGGTTAGAACATATGAAACGTGTTCTTGTGGTGTCGTATTCCCAAAGTGGCCAATTGATCGAGGTGGTAAAAAGCTTAATTTCACCCCTGCAAGAGTCTGAAGAGATATACATCCGTGAAGTTATTCTGAAACCGATTCCAGAATTTGAATTTCCCTGGAAGTTTTCTAAATTTGTTGATGTTTTCCCAGAAACAGTGCAGTTACATCCGCCTGAGCTAGCGCCTTTGAATCTGGAAGACGAAGAACCTTTTGATTTGGTCATATTAGGCTACCAAGTTTGGTATTTATCACCTGCTCCTCCGATAGTGGCATTTCTTAAGAGTGAAGAAGGAAAGCGTTTACTTAATGGCCGACCGGTGGTGACAGTTATTGCTTGCCGCAACATGTGGTTGATAGCTCAGGAAACTGTCAAAAGATTGTTGCATGAAAGTGGAGCATATTTGCGCGATAATGTGGTCTTTGTTGATAAAGCAAACTTTTTTGCAACAGTATTCACAACCCCGATATGGCTAATGACAGGAAAAAGACAGCCATTCCCTAGCTTACCGCGGGCGGGCGTATCGGAGGAAGACGTTAAAGATGCTACACGTTTTGGTGATGCATTGTTGGCAGCGCTCAAAACGGATAAAGAGAAAGTTGATGCTCCAATGTTGAAAGGTATGGGAGCAGCGGTTGTCGACCAAGCTTTTATTTTCGGTGAACGTGCGGCGCATCGAGGATTTAGATTTTGGTCCGGGTTGATTTGCCGTGTGGGCAAACGAGGGATATGGGTAAGACGCTCTTTATTAGCGTTGTTTGTAACCTATTTAATATTGATGGTACTAGTTGTTTTTCCTATTTCAGTGGTTGTTCGCCGTTTGCTTACCCCATTACTTAAAGAACGTCTTAATGAGTTACAGAAATACTATGAACAACCTTCTGGTTCTGCCCGCTATGATGATAAGGAGATAAATAAGTAAATGAGTAACAACGTTTATATCACTAAAGTTTCCGCGTTTATGCCGGGAAACCCAATAGATAATAATACAATGGAATCTGTCCTTGGTTTTGTTGGTGGTCGTCCATCAAGATCTCGTCATATAGTCCTTCGCAATAATGGTATCAAATATCGCCATTATGCACTGGATCCGGAGACAGGTGAGACAACTTATACATCTGCTCAATTAGCGGCTGAAGCAGTAAAAGGCTTGGTTGATGAACACTTTTCTTTAGATGATATGCAAAGTCTGGCAGCAAGCAGTGGTACTTCTGATCAAATTATACCGGGTCATGGTGTCATGGTTCATGGAGAGCTCAAAAATAAACCCTGTGAAGTTATCTCAACTTCCGGTGCTTGTGCTGCCGGTATGACAGCGATGAAATATGCTTATTTGTCCGTTCTCTCGGGAGCGACAAGTAATGCGGTTTCAACAACGTCGGAAGTACCTTCCACTGTATTGCATGCCCGCAATTTCCAGAGTGAAAACGAAGCTCGGGTTGCAGAACTGGAACGACGCCCTGAAATCGCTTTTGAAAAAGATTTTCTGCGTTGGATGCTTTCTGATGGTGCCGGCGCTGCTTTACTTGAAAACAAACCTCGACCTGATGGTGTTTCATTACGAATTGATTGGATAGATATTTACTCTTTTGCTAATGAGCAAGAGACATGTATGTACTCAGGTGGAGAAAAGTTAGCAGATGGCAGTTTGAAAGGTTGGGCTCAAATGAGTCAGGCTGATTGGCTTGCATATTCTGTTTTCTGCATCAAACAAGATGTCAGATATTTAAATGAGAGGGTCGTTAAATTCACACTTACCGAACCATTGAGACGGATAGTTGCTGATCGTAACTTATCGGCAGAATCTATTGATTGGTTCTTGCCTCATTACTCATCTGAATATTTCCGCATGAAATTCTCCGAGGGTCTTGAAGATATTAATTTTGGTATTGAACAAGAGCGTTGGTTTACTAACTTATCAGTGAAAGGAAATACCGGATCGGCTTCTATTTATATCATGTTGGATGAGCTTATGAAGTCGGGTAAATTGAAGAAAGATCAACGTCTGTTATGTTTTATCCCTGAAAGTGCCAGATTCACAGGGGCATTCATGCACCTGACTGTCGTGTAAATATTTAATCTTAGTGTTAATGAAGAATGGGGAAACAACCTGTTTCTGTTTCCCCTTGTAATTGGTACATCTAGGAAAATACAGCGTGGAAAATTTAGAGAATCGTGTCAAAAGTGTTGTTGCAGAGCAACTTGGAATACCTGAAACCCAAATTCTTAATACACAAACATTCGAGGAATTAGGTGCCGACTCGTTAGATAATGTTGAACTGATTATGGCTCTGGAAGAGCATTTCGGGATAACTATTGATGATGAAGAAGCGGAAAAAATAGTGACGATACAGAACGCCATTGATTGTATCGATTCGAAATTAAAATCCTCTAACTAATTTGAATAACTTTATTATCTTTATAAATAAAAAAAGCACATATGATTATCATGTGTGCCTTTTTTTGGGTTAAATAGATTATTTAAACAAGTCTGCACTGATAGTGGAGGTTCCACCGCTGGATTGCCATTCACGGGTAATATGATAGTACTTAGCACCTTTAGCTGCGGCACGTTTAGCCACTTCATAGGAAACATCAGGCATGCTGTTGTAGTAACCTGAAAAGGTGATGGACTCAAAAGGAACCATCTGAGCAGCGCTGATTTTATTTAATTCTTGGATTTTTGTGCCATCAGGAAGCGTTACCGTGTAACGTTTACCTTTAGAATACTGGGTTTCAAAGAAGCGGCCAACAGAATTACTGGTTGAAGTTGAAGAGGCTAAACCAGGAATTTCTACTTTCTTAGCTGATGCGCCACCAGCAGCCAATGCAATGCGTCCAGAATCGGAATCTGCCGGGATAACAGCTTCATCAGCCTGAATTTGGCGTTTTGGCGCATCATCTTTATAAACATAAGCTGTCACTGTCTGATTACCACCATCATTGATTGCAACCTGACGAACAATAAAGAAAGCCGCAGCGCCTTTTTTCTTAGCTTCTTTTGCAATGGCTTCATTCAAATCGGGTTCATTGTCGTAAAAGCCGTTAATAGTGACTGTATCGAATGGTTCCAACGTTATAGCTTCTGCTTTGGGTAATTCTTTGATGCCGCGGAATATACGATATTTAGGTGAATTATCAATTTCCTCTGCATCTTTGTGATACAGATCAGCTGTAACGCGCAGATTGCCGCTATTATTTAGATCGTCAAGGCTTTGGATATAAAACCCATCTGCCCCCATTTTGTCTGCACGACGGGAAACCGCATCGGCAGCTTCATAAATAGCATTAAAAGGGCCTGTAACCGTAATACGTTTAAATGGTTTCAGCTCTGCCGCTTTCTCCGGGGATAACTCTTGAGCTGCTTGAACAGTGGTAATACCCGTTAATGAGAATACCGCTGCTGCAATGATCGTTGTTTTCAGCTTCATAAAAAATTCTTCCACCTTGCGCATTAAATAGTTGTAACTTGCTGAACATGGTTATGCATCACATAGCCGATAATTATTACATGTAATAATAGCTAATGTCCCACGAATTTATGCTATCAGTATGAATGAATGCAAGTTTATAGGATAGGGCGCCATAAGTTTTTATCAGCATAGCGAGTGGTTCAGTTAAAAGTGTGATTTGCACCGGGTAATACTACACCGGTAATACTAGTTAGTTATTTTACGCATTAGTTATCTATTATCGATAATATTTTCAATTTGTTATCAAAATATTTGTTGATAGATTTTACTGATGGCAGTAATAAAGTTAATTTAGTCGCTAAATTGACTGTAACAAGCAATAATCATCATTAATCTTAGGCTTTAGGAAGGGAACATTATGCGTATTGGTGTACCGAAGGAGCGACTTGCCAATGAAGCACGTGTTGCAGCCACACCGAACACGGTGGAACACCTGCTGAAATTGGGATTTAATGTCGTTGTTGAGAGTGGCGCAGGGCATTTAGCTAGCTTTGAGGATAGTGCTTACCAACAAGTAGGTGCTGAAGTTACTGATCGTCATAATATTTGGCGTTCAGATATTATTCTAAAGGTTAATGCTCCTGAGGATGATGAAATTGCATTAATGAAGGAAGGGTGTACGTTGGTTAGTTTTGTCTGGCCAGCGCAAAACCCTGAGTTAATGCAGAAGTTATCAGACCGCAAAGTCACGGTGTTGGCGATGGATTCAGTACCGCGTATTTCCAGAGCACAATCGCTGGATGCGTTGAGTTCTATGGCAAATATTGCCGGTTATCGTGCAATAGTTGAAGCCGCTCACGAATTTGGTCGTTTCTTTACTGGTCAGATTACTGCGGCAGGAAAAGTCCCGCCAGCCAAGGTGATGATTATTGGTGCCGGTGTTGCTGGTTTAGCTGCTGTGGGTGCTGCGGGCAGCTTGGGCGCGGTTGTTCGTGCATTTGATACTCGTCCTGAAGTTAAAGAACAAGTTCAGAGCATGGGGGCGGAGTTTCTTGAGCTGAATTTTGAAGAAGAGGCCGGTAGTGGTGACGGATATGCAAAAGTCATGTCTGAATCCTTCATTAAAGCGGAGATGGCGCTTTTTGCTGAACAGGCAAAAGAAGTTGATATCATTGTAACAACAGCGTTAATTCCAGGGAAACCGGCTCCGCGTCTTATCACCAAAGAGATGGTTGAATCCATGAAGCCGGGTAGTGTGATTGTTGATCTGGCCGCTCAGACCGGAGGGAACTGCGAATTAACGCAAGCAGATAAATTGGTTATTACTGCAAATGGTGTGAAAATTATTGGTTACACAGATTTGCCAAGCCGCTTGCCAACACAATCTTCACAACTCTACGGCACTAACTTGGTTAATTTGCTGAAGTTACTGTGCAAAGAGAAAAATGGCGAAATCAATATTGATTTTGACGATGTTGTTATTCGTGGCGTGACAGTTGTCAAAGAGGGCGAAATGACCTGGCCGGCGCCACCCATTCAAGTTTCGGTTCAGCCGCAAGCAAAACCGGCATCAGTTAAAGCAGAAAAGCCAGCGGCGAAACCCGTTTCACCTTGGTTGAAATATGGTTTATTGGCATTGGTTGTTATCTTGTTCGGTTGGTTAGCCAATGTTGCGCCAAAAGAATTCTTATCTCACTTTACTGTTTTCGCGTTGGCTTGTGTGGTGGGTTATTACGTGGTCTGGAATGTCAGCCATGCATTGCATACACCGTTAATGTCGGTAACTAATGCCATTTCGGGGATTATTGTCGTTGGGGCGTTATTACAAATTGGTGATGGTGGATGGGTAAGTTTCTTCTCATTTATTGCTGTTCTTATTGCCAGCATTAATATCTTCGGTGGCTTCACTGTCACTCAACGCATGCTGAAAATGTTTCGTAAGGACTAAGGGGTAACTAATGTCGAGTGGAGTCGTTACAGCAGCATATATTGTTGCCGCCATTTTATTTATTTTCAGCCTGGCAGGTTTATCTCGTCATGAAAGTTCTAAACGCGGAAATATTTTTGGTATCACCGGGATGGCAATCGCGTTGATTGCGACTATTTTCGGGCCTGATACCGGAAGTGTTGTCTGGGTTATTCTGGCGATGGTGATCGGTGCGGTGATTGGTATTCGTCTGGCAAATAAAGTTGAAATGACCGAAATGCCGGAATTGGTTGCTATTCTGCACAGTTTTGTTGGTTTGGCCGCCGTGCTGGTCGGTTTTAATAGCTTTATTGCTCACGATAGTTTTGCAGAACCCGTGATGGAAAATATCCATCTGACGGAAGTTTTCTTGGGGGTTTTCATTGGTGCGGTTACCTTCACCGGTTCTGTTGTGGCATTTGGTAAATTATGTGGAAAAATTTCCTCTAAGCCGTTGATGTTGCCAAATCGTCATAAATTAAACCTTGCAGCGCTGGTGATCTCTTTTGTGCTGTTGATGACTTTTGTGAAAACGGAAAGTACAGGTCTGCAAGTGTTCACGTTGTTGCTTATGACAGCAATTGCATTGGTGTTTGGTTGGCATTTGGTTGCTTCCATCGGTGGTGCTGATATGCCAGTGGTGGTTTCAATGCTGAACTCCTATTCGGGCTGGGCCGCGGCAGCGGCAGGTTTCATGTTGAGCAATGATTTGCTGATTGTAACGGGTGCACTGGTTGGTTCTTCGGGGGCGATTCTCTCTTACATCATGTGTAAAGCCATGAATCGGTCTTTTATCAGTGTGATTGCCGGCGGGTTTGGTACTGATGGTTCTTCAACCGGTGATGAGCAAGAGATGGGCGAGTACCGTGAAACCACAGCGGAAGACGTTGCTGAACTATTGAAAAACTCAACTTCTGTTATCATCACGCCGGGGTACGGTATGGCTGTTGCACAGGCGCAATATCCGGTACATGACATCACGGACAAACTACGTGAGAAAGGCGTCAACGTCCGCTTTGGTATTCATCCCGTCGCGGGGCGTTTGCCTGGGCATATGAACGTGCTGTTGGCAGAAGCAAAAGTGCCTTACGACGTTGTTCTTGAAATGGATGAAATCAATGATGATTTCTCTGATACCGATACTGTGTTGGTCATTGGCGCCAACGACACTGTTAACCCTGCGGCACAGGAAGATCCCAATAGCCCAATTGCGGGTATGCCCGTTCTGGAGGTTTGGAAAGCACAAAATGTTGTTGTGTTCAAACGCTCAATGAACACAGGTTACGCCGGTGTGCAAAATCCACTGTTCTTTAAAGACAATAGCCAAATGTTGTTCGGTGATGCGAAAGCGAGTGTAGAGGCAATCCTACGTGCACTGTGATTTTCTATCGTTTTAACTTACAGATTTGATAGATTTACTGTCTCTTAGTCAAATTTCTTGATTAAGAGACAGAGATTACATCCGTTGTTTACTTAATTTACGGTTCACTAGTTATTAATGTTTAAGTTAGTGCTTCTTATATTTGATTTCTCTCTGGTGACGGAGAGCCACGATGTAACGAGTATTACTTCTGGGAAGCTCTTTGTATAGCAATACATAGCCTGTACCGCCAAAAGGGATAATTAATTCAAAGAATGGATAAATTTCTGTTGGCCGTCCAGCTAAAACATTAGATTCCAGTGCTTGGATATGTTTGCTAATGATATTAAATGCCGACTTTGCAGCCGCTGTATCGCGTTGATGTAAAAAATCAATAAGGCGATTTATATCTCTCATGGCTGCTGGAGTGACTATTACAGATGGCATTCAGGGGGTTCCTTGTCCTCGCCACGAGCAAGAGCATCCAGCCAATTGCAAAGTTCACCGCCAGTTAAATGCAAGCCGGTAGTTTCATATTCTAACCAGGCGTTTTGGGCATCGCGTAAAAATTGTTGTCTGGCCTCCAAAGTATCAATTTCGCTTTCAATTGAACGTACCATAAGAGAATGGGCAGAAATGCCTTGTGCATCAGCCAGTGCTTTAATACGTGTTTTCAACCCTTCATCTAAGCGAAGGGTTATTGTCTGTTTCGTTTGTTTATGCATAGCCTTCTCACAATGATATCACTAGTAATACAAATGCTATCATTAGGTAGCGAGCATAACAACCTTTCGGGATGTAATACATTGCCCGCTATGTAAATATTACTTAATCTCCAGCGTATCGTAGCCCCGCCAGCGGTAATTCATCACCGATAAGGTCCAGAACAGAATAAAAATCCCGACGACCCAAAAACCAACATTGCCCATATTGTCATTTAATGCCCCGATAGTGTTCCAGAAAACGCCATGCAAATCCCACTGTTCAGCGATAAGTCCGAGCGCTTCCAATCCGCCAATGAACAGCGCTACGGCAACGGAAGCCGCAGTAATGGTCATGTTGTAGTAGAGCTTGCGTGCTGGTTGGGAAAATGCCCAACCATAGGCACCGACCATAATAAAATTATCCAGTGAGTCGATGAGTGCCATACCGCTGGTAAATAGCGCCGGGAATACCATCAACGACCACAGAGGAAGTCCACTGAGAGAACCGGCGGCAGATATACTTAATAGCCCAACTTCGGTAGCGGTGTCGAAACCCAATCCAAACAGAAAACCGACCAAATACATATGCCAGCTTTTGCTTACCAGTCGGAAAACCGTGTGGAACAGGCGCGTCATGATTCCCCCTGGCATTGTTGCTAGTTCGGTAAAATCACTTTTAGCTAGATCTCTTCCACGTTTGAGCTCCTGAAACTTTTGATAGACGCTTTTTAATATCAGCAAATTAATCAGTGCTATTGCTAGCAGAAAGCAGGCAGAAACTAAGGTGCCAACAATACCGCCATAGTCATGAACCCAACCCATTTGATCTTTAAACGCCATAGAGGTCAGGACGATGGCGAAGCAGGCCAGAATAACAATGGTAGAGTGCCCAAGAGAAAAGAAAGCGCCGACGGCAATGGGTGATTTACCCTGTTGCATCAGTTTACGGGTGACGTTATCAATTGCCGCGATGTGATCAGCGTCAACTGCATGGCGCAGTCCATAACCGTAAGCCAGCAGGGCTGCCCCCATCATAACCGCATGATGACGGAAAGCGATAAATGCCCAAACCCAAGCCAGTATGTTGGCGGCAATCAAAATAACAAGAAGAGATACAGCACGTTTTTTATCCGTTACATTATTCATATATGGAATACCTGTAAATCTGTGAATGTAAAACCCGCCTTACGGGTGATTGCTAGAAGTCAAAAAAATAGTAAGTATTTTCTGACTTCATGACCTATAATTTTTTCACTAAGTAGGCATACTAATCAGCTTGTAATATTACCTTGGATAAACTTAAATAAGAGGTAAGAGGACTAACCTGTGTTGAGAAGAATGATCTTAATTGACATATTATGGTCTTTGTGTCAAAGCTTTTTTACTAAAAGATTATCTCAATCAATATTCGGATGGACAGCAGCTTTTGAATAAAGTTTGTTGGAAAAATCGTATTAAGTTATATATTGACATAGCAGTGTGGCCGTATGGAATAACCAATGATTAGGGGGTTTTATGCAATTAACACCAAGGGAAATCGAAAAACTCATGGTATATACACTGGCTGATGTCGCATTAAAGCGTAAGTCTCGTGGTTTAAAACTCAATTATCCTGAAGCCGTTGCGATTATTACTGCGGCTGCATTGGAAGGTGCCAGAGAGGGGAAAACACTGGAAGAGGTGATGGATGATTCCAGACACGTTCTGACTAAAGAAGATGTGATGGATGGCGTCGCTGAGCTTATTCCGCATGTACAGGTTGAAGCAATATTTACTGATGGTAGTCGCTTGGTCACGGTGCATGATCCCATTCAATGATTGCTGAAACAAATTGTAAATAGCAGGAAAAATGATCTAGACAAAATATTAACTTATGTCTTGACTCACGTCTTAACGTGGAGATTTTCCGATGGAAAAAAATAATAAAGAAGATATTACTCCATTGGGGGGATATATTCTGGCTAAAGACCCGATCTCCTTTAATGAAGATTGTCCGGTTATTCAATTAAAAGTTCGTAATTCTGGTGATCGTCCTATTCAGGTGGGATCTCATTTCCATTTTTTTGAGGTAAATAAAGCTTTACAATTTAATCGTGCGGCGGCGTTTGGTAAACGACTTAATATCACGGCAACAACCGCTATCCGTATTGAACCCGGTGACGAAATTGAAGTGTCATTAATCCCGATTGGTGGGAACCAAAACGTTTATGGATTTAATAATTTAGTCGATGGTTGGGCAGGTAAAAGTCTGGTTGCTATTGATGAACCTGTGGAAAAAACCTGGTTGCATGCTGGGTAGTAGAATTGAGTTATATACCCTATGGATTTCAAGATGGATTGCGACGGCAAGGGAGAGAATCCCCGGGAGCATAGGTAGCTATGTGACCGGGGTGAGCGAGTGCAGCCAACAAAGAGGCAACTTGAAAGATGACGGGTATAAAGTTATCGAATAAATTCAAGGTAGAGTTGACGAACGTTGGAAAATCTTTCGAACAAAGGAATAAATTATGCCAACCATTTCCCGACAGGAATATGTAGGTCTTTTTGGCCCAACGACCGGCGATAAGATCCGCTTGGGTGATACCAATCTATTTATTGAAATTGAGAAAGATCTGCGTGGCTATGGTGATGAATCGGTCTATGGCGGAGGTAAATCACTGCGTGATGGTATGGGTGCGGATAACTGTATGACCAGCGAAAACGTGTTGGATTTGGTGATTACCAGCGTCACGATTTTGGATGCCCGACAAGGAGTCATTAAAGCGGATGTCGGCCTAAAAAGGGGTCGCATTGTCGGGATAGGTAAAAGCGGTAACCCCAACATGATGAATGGCGTCACGCCAGGTATGGTGGTTGGTGTCAGTACTGATGCTATATCTGGAGAACATCTCATCCTCACGGCTGCTGGCATCGATACCCATATTCATTTTATTTCTCCTCAACAAGCTGAACATGCTTTATCCAATGGTGTGACAACTTTCTTTGGCGGTGGTGTTGGCCCCACCGATGGCACTAACGGCACTACTGTTACCGCCGGCCCGTGGCATATCCACTGTATGTTGCGTGCTTTTGAAGGTTTACCGGTTAACGTAGGTATTTTGGGAAAAGGCCATGCTGCGGTAGCAATGCCGCTGGTTGAACAGATCAAAGCTGGCGTTGCCGGTCTGAAAGTGCACGAGGATTGGGGCGCAACTCATTCTGCATTGCGTAATGCCTTACGTGTAGCGGATGAAATGGACATTCAAGTCGTGGTACATACCGATAGCCTGAATGAGGGAGGTTATGTTGAGGATACCATTGATGCTTTTGAAGGTCGCACCATTCATACTTTTCACACTGAAGGCGCCGGTGGTGGACATGCACCGGATATCATTAAAGTTGCCAGCCAGATGAATGTGTTGCCTAGCTCGACTAATCCCACACTGCCTTACGGAATCAATAGTCAGGCAGAACTATTTGATATGATTATGGTTTGCCATAACCTTAATCCCAAAGTGCCGGCTGATGTTGCATTTTCGGAAAGCCGTGTACGCCCGGAGACCATTGCGGCGGAGAATGTTTTACACGATATGGGTGTACTGTCGATGTTTTCCAGTGATTCTCAGGCAATGGGACGAGTGGGAGAAAACTGGCTGCGCGTGATGCAAACTGCTCATGCCATGAAAGCGGCTCGTGGCAAGTTGCCGGAAGATTCAGCACATAACGATAACTTCCGTGTATTACGTTACGTTGCCAAAATTACGATTAACCCGGCGATTGCTCAGGGAATAAGTCATGTGCTCGGTTCAGTTGAAGTGGGCAAAATGGCTGATCTTGTGCTGTGGGAGCCACGTTTCTTTGGCGTAAAACCTAAGTTAGTCATCAAAGGCGGTATGATTAATTGGGCGGTGATGGGGGACCCAAATGCTTCGCTGCCGACACCTCAGCCGACATTTTATCGTCCGATGTTTGGCGCATTAGGCAAAACCCTTCAGGAAACCTGTGTCACTTTTGTATCTCAGGCGGCAATGGAACTGGGGGTAAAAGAGAGTCTTGGTTTGGAACGTCAGGTGATGGCGGTTCGCAACTGCCGGGTTATCTCTAAAAAAGACATGGTGCGTAATGCTGAAACGCCCACCATTGAAGTGGATGCTGAAACCTTTGCCGTCAAGGTGAATGGTGAATATGCCACAGTAAAACCGGTCAGGACAGTCGCGCTCAATCAGCGCTATTTCTTTAGTTAGTCTATTTTTTGCTGCTGGTCAGAGAACGTTTTTTCTGGCCGGATTAACCGATCCACGCATTCAGAGGGGTTATCTTATGATTGTTATTGAACAGATTCTTGGTAATGCCAAAAAAGATGTTTTCTGGCGAGATCGCTTGCAAGGGATCTCGCCGGATATTTTGGTGCTTTCGCAATGGGAAGCGCAAAAAAGCCGTTGTCGTAAATCCACCCTTAACGGATTGGATTTAGGTATTTCCCTTGACCGTCATCAGGTATTGTCTGACGGCGATGTTTTATTGTGGGATGAAACCAAAGGGCTGGCGGTTATTGTCCAGATGAGCTTGCGTGATGTGATGGTTATTCATTTGAAATCATTGCTGTCACTAGATTCAGAGACGGTAATGAAAACCAGCTTTGAACTTGGTCATGCCCTAGGTAACCAGCATTGGAAGTCAGTGATTAAAAATCACCAGATTTATATTCCGCTAACAGTATCAACTAAGGTCATGGATTCAGTCATGAAAACCCATGGCTTTCACGCATTGCCTTACTCCTTTGTTAAAGGCGAAGAGATATTGCCTTCTCTTAGTAACGCCGAAGCTCGTTTATTATTTGGTGGCGCAGAGGATTCTGCAACACACGTTCATGTCGATAATACGTTTCTGAACCAGCATGTGATTAAACTAAAATGAACGCTCTCCGCTTAATCAGAATCATGCAATTTGCGGATTCAGTACTGCCTGTTGGCGCATTTTCTTTCTCAAACGGTCTGGAATCAGCCATTCAGAGCAAAATCGTGTATGACGTGGCAACGTTAAGCGAGTTTACGCGGACAGCGCTGTTACAGGCAGTGAGTAGTGATGGCCGCGCAGTAGTGGCCGCGAGTCAGGCGCTGAATTGTGGGCAGCATGACGCTGCTATCTCCCACGATTGGGCAGTATTTAACCGCAAATTAAATGAAGAAAGTCGCACTATGGTTACGCGGATGGGGAAAAAGTTAGCGGAAATGGCAGTTGAAGTCACCGGTGAGTCGTTAATTGCATGGTGGTTAGCACAAATAAAGAGCGATATTGCTGCAGGTACCTATCCGATTACTTTGGCGGTCGTCATGAGCGCATTGGGTGCTTCTCCACGTGAAGTGATCGTCATGCATCAATATGGCGTAGCAATGACGATACTCAGTGCGGCTATACGCCTGATGCGTGTTACCCATATTGAAATTCAACGTATCTTGTTCTCATTAAATCAAGATATTGAACTGTTTTGTGATGAGGCGGAAAAGGGGGGAATTGACCAAATGACATCTTATGCACCTATGACTGATGTTCTAGCGGCACTACATGTTAGCGCGTTCACCCGGCTGTTCAGTAACTAACTTAATCCTGATATTGCTTTTAACCACCTCTTAATCATGTGAGGAAATCTCTGTGAAAAAAATTACTCGAATTGGTATTGGCGGTCCGGTGGGTTCAGGCAAAACTGCCGTTATTGAAGTGATCACACCTATTTTGATTCAACGCGGAATAAAACCTCTGATTATCACCAATGATATTGTTACCACCGAGGATGCTAAACAGGTTAAACGTACCTTGAAAGGCATTTTAGATGAAGAAAAGATACTTGGTGTGGAAACCGGCGCTTGCCCTCATACAGCGGTGCGCGAAGATCCCAGTATGAATATTGCGGCGGTAGAGGAGATGGAGGCGCGTTTTCCTGACAGCGATGTTGTGTTAATTGAAAGTGGTGGTGATAATCTGACACTCACTTTTAGTCCGGCGCTGGCAGATTTTTATATTTATGTGATTGATGTCGCCGAAGGGGAGAAAATTCCGCGCAAGAACGGACCGGGTTTGGTACAGGCGGATATTCTGGTGATCAACAAAATTGATTTAGCACCTTATGTTGGTGCCAGCCTGGCGGTGATGGAGCATGACACTCAAATTGTGCGTGGTCAGCGCCCTTATATCCTTACCAATTGCAAAACAGGTGAGGGTGTTGAAACGCTGGTAAATATGATCATGCGTGACTTCCTGTTTACTCATTCATTACAGGCGACACAATGACTTCCACCAGCTCGCCGCAAAATATTGGCGAAGTTATTGGCGAAATGTATCAACGGGCAAATAATCTTGGTGCCAACGCGCCGGAACTTGCACTATTTCAGGATGAACCGCCTCAGATGGCAAGCGGTGATGTCGGTAAAAGTGGCTATCTACAGTTGGGATTTGCCCGGCGTGGTGATCGTAGCATTTTGGCGCAAATGAAACGCCGGGTTCCTTATTTGGTGCAGCGGGCGCTGTATTGGGATGAGGCACTGCCGCAGATGCCGTGTGTATTTATGATCTCCACGTCGGGATGTATCTTACAAGGAGATAGATTGGCGCTGGACATTCATGTTGCTCCAGAGGCGTTTGGTCATGTTACTACCCAATCGGCTACTAAAATTCATTCGATGGTGAATAACTATGCGGCGCAAGTGCAAACTATCCAGATAGAGCAGGGAGGCTATCTGGAAATGATGCCCGATCCGGTTATACCTCACAGTGGTTCTCGGTTTATCACAGACACTCAAATAACCATTCACTCGACTGCCACACTGATTTATTCTGAAATTATTATGTCCGGTCGTAAATACCACCCTGCTGATCAAGGGTTTAAATTTGATGTTTACTCATCACGAATTACGGCAACTGATTTTGATGGCAAGATATTGTTTGCGGAACGTTATGTACTGGAGCCGAAAAAACAACCGTTGAACAGCGTAGGGGTGATGGGGCCGTTTCATGTATTCGGCAATGTGATCTTGCTCACTCCTCAAGTTCACCACGATCGTATTCTGGCTCGCATGACGCCTCAGTACGATGCTGAAACGGGTATAGCGAGTGGTACCAGTCGTTTACCTAATCAATGTGGTTTAATCTTTAAGGTGTTGGGAAAAGAAACTTATCAAGTTAAAGCGGGTGTTCGCCTTTTCTGGCGTATAGCCCGTGAGGAGATCTTGGGTGTTACACTGCCTGAGCCGTTTATCTGGCGATAAAACCTGGGATGAGAATCTGTTTCGGGCTTTATCGCCAAATGGATGGTTGTCATGCTATTACTATCACTCTTTAACGGCTTTAATTGGACATTCAAAACCATCAGGTTTTATCGTTAGAAGGTCACATTTAAGATGGTCGATCACATGTTCTGCGGTATTTCCTAGAAAAGCAGCGGACAGCCCAGTTCTGCCGAGGATACCAAGAACGATAATGCCCGCATTCATCTCATCGCACATTTTGGGAATAACACTCTCCGGTAGTCCTTCATGGATATGAGTATATTTTTCATCAATGCAGAATTTTTGGCGCAATTCTTTCATGGCAATAAGATGCTGACCACGTAGGGCATGGTTATAAACACTTGGATCGAAATCGGGTAGCTCAATAGCGATATTCAGTGGCGCAACAGGATAAGCGCTGACCAAATGAATTTCCGGGTTTTTCATTACTTGATTTGCCAATTCCTGAGTTTCCTTAACGAGTTTCAGGTTCAGCTCATGATGATATGATTCTTCATTAGATAAATTAACCGCGACTACAACGGAGCCTTGGTCCGGCCATATCTGATCTTTTACCATCCATACTGGACATGGGCATTTGCGGAGTAACTGCCAGTCAAGTGGGGTAAAAATCAAGGAGCCAAGCTTGTCATGTTTATGCGTCATTTTCAGAAGTAAATCATGATTACCTGTAATGACCTCCTGGATAATTGCTTCATAAGGTCGATTATGCCATACCACTTTTATTTCAATATCAATACCGGCTTCCAGATAGTAGTACGCTTGTTGTTTAAGCCAGGCAGTGCGTTGGCTGGTAACACCTTTACGCATAGCACTACCTTCTTCTGGGGAGAGTAAAGTGGTCATTTCATAAGAAAGATCATAAATGGGCAAGAAAGCTTTAATCCGGCCACCGTTGCGTTGCACTATATAAACTGCACGCCTTAATGCCGGTTGATCGTCCTGACTTGGGTCAATTGCAACTAAAAGGTTTTGATAGTTTGCCATAATGGTATCCTCACAGAGGCTAGACAAAACACACTTCAATACTCACGTTTCAATACTAAAGATAAACCAATATAAGCAAACCGAACAGGTCAGAGGAGAACCAGATCAACAAAATAAGATGATCTGGTTTTAAGATCAGGTAATTGAAACAGATTTTTTTCCGACTAACTCAGACAACTTATCCATGTTTTCAATCGTGATGTATTTACCTTTTACACCGAGAGTTTGGTTTTTCTGGAAACGCCCAAGCAGACGACTAATAGTTTCAACCGTTAAACCTAGGTAATTACCAATATCACTGCGGGTCATGGTTAAACGGAATTCTTTTGGTGAGAAACCACGCTGAGCGAAACGACGAGAGAGATTATAAATAAATGCGGCTAACCGTTCTTCAGCGTTTTTCTTAGATAACAACAATATCATTTCTTGGTCGCCTTTAATTTCTCCACTCATCAAGCGCATCATTTGCTGGCGGAGATTAGGCATTTTGCCGGACAGATCATCGAGTGTTTCAAACGGAATTTCACAGACCATTGATGTTTCCAGAGCCTGAGCAAAACTTGGATGCTGAGTATTGAGGATAGCATCAAAACCGACTAAATCCCCTGCGAGATGGAAACCTGTAATCTGCTCATCACCTTCTTCGGTGATGGTGTAGCTTTTAATTGTGCCAGAACGGATAGCATAAAGAGATTTCAACTCATCGCCTGCTTTAAATAACGTTTGTCCTTTCTGGATAGGTTTCTTACGCTCAATGATATTATCAAGCTGGTCAAGCTCGTGCTCATTCAAGGTAAAAGGAATACACAGTTGGCTAATACTACAATCCTGGCAGTGGATCGCACAACCACCAGACTGGATTCGACGAATAACACGTTTTTCCTGGATCATATGGCATGCTCATTTGAAATATTCATATCCTTCAACTTTAGCATTTCTTGATGATTCTGGTAAGAGCTATAATAGTTTTCTGCAATTTATTTAAGAAAATGTATTACCTGTTTATCCTGATAAATGACAAAGCATTAAAAGCTCCTTTTCCTGCTCAACCAGCACAGCTACAGCAACCTGATTATTATGTTTTGCGAAATATCAATTGCAGTGTGAATGATGTTGCTGACTAAGTAGATTTGCCAGTCCTTCGATGACAAACCAATATCGACAATAGACAGTAATCCGTCTTTAAGTACTGTTAAAACGTAACTTAATGCAATAAAAGAATTAACTCTATAGCCATCAATTGAAATAATGAGGGCAGAGAGTACGGATTTTCATCCGGGCTCATTGAAGCCGAATATATGTTTGCGACTTCGTTGCCAGAAAATTTATCCATCTACTTGAATCGAGTCGGTGTCCATATATCTATTTAGATACATCAGATAATACCAAATAGTAATTATTGCATTATGCAATTATTTCAATAAAAAATTAGGTGGTATTGGTACTTATCATATTCTCATAAAAATATTAATTTTATTTTTCAAATAGTTGAATATTTATTACTTTACGTGATTAATAATTTATTGAAATGCTAGTTAAGATAATTTATGGTTTCATCAATGAAATGCAAATGTTTATTTTTCGTTGGTATTGATTGTTAAGAGATTATAAGCACCGCAGTACTTATTCTATTGTTACTAGTAAAGAACTGTTTGTTATAGAGATCAGAGATGCGTTTTATTTCAGAAACAGGAGAGGCAAGGTGAGTGAACAAAATCAAACTGTAACTTTACCCGATAAAAAAGATATAGGATTACTGACCGAAGAAGGACTCTGGGATAACTGGCTGGATATAGATGCGGTGAAAAAGCTGGTTAACCACCCGTTACTCATCGCAATGAGTGAAGAACGAATCACTCTGTCCGGAATGCGTTATTTCTTGATTCAACATCATCATTATTCACGTAATTTTACTCGCTTTTTGTGTGCTCTGATCAGCCATATTGATAACTTCAATGATATTCATCATCTGATGGAAAATTTGCGTGAAGAGATAGGGGTAAATGGGGAGGGAAAAGTCACTCACGCTGAGTTGTTTCAGCGCTCATTGATGGAAACAGGTGCACAGGTCAGTTCTATTCCTGCACTTGAAGAAACCTCTCATCTTGCTTCATGTGTCCTGAATTATTGCTGCTCAGGGGAAATTGCTGATGGTTTAGCTGCACTTTGCTTGGGGGCCGAAGCAATTGTTCCAATGATCTATAAGCCTGTATTGCATGCTCTTACGCACTTAGGTGTTGCTGAACGGGGATTAGAATTTTTCAAATTACATATTGAAGAGGACGAAGATCATGCCATTACCATGATGCATATTCTTCACAATATTACAGAAAATAACGAACAGTTAGCGAAGCGAGTAAAGGCGGTTGGTAAAAATACGATATTGCTGCGTTGTAGAATGTTTGATGCTGTGTATGAAAATATAAAAAACGAGATACTTTTCACTGAAGACGACGCGTGCAGGATTTTTGAAAAGTACGAATCAAATGTGCGTAGCTACTGCCGTAATTATCCGGCCATATTCACTACGGCAAGCAATGCCCTAGTGACTGACAGGCAGGGTAAGTCATGGATTGATTTTTTATCAGGAGCTGGATCATTAAATTACGGTCACAACAACCCTCGCTTAAAATCTCATCTTATTGAATATATTGAAAAAGATGGCATAACGCATTCTCTGGATTTATATACCAATGCCAAACGGGCATTCATTGAAAGCTTTAATCAGCAGATACTGAAACCACGGGGCTTGCAGTATCGTTTTCAGTTTACCGGGCCGACAGGAACCAATGCAGTTGAAGCTGCAATGAAAATCGCACGCAAAGTTACAGGGCGCAGCGATATTGTTGCGTTTACTAATGCGTTTCACGGAATGTCTCTGGGCGCTCTTGCAGCCACAGCCAGAGAGAAAAAAAGAAATGCTGCAGGTGTTTCCCTGAACAATATAGTACGCCTTCCTTTCGAAAATTTCCTTAGTCAGAATGACACGTCACTGGACTTTTTGGAGAAAATGCTAGTTTCTCCGGGTTCTGGTATTGACTTTCCTGCAGCAATTATTCTTGAAACTATTCAGGCAGAGGGGGGAGTCAATGTGGCGAGTGTAGAATGGTTACGGGGTGTAGCAGAGATCGCAGCTGCAAACAATATCCTACTTATTGTTGATGATATTCAGGCTGGTTGTGGTCGTACAGGAACTTTCTTCAGCTTCGAAGACACTGGGATAAAACCGGATATCATCTGCCTTGCAAAGTCTGTTTCAGGATATGGACTCCCTATGTCTCTTGTTTTAATGAAACCGGAACTGGATATATGGCAGCCTGGAGAACATAACGGAACTTTCCGTGGTAATAACCTTGCATTTATTGGTGCCACATATGCTCTTGATTACTGGCATGATTCACATTTCTTGCGAAGTCTTAAAGATAAATCGGAAATCGTGCATAAATATCTGCTAGGTTTGCATCAACGATACCCCCAATTGATCAGAACAATTCGGGGAAAAGGAATGTTGTGGGGCTTAGAACTCTTTTCTTCGCAGGCAGCAGAAAATGTCAGAAACCAAGCCACTGAGTTAGGACTCATTATAGAAACATGTGGTCCGCTGGGACAGGTCATCAAATTACTTCCCCCGCTGACTATCGAAATCAATGTCCTTGAGCATGGATTATTATTACTTGAAAAATCCCTAAAACAAGTTTCCGTTCAGTTAGGTGTGGAGAATAAAACAGACACTTCATCATTAACACCTCATGACACTCTGTTTTATCAAGACGAAATCTTGATTGAAAAAAAATTACTTAGTCTTGACGAAAATGAAAAATCTTCTTTATTAGAAGCGCAGAAAAGTCTAAGCCAGAAACTCGTTGATGGAGGACTAAATTTTGAGGGAAAAAACTATCCGGTTTCAATTCGTCCTCTTATTTTGTCTGATAACCTAATTCGGCAACTCGCCAGCATCGGTGAGCGTTTTACAGAAATATTTGAAAAATTTGCTCATGCATGGGTGGAAAATGTCTCGATACGTGAATATTTTCCGGCTTATAAGAAAAGCGAACATTATTTATTTAATTTGCCAAATCATACCCCTTTGACCAGAATTTTCCGCTTGGATGGTCTTTTCAGTGAAGATGGAACTTATCAGATCTTGGAAACTAATACCGATTGCCCCGGGGGAGTGATCCAAAATGGGATTGCAGGTGCATTGTGGTCAGAGGTGTCAAATCCTTTACTGAACGGTATTGAAGCCAGCGCCGATTTTCAGCCCTTTGTCCAAAAACCGGATTTATTTCTTGAGACATTACTGGAAACTCATCGCGAACGTACCGGAGAGCCAGCCAGAAGAGCAGCCATTGTCACTTATAAAGGCCGGTTCGGAAATGAGGTAACTTGGATGGTAAATGGTTTCAATCGTCTGGGGGTTCCTACCGAGGAAATTGATGCGTCTCTGTTACGTCGACATAACAACAAGGTAATAGATCCGCAGGGTCGTGTTATTGATTTGGCCTATAATAAACTCGATTTGCGCGACTTGATCGATGAACCCGAAGTTGAAGAATACCTTACTGCAACATTTCATGGAGAAGTCACTTTCATCAATCCTCTCATCTGCCAATGGCCGCTCGCAGATAAAGCTATAATGGCTGTCCTAAGTGATCCGCAAATGCTCTTTTTCCTGCCCGAAGAGGAAAAGGCTTTTTGTCTTAAACATATTCCCTGGACACGCATCCTCCGCGCGTGCCAAACAACATCCCCTCAGGGAGAGCAAATCGATCTAGTTGACTGGGCAATTCAAGAACGAGGGACTCTTGTGCTCAAACCTTCTAATGCAACAAGAGGAGAAGGTCTGTTGGTCGGTCCGTTTACCGCCGCTCAGGAATGGGAAGCGACCTTACGTCTTGCAGCGCAAAGCGACGAAACATGGGTCATTCAACGATACATTCGCGGGCGTGTGATTTCCGCAGTTCATCCTGATATCGGCATTACAGATTCAATGTGGTCAGGTGTGGATACCTATGTATATGGTGGCCGGTTTGCTGGTTTTCAGGCACGTGCCAGTTTTGATCCGGTCATGAATGTAGGACGCCGGGGAATTCTTTTGCCGGTAGTGAAAATTAAAGAGGCATAGCTATGGCGAGTTCCATTTCACTTAATAATCCACGGCTTCAGCCAACGGTTGTTGCTGTTCCGATTAGCAGTAATGTCATTGCAATACATTCCGGTACCCGTCAGGGTGAAGCAAGCAAAATAATTCCAGATCCCGATGGCTGGAAAATAGTTGCGCTTAACCACATGCAAGGAAAATTGAACAGCAATGGTCTCCTTGAAGTACTGAAGCAAAACGGTCATGACGTTGAAGAGTCGGCGTTAACAAAATTGATCGAGGAACTTCAGTCTCATAACCTCGTTCAGGATGAGAAATATTTCGATTATCAGGCTCTCTGTGCCGATCAAAGAGAGCGTTATTCCCGAAATCTCAATGGATTTGCTGCGTTAAGTGACAATGACATTTCACCCGCTGAGTATCAGCAGAAACTTTTCAAAGGGCATGTGCTACTGTTGGGATGTGGGGGGCTTGGAAGCTGCACGGCAACGGCTCTGGCAATGACTGGCTGCGGTACCATCACTGTCGTTGATTTCGATGATATTGAACTTAGTAACCTCAACAGGCAGCTTTATACCGTTGATGACATAGGGATGCGGAAAGTCGAAGGGTTAAAATCTCGTCTTAATAAGATCAATCCGGACGTCACGGTAAATACAGTATTCAAGCGTATAACCGGTTCAGATGTTGTTAAGGAATTAATTTCTCAATTCAAACCCGATATCGTCGTAGCTGCAATTGACCGACCAGTTATCGCGGCTGACCGCTGGACCAGTGACGCCTGTTTTGCCATGGGAGTTCCGGGTGTTTTCAATAGCGTTTCTGCCGGAATGGGTATGTTCTGGACAAAATTCCCTGACCAGAGCGGTTGTTTCCGCTGCGACGAAAAGTGGTCACGGACTCAGGAGCCTGACCATTACTCCATGCGCGCCTGGCGAGAAGAACATGATTTAATCCCTGCGACTTCGGCTTTCAGTTATTCGGCAATGATTGTCGGAGGGATGATGTCTGCGGATATCATCAGGAAACTTGTTGGATGGCCAATGATTTCAGCAGGGAAACTGGTAACCATCTCATTCACAACTTTACAAACGAATGTTGCGGATAAACCGCAACATCCAGATTGTGAACTTTGTGCATATTGAGGACACCAACATGAACGAATCATATCAGATTATTGATGACGATCCGGCAGTATGGTGCTCAGCGCAGTTGGAAAGCAAGAAAGACGTGCTATTGCCTGTTTCAGATGAACAAATCGAAGCATTCAGGTATCACTTATCCGCTATGGAAGACAGACCCAGCGAAGCGTTTAATACGTCAGATTTTAGCTTTGAGGAAATAACTATCTTACAGGAGAGCATTCATCAGCGATTGACTGAAGGACGCGGGGTTGTGGTAGTGTCAGGTATTCCGCGAGAAATGTTTACTGACTCAGCCTTGCATCATCTATTCTGGGGAATTGGAACAGGTCTTGGACGTCCAGTCGTACAAAACTCACAGGGTCACAGGATAGGTCATGTAAGGAATGAGAAAAATAATCCGAATAATCGAGGCTATATGTCTAATCGGGAGCTTGGATTTCATTCGGATGCCTTTGAAGTTGTTGGGCTTATGTGTTTGAGGGGGGCTGCTTCAGGGGGATTGACTCAAATCGTAAGTGGCCTAGCCATCTATAACCAAATGCTAAGGGAAAAACCAGAACTACTTGACGACCTTTTTGAAGGATATTATTACGCTACAGCTGAACGCTCTTCGAGTAAACTTCCCTACACGTCATACAAAATTCCGATTTTCTCAAAAATGTCAAGTAGGGTGAGCTCTATGTGTCTCGGTGCTTATATGCGAGCAGCAGCAAAACTTCAGGGACTAGCTCTCCCTGACGCACTTGATGCTGGGCTTCACGCATTTTATGAAATATGTAACCGCCCAGAGTTCAGACTCGAATTTATGCTTGAGCCTGGCGAAATCCTTTTTCTCAACAACTATACCACGCTGCATTCCCGCACGGAGTTTCAGGATGATGCACTCAACCAGCGCCATTTATTAAGGCTCTGGATCGAATTATCCGATGGCAGACCTGTGGTACCTGCACTAACAGCTCGCGGTCGTGATTATGAGCAG
Source organism: Photorhabdus sp. HUG-39 (assembly GCF_963878365.1). Lineage (NCBI taxonomy): Bacteria > Pseudomonadati > Pseudomonadota > Gammaproteobacteria > Enterobacterales > Morganellaceae > Photorhabdus > Photorhabdus sp. HUG-39. Next base: position 93,845 of record NZ_CAWNWY010000001.1, on the reverse strand, counting down.
TTATTTCTGGAAACGCGTTTGGTGAGTACGGCAACTTAATATAACCAACCGGGCCGATATATCGGCCCGGTCAATCAGGATCAATGCATGAATCGAGATATTCTGGACTCCGGGCACTCCATCAAAAGTTCCGATCAGGGTGATGTTGAAAGCCGGGGAAAAATCAGTCAGTTACTTGATATATGGAATGTGGAACAAACCAATATTTCTGACAACCAGCCGCTGGATTTCTATGTCTATGACCAGCAAGGTGAAGTCGTTGGTGGCTTGGTGGGTCGTACCTCTCTGGGTGTGCTTTTCATTAGTTATTTCTTTCTTCCGGAAGAACTGCGTCGGCAGGGACTGGGAAGTACATTGCTGAAACGGGCCGAAAAAAAAGCAACTCTACGTGGATGTCATATGGCGGTGCTGTTTACCATGGCGATTCAGGCACCTGACTTTTATCTGAAGCATGGTTACAGCATTTTTGGTGAGGTGTCCTCTTTACCGGATGGAAATGCCCGTATTTTTATGCAGAAAAGGCTTTGAGCAACGACCAGCGTTAGTCAGAAGGATAGAAATTTATGTCGAGTATTACTATTGCTTCATTTGGGGATGTGCTCATTAATCGTGAAGATCCCGCTTCTGCTTTCAGTCACATGACGTCTTTAGTTGAGAATGCCGATATCGTTATCGGTAACTATGAAGGTGTACTGACTGACAGACCTGAGCCAATTCCCGGACGGCGAGGGATGACGATATCATCAGTAAAAAACGCCAAAGGCGTGGCATTGTTCGATGTGCTTTCCCTTGCGAATAATCATGCCATGGATTCTGGATTGCAGGGTCTGACTGACACCTTGAAAGCATTACATTCTGTAGGAGTGCAAACCACCGGGGCCGGTCTGACATTTCAGCAAGCTTGGAAACCTGCTTTAATTGAATGTAGAGGGATCAGGGTGGCTGTTTTCGGCGTAACGGGCATTTACTATGCCGGAACTGAAGCCGGTAGTTTTCAGGGAGGCGTTGCAGCGTTACGTTCAAGAGATTATTACAGTCCCCCTTTTTCCGGCGCTGTGGTTCCCGGAGCGTTACCCGATATTATGACTGTCATCAATGAAGATGATTGGGCGCATTTTTCATGCTTAGTTGGCAATATCCGTAGCCAAGCTGATTTTATTATTGCAGCGATGCACTGGGGCGATCATACTCGTAAAGACATTATTACAAGATACGAAAAGGAAATATCAAAACGATTATCACAATGTGGTGTGAACCTAGTGATAGGCCATCATCATCATTCCTTGCGAGGTGTTGAATGGCATAAAAACATGCTGACATGTTTTGGACTGGGAAACCTCATTTTCGATCAACCTCTCTCATGCTCAATAAATGAATGGTCGAAAACCGGTTTTCAGTTGCCTGATTATGCACGATATACCGCAGCCATTCTGACAAGATGTTCACCGAACGAAATTTTATCTGCTCATTTGCTCCCACTTTATATTGAAGCGGATACCCCTGTCCCTGTTTCCCATGGAAGCGATGAATGGCATGCTTTTTTACGCATTATGAGGCGTTGTGCTCGGCAGGACATGACGGTCAATCATCTTGTTGATAACGGTACTCGATGGGGCGATTTCACTGTATTGGATATTATCAAACCCATTTCTGACGTTATGTGAGGTAAAGCATGGCAATACTATGCCTCGGAAGAAGCATCAAGATTAACTTTGCAGAATGGTTGGAGGAATGCCGTGATGACCTGTGGCTTATCAGTTCTGCACCACAATTTCCTCTTCAGCACCGTTACCGGTACGTCCGGCAGATCGACAGCCTTGATGACGGTGAAGGTGTTTTATCTATCGCCACAGAATTAGGACGTCACACCTCATTCAGCCAGATTCTGCCTCATTCGGAATTTGACCTTATCCGAGCTGCACAACTTCGGGAATATTATGGCCTCCCAGGCCAGAACGTTGAAAGTGCCTTGGCGTATCGAGATAAGGTTTTAATGAAAGATTATCTTCAACGTGCAGGCATTGAAGTGGCTCCGTTTAGACGACTTGGCAGTTGGCTGGATGTTCTAACTTTCAGTGAAGAGCATAATTTCCCAGTTGTGATAAAACCGGTGGATGGATGCAGCTCGAAATACGTTAAGGTATGTAGGAGTCTCAGAGAAGTATCCGATTTTTTCCGCGACAGAACCGTTGATGGCTGGATGGTAGAAAAGTTTATCTCTGGAAATATGTATCATGTTAACGGTGTAATTAATGAAGCAGGAGATTCATTTTTTGCTCCCTGCGCTTATATCAATAATGCTCTTGATTACCAGCATGCAGGTATATTTGGTAGCCGTACTATTGATCCTGCTACCCCCTTGGCAGAGCGACTGAACAGTATTACCTATCGAACTATATCAGCGTTGCCTGCTGCGCCTACCCTCGGGTTTCATGCCGAAATATTCCACACCGCCGATGACCGATTAATTTTATGCGAGATTGCGGCCCGTACTGCGGGTTCACTTACGGGGGAGTTAATAGAACACACTTGGGGGATAAATATACATAAAGCTTGGATACAGAGTTGTGCAGGTATCAATGATGTACTGAAAGTCCGGACTGAACCAAGAGAATTCGCAGCATCAATTCGCGTTCCTGTTCGTCCGGCATATCTGATTTCTTTGCCAGATTCAGTTCCTTATGATTGGATATCCACACTCTGCTTATCAGGGAGAGTCGGGCAAATTTATCAACAGGCAACAACTTATACCGATGACGTTGTTAGCGCCATAATTACCGGCAATAGTGATGTACAACTTACTGAACGAATTGAACATTTTGCCGACTGGATCGATGATTTAGTCAGGTGGCAAAACTGATGAAATTCCTTTTAACCCTGTGTTTTGAGAGAAGACTATAATGAAAATCCTTATAGCAGGTTCAGGTGCCGGCGCACAGGCGCTGGCATGGAAATTATTACAGGACCCAGCAGTAGAAAAAGTATGGTTAGCCCCAGGTAATCCGGCTACGTCATGCGCACCCGGAATGGAAAATATTCCAGTGTCTTCAGGAGATGTTGAGGGGCTGGCTAGGGCTGCTCTGGAACTAAAAGCAGACTTTACGCTTATCACACCGACCCAAACTTTGGCAGCTGGGGTAGCCGACTACTTTAAATCTCGTGGGTTACCCATCATTGCCCCGACTCGTGAAGCCTCCCGACTTGAATGGTCGAAAGGCTTTTCCAAAAAATTCATGAAAAAATATCAAATACCTACACCTTACAGCGCAATTTGTGAATCACAGGAACAGGCCCAAAAATTTGCCGACACATTACCTTTACCTGTGGTTATCAAAGCAGACGGTATGGTTCATGGGGGAACGGGTGTAGTGATAGCCCAGGATCGCCAGCATGTTAAAAACACGCTGGAAGAGTTTTTCACAAGAAATGTCGGACCAATGCTGGTTGAAGAATTCATTGAAGGTGAAGAAGTCTCTTACACCATCCTCTTTGACGGAAAAAACTATCTACCACTGGCTGAAAGCCGAGATTATAAAAAGCTGCTTGATGGGGATAAAGGCCCTAACACTGGTGGTATGGGAGCTTATTCCCCAGTACTGTCCTCCGCACAGCATGAGGCTATCATTACCCAAATTGTAGAACCTTGTCTGGCAGCTCTTAATTCTGAAGGAATCGAATATATAGGATTCCTCTATTTTGGTGTCATGATTGACAAAAAAGGAATGCCGAGCCTTCTTGAAATCAACTGTCGGCTGGGTAATCCAGAGGTCTTCACGATCCTTGAACGACTTGAGAGTCCCCTTCATGAATTATTCATATTGACCCTACAAAAACAGCTGGGCAAAGCAAATGTACGCTGGAGTAAGCTTGTTTCTGTTGCCTTACAAATATCGTCTGAAGGTTATCCTTTTACCGAGCGAAAAGGTGATGAGCTCATCTTGCCGTTACCTTCAGAAGATACTCATATCTTTCATTCCTCCGTTGTATCTGATGATGGAAAACTAATAAGTCATGGAGGAAGAGTTATTGCATTAAGTTCAATAGCCCTGACGTTCAACGAGGCTAGAGAAAAGTTGTATGAAACGGTCAAGCAAGTCCATTTTGAAGGGATGCATTACCGTACCGATATTGCGCTGAATATCAATACTCCTAGTGGAATGTAATTAATCGGGGAATGCTTATGGACAACATGAAGCGTAACAAGCGTAATGTTCTGCTCGCAGCTAATATAAGTTACATACTCGTCATTCTGGATTCGTCCATAGTTAATGTAGCTTTACCGACTATTAAAGAGAGCCTTTCACTTGGTGTAACAACGTTACAATGGGTTGTAAATGCCTATCTGGTTTTATTTGCAAGTTTGTTACTATCAGGGGGAGCTCTTTGTGATCGTTTTGGTTCAAAAAGTGTTTACATTACAGGGCTTGGATTATTCACTCTCTCCTCCGCTTTGTGTGGAATTAGCAGTGAAGCCGCTATTTTATTAACCGGTCGCGTGCTTCAGGGTATTTCCGCCGCCATACTCGTACCAGGTTCACTTGCTTTGATCACTCATACCTACACAGATAAAACAGAACGAACCCGTGCCATTGCCAGCTGGGCGAGCTGGGGAGGTATCGCTCTGGTGGCGGGGCCTGTCATAGGAGGGTGGCTGACCGAATATCTGTCGTGGAGATCGATTTTCCTAGTAAATGTGCCGCTCTGCTTAGCAGGGATCTTTTTGACACTTAGGGTGCAGTCTCCAGAGCATGAACATAAAAGTTTAACTATGGATATAAAAGGCCAGCTACTTCTTTTCCTGACAATATTTCTATTTATTGCTGGTGTCATCCGGCTGAATGACTCTCCTCAAATCAATTTGAACTCAGTTATCTTGTTGTGCTTGTCTTTAATCATCATGACTGCATTCATAGTGGTAGAAAGAAGAAGTAAAGCTCCTATGCTTCCACTGGAGCTGTTCAGGCGGCCAAATTTTAGCGCTATTTCATGGATTTTCTTTTCTGGCGCTTTTTCCTTTTTTGGTGCCATGTTTATTCTGACCTTTTGGTTTCAGGATATTCAGCACCTGAGTGCAACGCAAACGGGTATGGCCCTGTTACCGCTCTCAATCAGTGTCATATTGGGAAATAAGGTCTCTGGATGGCTTGCACGCCGTTACCAGACGAGCCACATGATGATTGTTGGGGCCATGATAAGATTAGTCGGTTTCAGTGGATTACTGGTTACACAGTTCAACAATGACTATGCTTATCTTTTTGTTCCACTTGTGTTGATTGGTTTTGGTGGAGGGCTGGGATCACCAATGTCAACATCTTTATTTATGCAAAGTACTCCGAAACAGTACACTGGCGTTGCCTCAGGAGTTTCCCGTGCAACTGGTCAGATAGGTTCCGCTTTTGCCGTGGCAGTTTTTGGGCAAATGGTAAACAGTGAAAAACTCTTTGTTTTAAACATGAAGTATGCGGTTATTACTATTATCATAGCCACACTGTCCATCTTGATTATCAATTTTCTTTTTGTAAAAAATGATATTGATGAATATCACAATTCTATAACACTAAAGGCAGATAAATGATGGATGAAATTATCAGTCTTTCAATTAATGAATTAGGAGAAAGAATACGGAGCGGAGTGATATCACCTGTTGAGATTTTAGGTGAGTACATGAAGCGTATTTTATGTTACGACCATAAGCTGAACGCCTTTTCAGAGATCTATGAAGCTGATGCGCGGGCCGCAGCAAAACATGCCGAACAGGAAATACGATCAGGAAATTGGCGTGGCCCTCTCCATGGCATTCCTTTTGCTGTTAAGGATTTTTTTGATCTGAAAGGTAAGGTCACTGGAGGAGGCACGAACTGTTTTAGTCAAAAAGCATATGTTACGGCACCAGTGGTAGCTACCCTCTTGAAACAGGGAATGATTCTGACAGGAAAACACAGAGCAGTAGAGCTCGGTATGGGAGTAGCGGGCATCATGGAAAATAGCCCGACGCCATTCAACCCTTGGGGACAATCACAGAAAGTTGCCCCAGGTGGCTCAAGTAATGGCTCCGCTGTAGCAGTGGCAGCCGGTCTGACACCGATAGCGCTTGTAACTGACACGGGTGGATCTGCACGTATACCCGCTGCTTGGTGTGGCGTAAGTGGGTTTCGGCCATCGATGGGCAATTTGTCATCATCAGGTATGCTTCCATTAAGCCAGACGATGGATACTGTGGGAATTATTGCCAGACATGCATCTGATATATTCATTATCTATAATCAGCTGAACCCAAATTTAGCGTATCACTCATGCATTAATAATCTGAATATTGGCATATTACCGTCAGAAGAAGAACATATTTTAGATAAGGAAACAGATTCGCATTATGCGTCATTGCTGAAAGTTTTTTCTCAAATGGGTATGGTAACTCAAAAGAAACCTTTCCCATATCCTTTATCGCAGTGCATGAAAGCTAATTCTATAATTACTGCGTTTGAGGCTTGGCAGAATTATGGATATTTGTGTAATTCACAGAACTCCCTCAGCGATACAATTAAAGTAAGATTAGAACGTGGCAAAGAGATAAAGGAGAAAGAGTATTCGGAAGCATTGATATTCTGTCGTCACGTACGGAAGATATTTTCGAATTGGTTTCAGAATGTGGATGCGTTAGTAATTCCTACAACCCCAGAACCTTCTTGGCCTATAGCTGAAAAAGATGAACATCAACCCCCAAATGACTTCACCCGTTTCGTGAACTTTGCTGACTTATGCGCGGTCTCCATCCCAACAGGATTAAACAGTCAGGGGCTACCATTTTCATTACAGATCGTATGTAACCGAAAAAAAGAAAAAAACGCCCTTGCTCTTGCGGAATTGATTGAATGCCGTATCGGTTTCAGCAATACAGAACTTAAAATACGACTCAAGACATGATGAATGTTGTCGCTGAAAACGATGAATGTGTCCGACATTCCGCACCGCATTCATAATTTGTTGTTTTAATTAAGAATTAACAAATGCATAAATTTTATACAAACGATTTTAAATCAGTATATTACAGATATAGCTGCGGAATGACAGATGTGTATTACCACGAAACTTATGAAATTATTGTTTTTAATTTGGTAAAAATAATATTAACGAAAGGAATACATTCTATTAGGCTTGAAATGATAATAAGCCATTTACGCCCCTGCTAATAACTAAGTTACTAATAACTTTATTGCCAGTAACTTTGGTGGGGGCTTTTTATGACTCCTATTAATAAACTAAGGCTAATTTTTCAAGCAAAACTGACCTTGGCAGATCCCACACCGAGTAAGTTAATTTTCAACTGATCACCCGTATTAACTGGCACCATGGTGGTGAGGGAGCCAGAGAGAATGATTTCTCCACGGAGTAACGCCATATTCAGTGTTCCTAGCATATTCGCTAGCCAGGCAACCGCGTTGGCTGGATGCCCTAGTGCAGCGGCACCAATGCCAGTGTCAACCAGTTTACCGTTTTTCTCTAGCGTTATTGTCACGGCAGCTAAATCAATTTCTGAGGGCAGACGGGCGCCATTGCCAATGACAAATAACCCTGATGAGGCATTATCAGCAACAGTATCTGTGATTTTTATTTTCCAGTCACGGATACGGGAATCGACAATTTCGATACAGGGCACGACATAATCTGTTGCTCTGAGTACATCTCCTGCTGTAATACCTGGTCCACACAGATTGTGTTTCAGGATAAAACCAATTTCGCCTTCAGCTTTCGGCGCAATTAATTGCTCAATGGGTACAGTGGCATTGTTTTTGTAATGCATATCTGAGGTGAGAATGCCAAAATCGGGTTGATCGACGTTCAATATATCCATAACTGCTTGGCTAGTAATCCCGATTTTTTTACCGACAATTCTCTCTCCAGTTGTTTCCAGCCGGTAAGCAATTACTTTTTGTTGGATGAGATAGGCGTCGTGCAATGTTAGTTCTGGATATTCACTAGAGATAGGATCGATGGCTTGATGACTCTGCCATGACTGAAACAATTTTTCGCCAAGATGGGTTATGACGTTATTCATCTGTTGTTGCTCCTGCTCAAACCACAGAAGTGACATTCCAACTGGAATATCACTCGTCTGAAAGGGACATTATTTGTTGCCGTTGAGTAAAAAATCGATATGGAGCCGGTTGAATGTGTCCGGGTCTTCATATTGAGGCCAGTGACCGCATTTTTCCATCACGACAAAACGGCTATTTTCGATAAGCCCGGCAAGACGCTGACCTACTGAAACCGCAGCAGTCGGATCGTGTGTAGTCCATAGCACTAGGGTTTCAGCCTGGATCTTTGCCAGTTCATCTTCGGTCAAAAGGTTACGTAAACGGGTATCCATATCTTGTAGGCACATGATGTTTTCCATTGCGGACAACATACCCGGCTGACGATAAATGGCAAAACGGGTTTCAACCAAGTCTTCTGTCACCATTGCAGGATCTTCCATCAGGAATTCAAGACGCTTGCGGGTAGCTTCCCGATCGGGGTTTTTCACTGCATTTAAGCTCAGTGTGCGCAGGCGTTCCATCACATTTGGATCAGCAATCATGCCACCGGCGGTGTTCAATACCAGACGGTGAATATATTGCGGATATTTTGCCGCAAACCGGGCTGCAACCCATCCGCCTAGCGACTCGCCAGAAAGGTGAATTTTCTTCAGATTTAATGTTTCAATAAGATCCCGTAGGTGTTCCACATAATCGATAATCTCATAGGAACGGACAGGTTTATCCGTGAAGCCATGTCCCAGCATATCAATTGCCAGTACACGAAAATGGGCAGCATGGGGCAGTATGTTGCGCATATAAGCTTCTAAATGACCTGCAATACCATGCAAGAAAATCAGAGTAGGTCCGTTACCCGCTTCAAGAACACGAGTTTTTATCCCTTTTACATTGAGATGATGTAGATGGATTTCACCGCTGGCAATGGCAGACCAAAGCGAACGTAATTCGGGCTGTATAAGTTTATGTTGAAGATTCGCTGATATTGACATAATGATATCTTCCTTATTTATTTCAAATTAATACGTTATTAATATAACGACAGCAGGTAATATTCACTAATACTTAATATGTCTAGTCTGAAAGAAAAAAACGATGATGCTTATTTTTATTCTTGCAGATATTTATTTTCAACAACATCTATTAAGTGCAATAATAATTCTGATGTGTTGTCTTTTCGCCATGCCATTATTAACTCTATTGTGGGAGAATATCCTGATAATGGCCGGCAAATAACGGCATCTGTCATGATGCTGGTAATATAGAAGGGTACTATTGCACACCCTAAATTTAGACTAACCATGTTTAAAATTAATAGCATATTATTAGCAGTTTGAATAATATTAGGTACGACATTATGTTCAGTAAAATAATTTTCTATAATCTGTTGTAATACACCAGATTGTGTTGGATCAGGAGTAATAAAATTTTCTCCTTGTAGGTCGTTGACTGAAATTTTCTCACAGTATCTTAGCCTGTGATTAGCAGGCATCAGAACCACCAGCGGTTCATTAAGAATGACTTTAAAATCAATAGAATCACTCTTTATTGGCGGGCGCATGAAAGCGACATCAATGTCACCTTGTAATAATTTCTCTTCTTGTCCTGGATTAAATAAACTAATAAGTTCTACTTTTGCTCCAGGATGAGCCAAGCGAAATATTGGGATGACTTCAGGTAATACTTTAACTTCTGCTGATGGGACAAATCCGATGGTTAGCACAATTTGTTCTTGTGCCGCTCTGCGGGCCATTTTTTTTGCTTTCTCTGCATTTTCAAGAATAAGCCGGGCTTGTTGTAAAAAAACTTCTCCGGCTTTGGTTAGAGAGACTCTGCGTTTATTTCTCTCTAATAGTGTAGAACCAATATAATCTTCTAAATCTTTTATTTGTTGACTTAGCGAAGGCTGTGCAGTATGCAATTTTTTTGCGGCCTTAGTAAAGTTTAATTCTTCTGCCACCGCAATAAAATAGCGTAAGTGTCTTAATTCCATTGCTGTTTCCTCACATATCGAAAAAAAGTCTTAATTTAAACAAACAATGTATTTCACAAAATATTAATCTATTAATAGCATTCATTTTGCATGTTGGCAAAAAGTCAACTTTTCTTTTACTTGAGGACTGAATAATATGACATTGAGCAAAGATTCAGATATTTACCGCCTGATTGATGCCCGAGCCGGTCGTGTAACTCCTCAGATTTATATCGATCCCGAGCTCTATCAATTAGAACTCGAAAGAATATTTGGCCGTTGTTGGCTGTTTCTAGCTCATCAGAGCCAAATTCCCAATCCGGGTGATTTTTTCAATACTTATATGGGAGAGGACAGTGTTGTTGTTGTCCGTCAGAAAAATGGTTCCGTTAAAGCTTTCCTAAATCAATGTCGCCATCGTTCCATGCGGGTTTGTTACGCGGATAGCGGTAATACCCGTGCCTTTACTTGCCCTTATCATGGTTGGTCATATGGTGTGGACGGTCGATTAATCGACGTTCCGTTGGAAGCGTGCGCTTATCCACATGGGCTTTGCAAAGAGCAATGGGGACTTCAGGAAGTGCCGTGTGTGGAAAATTATAAAGGATTGATTTTCGGTAACTGGGATACGACATCCCCCTCCTTGATTGATTATCTCGGTGATATGGCTTGGTATCTTGATGGTGTGCTTGATCGCCGCGAAGGAGGGACCGAAGTGATTGGTGGTGTGCAAAAATGGCTCATCAATTGTAATTGGAAATTACCCGCTGAACAGTTTGCCGGTGATCAATACCATGCTTTATTCAGTCATGCCTCCGCTGTACAGGTTTTGAGCGTAAAGGATGGCGACGATAAAAAAGCATTAGGTGCTGATCAGACTTCACGACCAGTTTGGGAAACGGCAAAAGATGCCGTGCAATTTGCTCAGAATGGTCACGGTTGTGGATTTTTCTTGACCGAAAAACCCGATGCCAACGTTTGGGTTGATGGTGCCGTTGCCCGTTACTACCGTGAAACCTATGCTGAGGCAGAGCAGCGGTTGGGAAAAGTCAGGGCACTGCGTCTTGCCGGTCACAACAATATTTTCCCGACACTTTCCTGGCTTAACGGTACTGCAACCATGCGGGTGTGGCATCCACGTGGACCTGATCAGGTGGAAGTTTGGGCGTTCTGCATCGCAGATAAAGCCGCTTCTCTGGAAGTAAAAGCCGCTTTTGAAAACAGTGCTACCCGTGCATTTGGTCCGGCAGGTTTTCTCGAACAGGATGATTCAGAAAATTGGGTGGAAATTCAGAAGGTACTTAGAGGTTACAAAGCCCGTAACAGCACCTTGTGTATGGAAATGAGATTGGGACAAGAAAGAGTGCGGGATGATGGAATTCCAGGTGTGACCAATTATGTTTTTTCCGAAACCGTTGCCCGTGGCATGTATCAGCGTTGGGCTGACTTACTCACCAGTGAAACCTGGGATGAGATAGAGGAAAAAAGCCGGGTTTATCAGCAGGAGTTGGTCAAATGAAAGAGTTAATTGTTAATCAGGAAAAAAGAGTATCGCCGGAACTGCACTATGAAATAAGCCAGTTCTTGTATTACGAAATTACATTACTGGATGAGTGGAGATTTCGCGATTGGCTTGAGTTGTTATCAGAAGATCTCAGCTATACCATGCGTACCATTGTTAATGCCCAAACCCGCGATCGCCGTAAGAGTATCCAGCCGCCAACCACTTGGTTGTTCAATGACAATAAATTTCAGCTTGAACGCCGGATAGCTCGGTTGGAGACCGGTATGGCATGGGCAGAGGAACCCCCATCCCGTACACGTCATCTACTGACAAACTTAGTGATTACTGAAACGGATTTGCCTGACCAATTTCATATTCAGTCCAATTATTTGCTGTACCGTTCACAAAAAGAGCGAGATGAAGCTTTTTATGTTGGTAAGCGGCTGGATTGTGTTCGCCGTAATCCGAAAACGGATAGCTGGCTGATTTGCAAACGTGAAATTACCTTGGATCAGGCAGTCTTAACTTTCCATAACTTGAGTGTCTTATTCTGATGAGTCAATTATTCGTATGTACTGTTGAAGAATTGCCCGACGGAGGAGCGCGTAAGGTTGAATACACACCGGATATTGCGTTGTTTCACTATGATGGCGAATTCTTTGCTGTTGATGACCGGTGCAGTCATGGTAATGCCTCTATATCCGAAGGGTATTTGGAAGACAATGCGACAGTTGAGTGTCCACTGCATACGGCCAGTTTTTGTCTTAGAACCGGGAAGGCACTTTGCCTTCCTGCTACAGATCCATTGAAGACCTATCCTGTTGTTGTTAAAGACGGAAACATTTATATCACTGTATCGGAGGAGCAATAATGAGTTGGATCAAAGATCAAGTCATTTTATTAACAGGCGGTGGCTCCGGTTTAGGTTTGGCTTTAATAGAGCGTTTTATTGCTGAAGGCGCCAAAGTGGGCGTTTTGGAGTTATCGGCAGAAAAAGCGACAGCTTTGGCACACTGTTTTGGTAACGATATCTGTGTTATTCACGGTGATGTTGTCTCTTTTGAGGACAATGAGCGAGCAGTGGCTGAAACTGTTCGGTGTTTTGGCAAACTAGACTGCTTTGTTGGTAATGCCGGGATATGGGATCACAAAATTAGCCTGCTTGACGCCTCACCAGAGCAGATTGATAAAGGATTTGATGAGCTGATGGGGGTTAACCTGAAAGGGTATATTCTAGGGGCTAAAGCCGCGTTACCGGCGCTAACCGCATCAGAAGGCAGCATGATTTTTACGTTGTCAAACTCGTCATGGTTTTCTGGTGGTGGAGGGGTGTTGTATACCGCCAGCAAGCACGGTGCGGTCGGCATGATCCGCCAGTTAGCTTATGAATTAGCGCCAGTTATCAGGGTTAATGGTGTTGCGCCTTGTGGTATGCCAAGTGATCTTCGTGGGGCGGCTTCACTATCTCAGCAAGATAGATGCATTACAGATAACCTGTCATTAGAAAGTCTCAGTGCAATTTTACCTTTGCAATTCATACCTCAGCCAAAAGATTTCACCGGTCCGTATGTCATGTTGGCTTCCCGTGCCAATAACCGCACTTTAACGGGGGTGATGATAACGGCTGATGCCGGATTAAGTATCCGTGGCATTCGCCAAACGACAGCGGGAGTGATGTCTCCGACCAAGAAGGAGAGTTCAGATGACCGTTAAATTGATTTGTACTTCACACACACCTTTGATGGGTTTTGGTTCTCCGCCTGAAGCGACGGAAAAGCATGTTCGGCAGGTTTTTCAGCAATTGGCTGAACAGATAAAGGACTACGATCCACAATTGATAGTGATTTTCGCTCCCGACCATTTTAATGGTTTTTTTTATGATCTCATGCCGGCATTTTGCGTTGGAGTAAGAGCGAATGCAGTGGGGGATTGGGATATTGGTAAAGGCCCACTCAATGTTCCTGAAAACACCGCGAAGGATTTAATTTCTGCCTTATATAATTCAGGGATTGATGTGGCTCACTCCTGGCGTATGCAGGTCGATCATGGCTTTACTCAGCCATTGATGCTGCTTTGCCAGAATTTACAGCGTTATCCAACTATCCCAATATTTATTAACTGTGCAGCTAAACCATTGCCGACCTGCCGTCGTGCTGTTGAGTTAGGTCGTGCAGTGGGTCAATTCCTATTCACAACAGATCAACGGGTATTGCTGTTAGGCTCTGGTGGCTTATCACATGATCCCCCGATACCACAAATGGGACAGGTTCCGCCGGAAGTTGAAGAAGGGTTGATTGCCGGGAGAAATCCGACAAAAGAAGCGCGTCAAAAACGGCAAATCCGGGTAATTAAGGTTGGAAAATCGTTGGCTCGTGGCGAGAATATCGTTGCTCCGTTGAATCCACAGTGGGATGACGAGTTATTGCGTATTTTTTGTAGTGGCGATATTCGGCGTCTTGCTTCGTTAACCGAGGGAGGAATCGCCATTCAGGGCGGGAAAGGTGGACAGGAAATTCGCTGTTGGATTGCGGCTTTTGCGGCACTTTCTATTTATGGCGAATATAAAGCGCAACGGCATTATTACCAACCTATTAAGGAGTGGCTGGCAGGGATGGCAATGGTCAGTGCTCAACCTGTCACTCAGATAGGAGCATAATATGCGGAATCAGACTTTTATTATCGTTGGAGCAGGGCAAGCGGGAGCTATGGCTGCCGCAACCTTAAGGCAGCAGCAGTTTGATGGCGATATTATTTTAATTGGTAAGGAATATCATGCGCCTTACGAGCGGCCAATTTTATCAAAAGACTATTTAATCAACCCAGAGGAAGCGCCTAAATACCTGTTCTCCGAAGATTTTTATCTGGAAAACCAGATAGATCTGCGCATAGGCCAGTTGGTCAGCCAGATTATGCCATCGAAACATTGTGTTGTTTTAGAAAATGGCGGCAAGCTCAGGTATGACAAACTCCTGCTCACTATGGGGGCAAGAGCCAGACGATTTCCGCTGCTCGATCAGCTGGGTGAAAATATTTATACCTTGAGGACGCTGGATGATGCGCAACGTTTACGCCAGGCGGTGAAAAAAGACAAACGGATTTTGATTGTTGGTGGTGGTGTGATTGGCCTGGAACTGGCGGCAACCTCTTGTGAATTGGGGGCAAACGTGACGGTTATCGAACAGGCAGATAACATCATGGGGCGTTGTGCTCCTCCATTATTGCAGGATTATCTTTTGAATCGTCATCAGGAAAAAGGGGTACAATTCTTCCTTGATACCAACATTGTTTCCGCACAAAAACAAGGGAGTGAATTAGTGCTTATATTGAACACCGGTGAAAAGGTGATCGGAGATATTATTATTTATGGTATCGGCGCTGAATTCAGGGATCAGCTTGCCGCTGATGCTGGTTTGGTGACTGATGGCGGTATCGTCATTGACAGCCGTTGCCAGACTTCTGAACCGGATATTTTTGCTGCCGGGGATGTTTGCCTTCAGAGAGAACCGCTGACAGGTGATCTACAGCGCCGTGAAACTTGGGAAAATGCTAACCGTCAGGCGACCATCGCCGCGCATGCCATGATGGGGTTGGCCCCCCCGCAGCCAGGCGCGCCGTGGTTCTGGACTGATCAATGGGGCATTAACATCCAAATGGTTGGTAACATGCAGGCTGAAGAGTGGCATATTCAGGGTGATTTGCAATCAGATAAGGCCATTTTATTTGGTACAGAAAATGAAGTTTTAGTCGGTGCTGTGGCGATTAATCAGGGAAGGGAAATGCGCAATTTACGGAAATTACTTGCTAATCCTGCGGTTGTTCCGGCGTAGTTTTATTGACAATGAATGATTTTATTATTGCCTCTGAAAAAGATTACGGTTAAAAACCGTAATCTCAGATTGCTGACGAACCCCATTTAAAAAGTGGGGTTCTGTTGATGTCAATCATATTGTTGTCGTGTGGGGGCTTTTAGTATATCGAGGTATCGATTTTCCAGTACCTCTATTAGATCAAAGACCGGCTCCCGATGGTTAGCACTTTTGTCATTAATCCGATGGGGCTATTAAGGCCCTACATGATGTTTACTGACTTCATTTTCTAGCGCTTGATTTACGAAAGCATTAATCGTCACATCTTCTTCAAATGCTACTCTTCCTCAGACTTTCCCACCAGAAACGCTCTCGCTTGACTTGGCCGGGGGCCATTGCTGGGCCGCATGGAGCACGCGCAGCACAACTACCGTACCGCTTTCATCCTTGATGCGATAGACAATCACATAATTAGGCCGCACGACGATTTCACGGGTACCGTGCACACGGCCGGGGCGGTACAGTTTAGGCCGCTGCGCAGCGAGTTCGATTTTAGCATCAAAGTCTGCGTCAAGCTCAAGCGCGGCGCTGGGGTTGTTTTGTGCGATGTAATCAAAGATACGTTCTCGATCTGCTTCCGCGATCTTTCGCCAAATGATTTTCATGCGCGACCCTGTACAATGCGTTTACGCAAGGCTTCACGTTTGGCGGCAAATTTGGCCTTGACATCAGTGTGAGGGATACCCGGTCCGGGTTCATCTATGGCTTGCTGCACCTGCTCACGAAACCACGCATCATATGCAGCAGCCTCGTGGGTACGCTTGAGCGCTTCGGCACGATCTGGCCTGCGCGTTGAGGTATTGGGGGGAGCGGGGGCGTAGTTTGATGAATCCACGTCGAAGCGGGCAATGCCAATTTTTTTAAGGTAGGAAACCAGCGTTTCGAACTTGCGGAACAGCCGCACATTGCGGCTGCGCTGTGCGGCCAGTGGTCGCTCGTGCATTCCATAGCGCACCATCA
Organism: Photorhabdus sp. HUG-39; assembly: GCF_963878365.1. Classification (NCBI taxonomy): domain Bacteria; kingdom Pseudomonadati; phylum Pseudomonadota; class Gammaproteobacteria; order Enterobacterales; family Morganellaceae; genus Photorhabdus; species Photorhabdus sp. HUG-39. Next base: position 77,513 of record NZ_CAWNWY010000001.1, on the reverse strand, counting down.
CGGCCCAGCCGCCTGGCTGGCCTACGATGTGCGCTCCTTTAACGGCTCCGGCCTCCACTAGATGTGAGAGGGTGCCGTGGTCAATAGTTTCAGCCATGTTGTCACCTCGCAATTTCTAAATATTTCACAATGTAGACTACTGTAATTTATAGAGCAAATTATAGTAAATTGCAAAGCGATTTATTATTTATCACCCAATAACTGAACGGAAAACAGGCAGTTTTCCTTGCCACATAAATGCCCCACAGTTTTTTATGCTCTCGCCCATTTTCGCGGGTTGCAGAAAATGCAAATACAGTATCTAACCCCCTGACGGGCGATTGAATCGAGTCAATGAGGAAAATGGGTTGTATTAGGATTCATTATGAAAAGAACAGACCCCATTATTTTCAATGAGGTTTGTCAGCGGTCTGAGATTACGGTTAAAAACCGTAATCTTTATTTTAATCTTACAAACATCTCTTATTAATGATTAATAACATAGAGATCTTTCGATGACATAAGACCAAGTGGACTGATATAATATCCGCCAATATAAGGTTTTATTAATTTGGCACTAACATAGTAATAAATAGGAATTGACGGGACATCTTTTGTAAGAATATCTTGTGCTTGCTGGAAATATTCTATGTTGTTTGTTGCTTTGGCTTTACTGATCAGATCATCATAAATATCATTATGATATAATGATATAATGATATAATGATATAATGATATAATGATATAATGATATAATGATATAATGATATAATGATATAATGATATAATGATATAATGATATAATGATATAATGATATAATGATATAATGATATAATGATGTATTATTAGAACTATTGGTGACAAAATTATTTAAAAACGAAGCATATTTAAAAAATAGGATAGCGGTTGCTCTAATGTTACTTCTACCGTTAAATTATCCAATGCTTTTACACCTAATTCATTGGCTTTTTTCTTACCAGCAAGAATATCTTTGGCATTTACTATATACATGTTTTCAATATAACTGCCATACGGGGATGCCATTTGGGGATCAATTAAACGTCTCCAACTAAAAACCACATCATGAGCGGTAATAGGTGAACCGTCAGACCATTTTATTCCTTCTCTTAGATGAAATACCCAGGTTTTATTATCGTTGGTTTCCCAACGGATCGCTAAATTAGGATTAAACTTACCATCATTTCCTATACTAATTAATCCACTAAAAAAGTCGTTTATAATATCAAACTCAACATCACTTTCAACTTTATGCACGTCAAGAGAAGCAGGTTCTGAGCCATTATGACGAACAATATTCTGGTTGGTTGCCAGTTGTGTACCGGGTGGAATAATTGCTGCATGAGCTAATGTCAAGCTTCCAAGCACAATTCCTGTGAATAAGGATATGTTTTTTATTGTTTTTTTCATCATGATTTTTCCAGTAATAACGCGTTTTTTCAGATTGATACTACAAATTGGGCAATACCCGATATTATTTCTTCTGTAAATGGGATTTTAGTTTTAAATTTAATGGAACAAAGACGTACGCGAATGGTATTCGGCCAGATCCTATGGTTGTATTCAATAGTCAGAGCTTCCTGTTTATGACTTGTTCTACCAAGAGGAATGAGTAGTGGTCAAGCATATTCACATGTTTATAACTGTAACTAAACGGCTATAACTTGGCTTCGTCCCATGAATTTTTTGTAAATACTCAATTGACAGAACTCTGATCAACTTCTACCTTTATTTTTAACTACGGTTAAAAAGGGGGAAAGAATATGGCTACTCTTGAACAGATTTTAGAAGATCTAAACGAACTTGATTTCATACAAGCACAAGACAATGTTGAAGTTATGCGGAATGAGGAAGGCTGTTTCGTTCATGTTCGAATGATCGCTTATGATGATTTGGTCTAATTATAAATAGGGGGGATTTGATTCGACAGTATCCCCTCTTTTTTTCAAAGGGGGTATAGTATGATACACCTCATTGGTATTAACGAGGTTTACAGAAATCTAGCTGTTCTTAGTGCATTAAAATCAAAAACGGCTCCCAAAACGTCTGAAGAATTGGAGCTTGGATTTCATAATTTTTTAAAGGGCTATCAACCCAACGTTCCGCGGTTAGAGAGTGTAGGAACTCAGATAGTCGAGGATCCTGAAATGGAAGACAAGCTGGTAGAGCTTTATCGAACAGACGCTTTGTTAAATGATAGAGATCAATCGTCTCTGATTGGCGATAGTCTAAAAGACGATGTTCGTAAGCAACGACTGGAGTTTTTGTTAGCTGCATTAGAAGAATTGAAGCTAAGGATGCCACAGATATACGCTGTATTTCAGATGGCGATAGATAGTTTATTTCTGAGAGACTCAAAGAATTCAGGGGGCGGTTCCACCTCGAATGCTGTGGGTGTGATTTGGATCAACAGCCGTAAACACTGGCACGTACAAGATCTCACGGAATTATTGGTCCATGAACTTACTCATAATTTAGTTTTTATAGACGAACTCCGATATTTGCACTTCCATGACTACAAGCTTCTCCAGAATGAAGCCAATTTTGCAAAATCAGCAATACTCAACATTAAGCGCCCTATCGATAAAGTCTTTCATAGTATCGTCGTAGCTGTAGAAGTTCTTTTGGTGAGACGAAACTATCTCGGAGAACCAGAAAAATGCCACGTTCATCCGCCATCGGATAAGATGCTTATACAGGCGCTGGAAGCATTAAATTCTTTGGCCGATCTTCCTAATTATAAGGATTTAATCACGGAAAGAGGCCAGTCAATTATGCAGAAGTGTCAGGGGTATCTTGATCTGATGGTAGGACGAGAGAAGAAGCTTGCATAATGGTTGAAATAAAAGGCTCTATGGAAGCATTTCCGCTTTTGTACCATTCGAGAATGCTTGCTGATGAACATCGTTTGAACTGCTTCAAAACTGCAATCGATAGGATTGTTCAAGAGGATTCTCATGTAGTTGATTTGGGGGGAGGAACTGGAGTTCTAACTCAGATGTTAGCTCAGAAAACTAATGGATTAGTTACTTATATAGACATGTTGGAAGCTAGTAGTATTGTTGCTCAAATACTCAATAGGGGCTTAAGAAAAAATATCCAGTACATTAGCAAAAAATCTTTTGATGTCCAGTTGAAGAATCCGCCGGATGTTCTTGTGACAGAAACCTTGGGTTATTTTGGAATCGACGAGGGTATTGTTGAGATCTGCCACGATTTTTGTACTAGACACTCAAGTATCAAAGTGCTGATTCCTTCTAAAGTGAGTCTTAAATATCAATTTATACACTTGCCTGAACTGAACGCTGATTTTGATCTTTTATTGAGTAGTTACGCCTCTCGATTTGGTCCTGTCCCGGCAGAACTAGTGTCCGGGTTTGAATGTTTATTCTGCAATTTAATTAGAAAAAAATTATCAAATCAGATGGAGTGGAAGTCTGCTCTGAACCAAAACTTATTCGCCGATTTAATCTTGGACTGGATAAGAGCTCAGATATAGAGTATTCCGTCGAATGCAAGGCGTCTCAACGTGCAAATGCTATCCATTTTTATTTTGAGGCTGAGCTTGCAGACGGAGTTAAGTTAAGTAATTACGTATTCGAACCTAAGACGCATTGGCTTCACAGTTATGCAGGAATTCCCAGAGGAATTTCCAGTGGACAATTGAAGTTTGTATCTACTGAAAGAAAAATAAGATTAAGATGGAAGTAAAAAAGTCGGCTATTGAATTTTTAATTAATAAAGCATTTGCTTTTGCTTTGCTTTTTCTTATTGTCCAACAGTTGATTGTGGCTTCCTCTACTTATTGGATAGCGGGGCTGGCAAAACAGGTAAGTGCTAATGAGAATTTTACTCTGTATCTTGTCCTTTTTATACTTTCTCTTACACTCGTCTATATTCCTTCTAGCTTAGCTGCGGTTTTTCTTGAGAAGTCTAAGTTTCTTGCACTTGAAAAATATGTAGAAAGGTTTCGTCTTAATTTCTGGAATCGGGCTTCTATTCGAACGAGTAAAGAGTTTAAAGACTATCATTTGCCCTATGTGTCCTCAGAAGGGTTTCTGGTTTTTAATGAAAGTTCCAAATTTATCTTTGATTGGGCCTCTGTTGTTCTAAATGTTTCATTGAATGTACTTGCTCTTTCTCTTGTCCTTGATACGTCGATTGCATGGTCCTACCTTGTTGGTCTTGCCTTTGTTTCGAGCGTCATTTTTTTCTTTAGAAAAAGAATTCATGTAAAGGGCGCAGAAGCACAATCTGCCAGAACAGCCCTTCAACGTGTTTTATCTTTGGCGTGGGACAATTTCCTATTGGGCAATAAATACAACCAGTCTCTTTATCAAAGTGAACTGAAAGTCCGACAGAGTTTGGCTTTAGGAACAGCCGTCCGTAGCCAATACTGGAATAATCTTGCTTCAGCGTTGGGAATGCTACTAATGATGGCACCGGTACTTGTCTGGACAAGTGTTCTCTTCTTGGAAAATATGGACAATCCTTCTGTTCTCACGGTTCTAGTTGCAACCTTACCTCGCCAGGTTCTTATTCTTCAGCACGCGTATGTCGTGATTTTCTATTCTACGAGTTGGTCGGCATTGAGTGCGAGGCTCAAGGGGCTAGGACAGGCTGCAGAAACTCCAAAGACATCGCAGAATTTGGAGGAACGAATCCAATGGAATCGTTTGAAATACGAAACTCATGGCACTTTGCCAGACTTGGCAAGTTTAAAAGAACTTATTATTAAGCCAGTCCCGTCGTCTGGCCGAATCACAATTAGAGGGCCGAATGGAGTGGGTAAGTCTACTTTTCTTTGCTGGCTCAAGGAGCAATTGGGTGAATCGGCTTATTACCTTCCGGCACATCATGAACTTGTTTTTGAAAAAACTAATGAAAGGAATCTGTCGACTGGGCAGGAACTGCGGGAATTTCTTAAGGAAATCTCTGTTAAAGCAGTGGATAAGATAGAGATCCTGATGTTAGATGAGTGGGATGCTAATTTAGATCTTCAATCTCGTCAGGTATTCAGCAAGCTTATCGATAAGCTAAGTGAGTCTTTGCTGATTGTGGAGGTTCGCCACAACGTGTAAGCGACTCTTTGGGAGTACCCTTTTTATCGACGGTGAGGGTATCGAACTGCTGCTTTATCACTGAGTCAGGGCTTGCCTCAGATTTTGTTACCACTGAACACTCCTGTATCCTTGCCTGTTTCAGCCATATACCCGTTATCTTTCAAGTTGCCTCTTTGTTGGCTGCACTCGCTCACCCCGGTCACATAGTTACCTATGCTCCCGGGGATTCACTCCCTTGCCGTCGCGATGCATCTTGAAATCCATTGGGTATATATCCGTTATCTTTCAAGTTGCCTCTTTGTTGGCTGCACTCGCTCACCCCAGTCACATAGTTATCTATGCTCCCGGGGATTCTCTCCCTTGCCGTCGCGATCCATCTTGAAATCTATAGGGTATATGTTGTCTCCGGTGTTATTACATTAACTGGACAATGAAGATGCACAGTGCTGTGTATTTATCCAGTTATGGGCAGTATATTACAAACAAGGGGACAGGGTATATGTTTTGATGCAGATTTGATGTAGAGAAAGATTGGGCAATGTACCTCAGTACTTATTCACAGGAATGATGTGAAATATTTACTATTTCTCTTTTCTTTAATTACATTGTTAGATTATTAATATAATCATTGAATTCATATGTTATGAAATAAACAACTGCGCAATAATTAAAGTCATTATTTATATTTTGTTTTTATACAATGATGTGCTTTATTAAACAGAATAATGAGTTAATGGTAAATAAATTTTTAGGATTTACCATGATAATACAGTCTAATATGGTGTAATCAATTATTTTGTAGGCTGAATATAATGATATTAAAATAATAATATATTTGTTTATGGATATTTATCATCGGTTTTATTACATGGGTAAAATAATCTATCAGTTAGTTTTACGTAATTCACAAATAACGATTATATTAGCCAGGAGTATTGAAAATACTTATTTATGATTATGGTGATATGTCTTCATTAGCCTATTTTATAGCTAGAAAAATTGACATTATCAATCTATGTATAAATGGTAACCAATATGCAGAGAACTCAAAGAGTTGTTATTACAGGTATGGGCGCCGTAACACCAATTGGTGAAGATATTGAATCATGTTGGCAAAGTATTATCGAGAAACAACATCAATTTCGCAGAATTGAATTTCCTAACTCATTCATTAATTCACGTTTCTTTTCTTTCCTTGCACCCAATCCATCACGTTATCAGTTATTACCAAAAAAGTTGACTCATATGCTTTCTGACTGCGGAAAAATGGCGTTGAAAGCGACTTATCAAGCTTTTACCCAAGCATTTGGCGTGAACGTATCACCTGTTGAATATTACGATAAATACGAATGTGGGATCATACTTGGTAGTGGCTGGGGAGCTGTCGATAATGCCGGAGATCATGCCTGCCAGTATAAGGAAGTTAAATTAGCTCATCCCATGAGTAATCTTATCACCATGCCAAGTTCCATGACGGCGGCGTGTTCGATCATGTATGGACTACGTGGTTATCAGAATACCATTATGGCTGCTTGCGCAACGGGTACAATGGCGATAGGTGATGCCTTTGAAATTATTCGCTCAGGGCGGGCAAAATGTATGATTGCCGGGGCTGCTGAATCACTTATTCGAGAATGTAATATTTGGAGTATTGATGTACTGAATGCATTGTCGAAAGAGCAAACGGACCCCAATCTCGCATGTTGCCCATTTAGTCTTGATCGCTCTGGATTTGTATTGGCCGAAGGAGCGGCGGTGGTTTGTCTGGAAGATTATGATTCGGCCGTCGCGCGTGGGGCAACGATTCTGGCCGAAATCAAAGGTTACGCTCAATATTCAGACGCCGCTAATTTAACCCGGCCGACAGAAGATATTGAACCTAAAATATTATCGATAACCAAAGCCATCGAGCAGGCGCAGATTTCGCTGGAAGATATTGACTATATTAATGCTCATGGTACTTCGACACCGTTAAATGATCTTTATGAAACTCAGGCAATTAAAGCAGCACTAGGCCAATATGCTTATCAGGTACCTATATCAAGCACAAAATCTTATACCGGTCATCTGATTGCTGCCGCCGGTAGTTTCGAAACTATTGTCTGTGTAAAGGCATTAACTGAAAATTGCTTGCCAGCAACATTGAATTTACATCGGGCTGATCCAGATTGCGACCTTAATTATTTACCTAATCAACATTGCTACACCGCTCAACCAGAAGTGGCGCTTAATATCAGTGCAGGTTTTGGGGGACATAACGCTGCGTTGGTTATCTCTAAGGTAAGGTAACTGATATGTTGATTTTTGAAATGGAAGATATTGAACATTGGTCGAATTTCTCTGGGGATTTTAATCCTATCCATTATTCGGAGAAAAGTGAATTTTTGCACAATATGCAGCAGTACCCCGTGCAGGGAATGTTGAGTCTGCTTTATGTCAGGCAACAGTTATCTCAATTAACTTCCGCTTTTACATCTGGAATACTGAATATTGATACGTCATTCCGTCAATATGTTTATACTGGATTACCACATCAGTTGAGAATTGATACTAAAATCAAAACGTTTAAATTGGAAAATCCGTGCGGAAAAAGTGCGTTATCCGGCAATACCAGTGTAGAAAATACAACGGAGTCAATTGAAAATTGGATTGTTCAAGATAACTGCCCAAAATTGACGATAACAAGGAAAGGAGTTTGTGAAAAATATGCTGTCTTTAGACATTATTTCCCCAGTGTCACATCTATTGGATGGTTTCTGGATGCGCTTGCTTTTCATCTTGTTATTAATTCGACAAGTTTTCTTGATTTTGAACACTACCATTTTAACCATTTACAGGATTATCTGAATCGATCTTTTACTTTGCATACCGGACAAGCGATTAAGATCAGGGAGGACATTGTTAATAGTACGATATTACTATCTTCTCCGGATGTTTGTGTTGAATTAAATCCTCCTTTATTGATTAAGAATGGCCCTAAAGATTATATCCGTATTTTTTATTATCGATGTTTATATGATAAAAACCCTATTTTTGTATCAAAGATTTCAATTATCTCTAAGATGAAATAAAAGGAAAGCGAAATGCCAACACAAAGTGATATCTTTACTGCAATAAAAAATAGAATATTAATGATGAAGGATATAGAAGAGGAAGAGATAACACCAGAATCTTATTTTGCTTCACTTAAATTTGACAGCCTTGACTATGTGGAAATTCAAGTGTTTGTATTGGAAACGTATGGCATTATGCTTAAAGCTGAACTTTTTTCAGATCATTCTATTTCAACATTAGATGATCTCACTGGTTATGTAAAATCAAAACTGTAAGCTGAATTTTGATTTAATACTGTTTTTTCACCACTAATATGAAGAGGTTATAATGAACATTCTAGAGCAAGGTAAGGTTGCTGCTTTATATTCAGCATATTCAGAAACAGAAGGTTCTTCGTGGGTTGGAAATTTGTGCTGTTTCTCAATTGATCGAGAACATTTACCTATTATCGTGAATGGGCGTCGTTTCTTGATTGAATTTGTTATTCCAGATCATTTACTTGATAAAACTGTTAAACCAAGAATATTCGATTTGGATATCAATAAACAGTTTTTACTGCGCCGTGACCATCGTGAGATAAATATTTATCTTTTAGGTGAAGGCAATTTTATGGATAGGACGACGACAGACAGAAAATTATTCGAATTAAATGAAGATGGTTCACTATTTATTAAGACGTTACGCCATGCGCTTGGTAAATATGTTTCTATCAATCCTTCAACCACGCAATTTATCTTTTTTGCACAAGGGAAATACAGCGAATTTATCATGAACGCCTTGAAGGAATTTGAAGACGATTTATCAAAACGTTATCGTGTCAGAATTATTCCTGAATTGCAAGGGCCATATTATGGCTTTGAACTTGATATTATTTCTATTACAGCTTAATTCACAATATTATGGAGAATGTTATGGAAAAGAAAATAACAACATTTACCATTGAAAAAACTGATGATAGTTTTTATGCTAATGGGCGTCATCAATGTATGGTGAAAATCTCTGTACTTAAACAAGAATATAGGAATGGTGATTGGGTAAAATTAGCATTGAGTGATGCTGAAAAAAGATCGATTCAGGTAGCAGCATTAAGTGATAGCCTTATATATGATCAATTAAAAATGCCTTCAAGTTGGACAACGTCAGAGACAAGAAATAGATATGATCTTGGGTTATTAAATGGTGTTTATCGTATTGATGCTTCTATTGATGAGCCGGCAGTAGATCATGCGGGAGATTGCTGTACAAATGAAAGCTATCAGAACAGTGTGAAGAGTGTTCCTGAATATATCTATCGTTATGTTAGTAGTAGTAGAACAAGTACAGAGTATCTAATGGCAAAAATAACCTTCGAAGATACGGATGGGAAACGCACACTAACAACGAATATGTCGGTTGGTGATGAAATTTTTGACAGCAAGATCTTATTGAAAGCCATTGCTCCTTATGCAATTAATACAAATCAATTGCATGAGAGTATTAATACATTGTTTGATAAAACAGAAGAGCCAACCAAATCGGATACCCATCATCAAACAATTAACCTTTATCGCTGGACATTGCCATATCATTTGAGGATTCTTGAAGGAAATAACGAGACTGTTAATAGAATATATGCCCTTGGTAAGGACTCATCAAATGATAGATTCCTGACAAGAGGAAGGGTATTTAAACGAGGTACTTCATATGTGAGTGCACGTGATAATGTGAGTGGAGGATGTGTTATGGACCATTCTTATACCGTAACTATTCCAGACACGCAGCTTGCTGCTGAAGTGCTCCATGTGACAGGATGTTCATGGACGAGTGGTTATTATGATGGATATCATGATGTTACAATCATTGATAACTACGGTTGCCAGCATAAATTTAGAATATCCTCGGTTAATATCGGACGTTCGTTAAGTATCGCAAGAATAAGCTAATTATTGAATAACGTTTTTATCTATTGCTGGTAATCACATGTGTGTTTACCAGCAATTAAGATATTCCATTATTGAAATAGGAATATAGCGATATATGTTATTGTACATAAATGAATGGTTAAATGGATATTTTTTTCTGTGTTCTTAATTAATCAAACAGGAAATTTAAAATGAAAATTAATGATATATATTCCAATGCTTTTAATTTTGGATCTTATATTAACACTGGTGTTGATCCCAGAACAGGTCAATATAGCGCAAATATCAATATTATCACGTTAAGACCAAATAATGTCGGTAATGTTGAACAGGTACTTAACTTATCATTCTCGCCATTAACAACGTTAAATAATGGGTTTGGTATTGGCTGGAGATTTTCATTAACAACATTGGATGTAAAAACACTCACATTTAGCCGGGCAAATGGGGAGCAATTTAAATGTAAGCCATTGCCACCTAATAATAATGACATTAGCTTTAAAGATAAAAAATTAAAAGATTTACGCGTATATAAACTCGATAGTAACACTTTCTATGTTTATAATAAGAATGGTATTATAGAAACACTTAAACGAATTGGATCGAGTGACATTGCAAAAACGGTTGCATTTGAATTTCCAGATGGTGAAGCATTTGATTTAATTTATAATTCAAGGTTTGCATTATCCGAAATAAAATACCGTGTGACGGGTAAAACTTATCTTAAACTCAATTACTCTGGAAATAATTGTACATCAGTCGAATACCCTGATGATAATAATATCTCTGCGAAAATCGCATTCGATTATCGCAATGATTATCTCATTACTGTGACTGTACCTTATGATGCTTCTGGTCCTATTGATTCTGTCAGATTTAAGATGACCTATCAGACATTAAAAGGAATATTTCCGGTTATTAGCGCTTTTCGTACACCAACAGGTTATGTTGAGCTGGTGAGTTATAAGGAGAATGGACATAAAGTGACGGACACGGAATCTATTCCTTATGCTGCTGCACTGACTATTCAACCTGGTAATGGGCAGCCTGCGATCAGCAAATCCTATGAATATAGTTCAGTACATAATTTCTTGGGCTATTCTTCTGGCCGGACAAGCTTTGATTCCAGTCAAGATAATTTGTATCTGGTTACAGGGAAATATACCTATTCATCCATTGAACGTGTTTTAAACGGTCAAAATGTTATTTCAGTAACAGAAAGGGTGTTTGATAAATTTCATTTAATGACCAAAGAAGCAAAAACACAAGATAATAAGAGGATCACAACAGAAATTACTTACAATGAAGATCCGTCAAAAAGCTTTTCCGAACAACCAGAAAATTTACAACAACCCTCTCATGTGTTAACGCGTTACACAGACTTACAGACCAATACTTCACGAGAAGAGAGCGTTAATATTAAAAGTGATGATTGGGGAAATACTCTACTTATTACTGAGACCAGTGGGATACAGAAAGAATACGTTTATTATCCGGTGAATGGTGAAGGTAATAATTGTCCTGCCGATCCATTGGGTTTTTCCCGGTTTTTAAAATCAGTGACGCAAAAAGGATCACCTGATGCTGCTCAAAGTGTCGCAAATAGAGTAACTTACTACACGTATCAAAAACTGCCCACTTTTACCGGCGCTTATGTTAAGGAATATGTCAGTAAAGCTTCAGAAACGATAGACAGTAAAATAGTGAGGACCTTTAACTATGTTAATTCACCGGCAAACAAATCTCATGGTTCATTAGCAAAAATAACGTCGGTGATGAATAACCAGCAAACGGTTACCACGTTTAAATATGAATATTCAGATAGTGAGATGATCACAAATTCTACGGTGACGGGTTTTGATGGTGCACATATGGAATCGAAAAATGTGACCTCCATTTATACACATCGGCAACTCCGTAAAGTTGATGTAAACCATGTCATTACGGACCAGTCTTATGATCTTTCCGGCAGAATTATAGGACAAATTATTGACCCCGGCACGACAAAAGAAATTAAACGTAATTATGTTTATCAATATCCCGGTGGTGACGAAAATGATTTTTGGCCGGTGATGATAGAAATTGATTCTCAAGGCATCAGACGTAAAACCCATTACGATGGAATGGGGCGTATTTGTTCGATTGAAGAACAAGATGATGATGGTATTTGGGGCACATCGAGGATTTATCAAGGCACATATCGAAAAGTTCTTGCCAGACAATATGATGTTTTGGGGCAATTGGTCAAAGAGATTTCAAATGATTGGTTATGGGATTTATCTGCTAATCCTTTGACTCGCTTGACGACTCCTTTGGTTACAACGAAAACCTATCAATATGATGGTTGGGGAAATCGTTACAGTACTGAGTATAGTGATGGTCGGATAGAGCTGGAAATCCATGACCCTATTACGAGGACAATTACTCAAGGGGTCAAAGGGTTGGGAATGTTAACTATTCAGCAAAATAACTTTGAGCAGCCTGCTTCAATTAAAGTTGTGTATCCTGATGGTGCGATATATAGCACTCGTACCTATCGTTATGATGGATTTGGTCGTACGGTGACTGAAACAGATGCGGAAGGTTACGCTACCCAAATTGAGTACGATCTATTTGATCGTATAGTGAAAAAAACGTTGCCAGACAGAACAATATTAGAATCTGCTTATGCAAGCTTTAGCCATGAAGAATTAATTTCTGCACTGAATGTGAATGGAACACAATTGGGTTTATTAGCTTATGATGGTCTTGGGCGGGTAATCAGCGATACGGTGGGTGGTCGCAAAACGGAATATTTATATGGATCTCAAGGTGACAAACCTATTCAGTCTGTCACGCCTGCGCATAATAAACAAAACATCGATTATCTTTACTCTCTCGGCAGTGTGATGTCCAAATTTACCACAGAGATAAGCCAACAAAACTTTCATTACCATCCGAAAACGGGGGCATTATTATCTGCGACAGAAGGCGTATCCCAGAGCAATTACAGTTATTTTCCATCGGGTGTATTACAGCACGAATCATTTTCGCGGGATAATAAACCGATTTCATCGGGCGATTACCGTTATACGATGTCTGGTTTAATTCAACGTCATAAAGATAGTTTTGCTCATGATCATGTTTATAGCTACGATGCCCAAGGAAGATTAGTTAAAACAGAACAGAGTTCGCAATACGCTACATTTGAATATGACAATGTTGGACGGCTAATAACAACGACGACAAAAGACACAACGTCATTATCCCAATTAGTCACAAAAATTGAATACGATGCTTTTGATCGAGAGATAAAACGCTCGCTAATTAGTGACTTCTCAATACAAGTCATTACCTTAAGCTATACAAAGAATAATCAAATCAGTCAACGTATCACCTCCGTCGATGGAGTGGTTATAAAAAATGAACGTTATCAATATGATAGTAATCAGCGCTTAAGCCAGTACCAATGCGAGGGAGAACAATCTCCGGTTGATCATACTGGTCGAGTGTTAAATCAGCAAATTTACCATTATGACCAATGGGGTAATATCAAACGGCTTGATAATACATATCAAGATGGTAAAGAAACAGTGGATTATCATTTCAGTCAAGCCGATCCAACCCAACTTATTCGTATTACCAGTGATAAACAGCAAATAGAGTTAAGCTATGATGCTAACGGTAATCTAACACGCGACGAAAAAGGGCAAACGCTCATTTACGATCAGAATAATCGCCTGATACAGGTCAAAGACCGGCTGGGTAATCTGGTGTGCAACTACCAGTATGATGCATTGAACAAATTAACCGCACAAGTTTTAGCGAATGGTACGGTTAATCGTCAACATTATGCTTCAGGTAACGTGGCGAATGTTCAATTGGGTGATGAAGCGATTACTTGGCTGAATAGTGATAAACAACGGCTTGGTCATCAGAGCACCAAGAATGGTCAGTCAGTCTACTATCAATATGGCACTGACCATAATAGTACGGTTATAGCCAGTCAGAACGAAAACGAGTTGATGGCTTTATCCTACACACCTTATGGCTTTAGGAGTTTAATTTCTTCATTACCGGGTTTGAATGGAGCGCAGGTCGATCCAGTAACAGGCTGGTATTTCTTAGGTAACGGATATCGTGTTTTCAATCCGGTGCTCATGAGATTTCATAGTCCCGACAGTTGGAGCCCCTTTGGTCGGGGAGGGGTTAATCCCTACACTTATTGCCAGGGCGATCCCATAAACCGGATTGATCTGAACGGTCATCTTAGTGCTGGCGGGATATTAGGCATTGTGCTAGGGGCAATTGGTGTCATTGTTGGGATTGTGTCTCTGGGGGCTGGCGCGGCAATTAGTGCGGGTCTCATTGCCGCGGGGGGAGCTCTGGGGGCGATTGCTTCTACCAGTACACTTGCAGTTACTGCGACCGTCATTGGATTGGCTGCCGATACGATAGGGATTGCGTCAGCGGCATTATCAGAAAAAGATCCGAAAACATCTGGGATATTAAATTGGATTAGTGCAGGGTTGGGGGTTTTAAGCTTTGGCATCAGTGCAATAACCTTTACCTCTTCGCTGATAAAATCGGCACGGAATGGTTCTCAGGTAGCCAGCACGGGTGTTATCGGGTCAGTACCTATTGAATTTGGTGAAATTGCCAGCCGTTCTAGCCGACGCTGGGATATCGCTTTATCCACGGTGTCATTGAGTGCTAATGCTGTGGCGCTCTCTACCGGAATAGCAGCTTCTGCTGTTGCAGATAACAATGCGAATGCCGCTAATATCTTGGGATGGATCTCTGTAGGTTTTGGGGCTGTATCAACAACGGCGGGGCTAATTAATCTTGCGCGTACAGCTTATGCAGTGAATCATCATACTTGGGAACTCAGCTCATCGGCAGGCACTTCTGAAGGAAGCGAAGCCTATACGTTGTCTCGTTTTGCACAATTGGAGCCAGAAGCGATAAATGTTCATCCCTCTATTCGAGCCGTTGAAGTGAACCAAGCATTTCGAAATAGTACCGGAAATCTATTTAGCCAATCGTCCATTGAAACCCGTAATGTGTTACGAGGCCGTTTGACCATATAAAGATTCTGGGAGGTGATTGTTAAATCTCAGGAAAAATAACTAGGGGGCGACGTCTGTGTCGCCTTTTATGAGAAGTCGATCGTTGCGTAATCGAGCTAAAATTCCAAAAGGTTTTTAAGGTATTAATCTGGCGTATTCTTGTTGTCCGATTTCCTGTTTATTTCCATATGGGAATAATCTTACTGTATATTATTTTAATGTTGATATCAGTGCTGATAATAATTTTTCAGTAGGTTAATGTTTTGCACTTACCCTAAATAAATTTCGGTATTTTCTTATTTTTGCTAGCAGTGTGATGAATGTGAAGTAATTTTGATCGTGGAATATTAGCGGTAATCCACTTATGGCATTATACTGTAAAAAAGAGATAATAAACAAGGTTGGGGCTATTGAGCCAGGAAAATCCATTAAAAGATGAGGCACAATGATGACTAATATTTATGTAAACAAATATGCTCCAAATGGTATCGTGATGAAATTCCCATTAGCACCCGATAGAAAGATAGAGAAATGGAATGCGGAGAATTTGAATTTTCGCATTTGTACTCCAGGATTTATATGGTTAGATGGCCAGAATATTTCAGAATTTCGCAACTTATTTTGTTATCCAAATATTTCAAATCTTTATCTTGCATTCACGTTTAAAGCACAGTTTTTCACTCCCCGAAATTTTACGGCAGAAATGTCCAGGGAGCAGCCAACTCAAGATTGGTTTTTCAATAATGGGGAATATGTTGAGAACGGTTTTGATAATTTTGGTATATATTCCGATGATACAGGAGCTGGAGAGTACAGCATAAATTTAATTGAACCCTGTTGTTATATTATAAAAGAGGGTGAATTGAGTTATAGTGGTAAAGATTCTATATTTCCAAATCTATCTTTTTTTGTAAAAAATAAAGTGAGTTCAAATTTTTTAGCCAATTTAATTTCTACAGATTTTCAAGTCATTATTAATTAGTGAATGGCTTAGTTGTATATACCCAATGGATTTCAAGATACATCGCGGCGGCAAGGGAGCGAATCCCCGGGAGCATAGATAACGATGTGACCGGGATGAGTGAGTGCAGCCAACAAAGAGGCAACTTGAAAGATAACGGGTATAAATGATACCAAGAGGGTTGGTAAGTGTTTTATATACCGTCAAGTACACCACCTTGATTAGAACCCTCTTTTAGGTCACTTGGTTTGCGTTAACGTACCTAAAAGAGGATTAATCTTATAAACAGGTTTCCCTAACTACCT
Source organism: Photorhabdus sp. HUG-39 (assembly GCF_963878365.1). Classification (NCBI taxonomy): domain Bacteria; kingdom Pseudomonadati; phylum Pseudomonadota; class Gammaproteobacteria; order Enterobacterales; family Morganellaceae; genus Photorhabdus; species Photorhabdus sp. HUG-39. The sequence continues at coordinate 61,183 of NZ_CAWNWY010000001.1, read as the reverse complement.
GATTCTCCCTTTCTTTTTCCAGCATAATTAATAACTCAAGCATATTGATAATTTCTTGAGATGCCATGTGAGCGTTCTTATATGATAAGGCAAGATTAGGGGATTTTTTCATGAATGCTTTAACATTTAATTTTCTATCCAGATTGCTGTTCAGCGATTCAATCAATTTCGTTAAGCAATCTCGTGCGCGAAATAAATTTTGCTCCAGATAGGGTAAATATTCCTGATAAGTACATAGTAATTTTTCCAGTTTTTTCGCTTTCAGATTACCCCCTGCGTGTGGGCCAGGTTTTATGCTAGCCATAGCATGAAATGTATCTTTGCCTTTATTATAAATACCACGAGGATCTAATCCCGCCGCCGCAGTTAAAGCCACAATAGGTATTGGACCATATTTCAACATGGAACTGAAAGTACCCGCCGTCCAGTTATTGACACCTTCTGTTATAGCACTGGTAACCACATCAGGTGTATTTGCCAGTGCGGTATCAAGCACAAAATCCCGCGTATATTCTTTGTTTATATAGGTACGGTATAGTTCATATAGCCTAGGGTAACCACTCAATTTTCCCTGTAATTTCCCCTGTACCTCTTGCTCAATGTTTTTAATCGTATTGCCGGTACAGGTCGGATACAATTGAGTATGAACACCGGTTCTTGACGTAATAGGTTTTGCCAATTCTCCACCAATACTTCCCGCTGCCGCACTGGCGAGAAAAGAGATAGCGGGGCCACCTGATGCCGTAGCAGCACCTGCCAATCCTGCACATATTGAAGCAGGCACTGAACGTATCATCGTATCTTTAATCTCCACCAGTGCATTCCGACCTATTTTATTTAGCAGTTTTTGTGGTTGGCTAAGGCGATATAACTGCTTTTGCAGCGCATAGGCATTCGCTTCTGCCATCACCATAGATTGATTTAGCATATCAAATTCATATGCCAATTTTATTTCCTCTTTAGTGAAACCTTCAAATATGGAATTTCCCATAATTAACTCTTCCTTATATATGAGTATTAATGTTTGTTTTTTTGTTGAATAATGTTGCCACGATTTTTAATATCGCGGCAAAAAAACACATTAATTTTTGACAAATCAGAAAGTGAAGGACATTACCTGGCGGATAAAAAATTCTGGTCTTCTATTATTTTGCCTCTGGAAGTTTGGCGAGTTTAAACCCTAAAAGTAGAGCCAAAGAGAGAAGAATAGCAATAAATAAAACAACACCATGCCAACCTAATTGGAGCCAAAATATACCGCCCAAAGTACCAGCCACACTTGAACCAAAGTAATAACAAAACAGATAAAGGGAAGACGCTTGTGCTTTGGCCCGGCGAGCACGACGTCCGACCCAACTGCTGGCAACAGCATGTGCAGCAAAGAAACCGAAAGTGAGGACTATCATCCCAATGATAATCATCACCGCAGATGATAATAAGGTAATAAGCGTACCGATTAGCATCATAGTTATCATCGCAATTAGCACTTTTCCGAGTCCATATTGATGGGTTAATGTGCCGACTTTGGATGCGCCGCATGTTCCTGCCAGATAAACAATAGACAACATACCGACAATTGACTGATTGAAATAATAGGGCGAATCCAATAAACGATAACTTATATAATTAAATAGGGTAACAAAGCCGCCCATGAGTAAAAAGGCTTCAGAAAACAGTAATGGCAATCCTTTATCACGAAAATGTAATTTCAGATTGATTAATAAAGAGTTAGGTTTGAGAGAACTTGGCCTAAAATGGCGCGATTCAGGTAACATACGCCAAAACATCATTGCCGCAATTAATGCTAATAAACCTAATACGATGACAGAAACCCGCCATGAGAAATAATCGGTGATAACACCTGATATTAATCGCCCGCTCATGCCACCAATAGCATTACCACTAACATAAAGTCCCATTGATAAAGCAACAAAGTTAGGATGGATTTCCTCACTAAGATAAGTCATTGCAACGGCGGCTACGCCACTGAGAGACAAACCAACCAGAGCGCGTACAACCAGAATTCCATGCCAACTGGTGATAAATGCACTGAGTAAAGTGAAAAATGCGGCGGCAAATAGCGCTGTTACCATCACATTTTTACGGCCAATAGCATCAGACAGAGGACCGGTGATTAATAAGCCCAATGCCAGCATTCCCGTTGAAAGGGATAAAGATAAACTACTGGTGGCAGGAGAAACATCGAAATCATCCGACAGCATGGGTAAGATTGGTTGAACGAAATAGAGTAGGGCAAATGCAGCTAACCCTACGGTAAAGAGTGACAACGTCACTCTAATATATAGAGGATCATCTTTCTGAATATGACTTTTCTTATTTTGAACATTTTGGACAAGATGATTACCGGGAGTCAAATTTTCACCGATATTACTACTATTATTACTAGAGCTGGTATTACTAGGACTGGTATTACTACTAGGGCTGGCGCTCACATAATTTCCTTACTTAACTCATTAGCTAGCTTATATTTTGATGAAGATCAAGCATATGAATTGCAAAATATTTTGTCTAATATATTAATCATTAACAATAATATGTATTAGATCTCAAAGGTGATTATGGCTATCGAGTTACGGCATTTACGCTACTTTATTGCAGTGGCAGAGGAATTACATTTTGGTCGTGCGGCAGAACGGCTTAATATTTCACAGCCGCCATTAAGCCAACAGATTCAATCACTTGAAAATAGTATAAATGCGCGGTTGTTAGAACGTAATAACCGGAATGTGAGCTTGACGCCGGCAGGTAACATGTTTCTGAAAGAAGCTTATCTGATCCTGGCTCAGGTTGATGCTGCTGCAACAAAAGCAGCAAGAATGCAAAAAGGGGAATTAGGCGAAATATCTATCGGTTTCACCTCTACGATACCTTTTATGAATAAGGTCACTCTGAGTTTACGGCAATTTCGGGAACGTTACCCGGAAGTCGCTATTCATATGCATCAGATGAATACTAAACAGCAGATTGCGCCATTACTGACGGGACGGATCGACGTTGGTATCATGCGTAATACCCAATTACCCGATAACCTTGAGTATCGGCTATTATTTCGGGAACCTTTTAGGCTTGCTGTTTATGATGGACATCCTTTGTTGGAATATGCTCCACAGGGAATAAAGCTCGAAATGTTGTCGAGCTATCCGATGGTGTTTTTTGAGCGCGAAGTGGGGACTGCTTTGTATGATGAAATCATCACATTACTTGCTCAAGCAGGCGTGACGCCGATGATTTCACAGGAAGCAGGCGAAGCGATGACCATTCTTGGGCTGGTTTCTGCTGGATTAGGTGTCAGTGTTGTGACTGAATCTTTTACTCGAATGAAAGTGGATGGTGTCCAGTATATTCCATTAGCTGATAACCACTCTTATTCTGAGGTCTGGTTGGTAAATCACAAGAACCGGCCAATATCGGCCGCCGCAGACAGGCTGATAAACCTACTTATATCTAATATTTTGAATGGAAAAAATAAGTAGAAATAAGCTAAATTTCGTGCTGAATATCACATATTTATTGAAAGAATCATACTTTTTGCCTAAAACCTCGACATAATCAGCCAACAATTATTTTGAAACGTGAATTAATTATACCCTATGGATTTCAAGATGGATCGCGGCGGCAAGGGAGCGAATCCCCGGGAGCATAGATAACTATGAGACCGGGGTGAGTGAGTGCAGCCAACAAAGAGGCAACTTGAAAGATGACGGGTATAGAGCGTAAAAGGGTAAATAATGGATCGACAACCAGGGCATATTGATCAGATAAAACAGATTAATATTGGTACTGTTTATCGGTTAATTGATCAATATGGTCCAATTTCCCGTATTGAGCTATCCAAAAAAGCTCAACTTGCTCCAGCCAGTATTACTAAGATTGTCCGTGAATTGGTCGATGCACACTTAGTCATGGAAACGGAATTTTTGGATTTAGGATTTAGAGGGCGCCCGGCGACCGGATTGAAGCTTGATTCTGAAAGTTGGCATTTCCTGTGTGTCAGTATTAACTTGGGAAGTTTAATATTGGGACTGCGTGATTTAAGTAGCAAGTTAATTATTGAAGATGTTTTACCATTACCGGCCAACAAGGAAAAATCCTTTTTAGATAGCATTATTGATGAGATTGATGCATTTTTTGGTCGCTATCAATCTCATCTTGAGCGTCTGACGGCAATTAGCATGACGGTAAATGCGATTGTTGATCCGACCCAAGGTTTAATCCACAGTTTCCCTTATTACCAGGTTCAGGAATTGCCAATAGGAGAATATCTGCATCGTCGCACCGGATTACCGGTATTTCTTCAACATGAAATAACTGCCTGGACGATAGCTGAATCACTATATGGCACAGCAAAAAATTGTCAGAATGTTATCCAAATGGTCATTGATGAACATGTTGGTGTTGGCGTGATTATTGCGGGGCAAACATTGCATGCTGGCAACTGTGGTGTCATGGAGGTAGGGCATATTCAGGCTCAGCCTGATGGTGAACGCTGTTATTGTGGGAATGTTGGGTGTCTGGAAACGGTTGTAGGCATCAGCCATATTTTATCCAGAGCAAAACGGCAGTTGGCAATGGTACCCGATTCTTTACTAAACGGTGAACCACTGACCGTTGAGTCATTCTGTCAGGCGGTTAATAACGGTGATACTCTGGCAGTAGATATTATTCGTGATATCGGAGTAAAAATTGGGCATATTATCGCAATGATGGTCAATTTATTTAACCCAGAAAAAATTTTGATGGGTTCTCCTCTTAATGCTTCACAACAAGTTTTGTATCCGGTGATTAGTGAATGTATTCAACAACACGCTTTGCCTGCCTATAGTAAACAGATTGAATTGGTTGCAACAAAATTCAATAATTCAGGTACATTATCCACGGTAGCGTCAGTTAAAAAAGCTTTATATGATGGTTCATTATTGATCAGTTTAATGAAAGGATAATATACTTGATAGAGGTTCTCTGGTTGTAATATTAACTTTATACCCGTTATCTTTCAAGTTGCCTCTTTGTTGGCTGCACTCACTCACCCCGGTCACATAGTTATCTATGCTCCCGGGGATTCGCTCCCTTGCCGTCGCGATGCATCTTGAAATCCATTGGGTATATATAAATTTTTTCACTAAATTGGCGTAGCAATTAAACAAAACATTGAGCTAACGCAATCTCCCTTATAGTCGCATCCTCTAGACTTAAGCGCTCATTAACCGGGTTCTATCTGTCATTATGGAAAACAGAATTTATGTTAACGCGCCTATTTGTTACGGGGACAGATACCAACATAGGTAAGACAATTGTTACCCGTGCATTATTACAAGCTTTTAATCGTGATGGAGCAACGGCAGTAGGGTATAAACCTATAGCCACAGAAGGGTATGAAACAGAAGAAGGTATGCGTAATCGAGATGGTGTGATTCTACAAAAATCTTCTCCCGTTCCACTTAAATATGAAGAAATTAACCCAGTTATCTGGAAAAACAGGTATTGTGAAGGCAATCAGGTTGATTTCGAACAGATGAGAAAAGGATTAAATAATCTTAGTAATAAAGCAGATCGCGTTATTATTGAAGGTAACGGCGGTTGGCGTGTATTACTGGATGATGAAACTTTTTATTTTGATTGGGTGATTCGGGAAAAAATCCCAGTTATTTTAGTTGTTGGTATTCAATCTGGCTGTGTAAATCACTCAATTTTAACCGCGCAGGCAATAATAAATGATGGATTGCAGTTAGTAGGGTGGGTAGCTAACAGAATTAACCCTGGTTTATCGCACTATACGAAAGTGATGGATAGGTTACGCCGTCACATTAATGCGCCACAGTTAGGTGAAATTCCTTATATTTTACGTCCGGAAGAAAAAGATTTATCCTGTTACTTGGAGATTTCCACTATATTAAAACAAGTTAGGGGGGAATAAGTGTGGATTTATCATATTGAACGAATACCATAAAAAATATTGTGATTGTGACTGGCGGTCGATTAACAATAAAACCTCACTTGTAGAAAAGTGAGGTTTATCATCAACAACCTAAAATCTCAATATGATATAATAATCTTGATCTCTATTTACCACAAACACTCGTCATTCTTTTAATAAACTTGGGAATACCATTTATGCCATTATATGCAGATATTTCCATGCATTTTTTGTTAACATCAATGATAAAGAAATCACCTTTAAATAGTGCTCCACTGTCATAGACTTTTGCGTTTCCAAAGATATAGGAGGTGTATTCGTCAAGAAAATGTGAATGCCCAACAAAAGCAGCCATAACATTGTACTGTTCAATCAATGATCTAAATCTCTCTTTTTCAGCATAACTGCTATTATCAATAAAATGGTCATACCCATCGTGAAAGTTTAAAACGACTGCTTTTCCTCTTGTTTGAGCAGATTTGAGATCGCTTTCCAACCAATCAAGGGATTTTGTAATATAAACGGTTGGGCTGATATAGTGCTCCAAATTGACACTATAGGTAGGATAGTTTTGCAATTGAACATAATGAATATCACCGAAATCCCATGAATAAGATAAACTGCCTTTCCATGCTTTATTGTCATAGTCATAGGAGAAATTATTCAATACTTTACTATAACCATTTATTCTCTCTGCCATATCAAATACAGCGGATCTGGCGCAGGCATTACGACTGAAATCAAAGCCTTCGGGGTAAGTACAATCATTAACATTATTTGCATAATCGTGATTTCCCAATCCCATAAATAGCGGGAATTTGATTTTTGATGTATATATCTCCTTAAGGCTTCTTCTGGTGCTAGCGCGTCCAAACTCGGTAAGATCACCATTAATGATGCCAAAAGCAAGATGATTGCGTTCATAAATAGTATTGATACTGTTTGCTACTTTTCTATTTAATTCTTCCCACGGTTTTTTGTCGGCATTAGGATCGCCTTGTTCAGGATATAAACGCCACGGCTGAGGATCTGACATCACGGCAATTTTATAATTGCTGTTGCCATTAAATTTCTGGGCTTCTGTTTGATTTCCTGCGACAGCGCTACATCCTGATATAGCTAATGCTATGAAAAACACCATGATAGAGAAAATTTTCTTAGCGATAAGATCACTCATAACGGTTTCCTATTTTAAAATTTTAATATGATTTTTTGAGCAAATAAGATATTTAACTCAGTATAATTATTCGGTAAATATTTTTGTTTCAAAACGTTATGATATTAGAGTTGATTATTTAGATTGTCAGTTTTAAAAAAGCTAATGGTTCACATAGGAAACTATATTAAAGCTATCATTCAGGTCAGCTTGCTAAGGGCAGCCAACAAAGAGGCAACTTGAAAGATAACGGGTATAACGTGAAAAGGGGCCGAAGGCGTATAGCCTCGACCTCTATTCATCTCATCATTCATCAACGGTAAAATATTGGCGTAATATTTTCTCTGAACTTTGGGTATCTTCCTTCAGAAAGATAATGTGGGTTTATTTGGCGGTCGGATGAGCTTGAGATTGGCTTCCTTGCCGGGTATACACAATCTTTTTGGCATTATTTTCACAATGCCCAACGATTTTACCACCGGCTTGTTCAATGTGGTCATTAGCAACAATTTCCAATGTAAAGCCAGATTCCGGCACACCATTATTGATAATTTTCTGCGCAATTTGCTCTTTCACGCTTTCGCATGAAGCTTGTGCAGCAAGTGCGAATGGGGATAGGGTAAAGATCAATGCGCTAAATAAAAGCGCTTTCTTCATCTTCATTGTCATCACCTTATATTACGGTCTGATGGGCATACCTGTATTGCTGTCTAAACAACGTTCGGTATTGGGTTCCCAATAAGCATTGATATTGGTACTTTTCATACATGCATCACGAGCATCAATCGCTTTATCGAACTTGTCGAACTCTTTCTCAGCACGTTTATTAACTTTAGTGCGAAGATTCTTTGTTTCATCCCATTGTTCTTTACTTTGGCGGGCGGCTTCTTTATCGAGCACAGAATCTCCGCTACCACTCACTGTGACGCAGGTACTTCCGGAAGTACAGGTTGCCGCCAATGCTGGCGTTTGCCATAACAATGGTATTGCCAGAGCGATAGCTGGCATTGCTTTTAATATCAAAGAATTACAAATATTCATCTTTTATCCTCTTGAATCCTCTTGAGTGTAGAGTAAGTGGAGCCAATTTAGATGGCACAATAAGAAACTATCAGATAGATAAATTATAAGATAGCATTAATATGTTCAACAAATTATCAAGAAGAGTGTAATTATTCATTTCTGTGTACACTAAGCCCGGCAAATGACTGGCAAACTGGCATCATTTCTAATGTATTAATGTTGACATGAGCAGGTAAATTAGCGACCCAAAAAACAGCTTCAGTGACATCTTCGGCGGTTAATGCCTGCGTGCCATCGTAGGTTTTATTCACTTTATCATTGTCGCCTTTAAAACGTACTAAAGAAAACTCAGTTCCACTAACTAAACCGGGTTCTATATCAGTGACTCGGATATTTTTTCCTTGCAAATCTGCTCGTAAGCCCAAACTAAACTGTTTGACGAAGGCTTTAGTTGCGCCATAAACATTTCCACCGGAATATGGCCAACTTGCAGCGGTAGAACCGATATTAATAATATGCCCATGATTTCTTTCTACCATTTGAGGCAGTAGAGCATGGGTCATATTGACAAGCCCTTTGACATTGGTATCAATCATTATTTCCCAGTCATCCAGATTAGCCCGATGAGCGGGTTCTAATCCAAGCGCTAAACCGGCATTATTGACTAAAATATCGATTTGACGGAGTGATTCTGGTAATTGTTCTACAACCTGATTGATAGCGGCCCGATCAGTGACATCAAGTTGAACAAAGTAAAAGTTATCACCCAGTTCAGCTTTTAATTTTTCTAACCGTTCTTTACGGCGTCCAGTTGCAATAACTTTAGAACCGTTTTGAATGAATTTTCTGGCAATTGATTCACCAAAACCTGAAGTTGCTCCTGTCACAAAAACGATCATACAAAACCCCTTTTTTACTCGTACTGTTTCTGTCATCAGTATACCCGTTATCTTTCAAGTTGCCTCTTTTTTGGCTGCACTCACTCACCCCGGTCACATAGTTACCTATGCTCCCGGGGATTCGCTCCCTTGCCGTCGCGATCCATCTTGAAATCCATTGGGTATAAATGGGGTTCTGTATTTTTAGTCAAGAGATGATTGAAAAACTCTCAGTGATTCTCTTTTTATTCTTCAAAAATGATTTCTGGCAGAGGAAGTTGATCATTAATAATTGCATCCGCGATGCGGATTATATCTTCGTCCAATGCACGATCAGTGATCAAAGGAGGACTGATTTCGCGTACTGCATGGTAAAATTTAGCGGTTTCAGGCGCAATTTCACTAATATTGCCGCGAAGATGAATGGCCTGACAAACTACCAGAATTGTCATTGAAACAATATTGCGTAATTTCTGCTCCATCTCTAAAACATCTTGAGCAGCATGCAGTCCTAAACTGACAATATCTTGATTGTATTGTTCTGTGGCGAGGGTATGAATACCTGATGCAGAACAATCATGGCGAATTGCAGCAACTAAAGCGGTTTGAGAAAGTTGGACGCCTTTAAAACCTTGATACATGCCGGGTGTCGGACTAAGTGAATTGGGTAATCCACGAGAGAAACGGTTATCCATCATAAGGGCCACAATGGCGTGAAGATGATTGGCAATTAAAGCAATATCCAGTTTTAATGCATCCATTGTTCGGGCGACATATTGCCCCATAAAATTCCCACCGTGTAGAACATCGCCATTTTCTGGATCGATCAATGGATTATCATTAGCTGAAATAACTTCCCGTTCCAATATTTTCCGAGCGGTAGCTAAAGATTCTGGCACTATACCTAATATTTGTGGTGCACAACGAATTGAATACACTTCCTGTAAGGTATCATTTAGTCGGGTAACTTCTTGATGACGACAAGCTTTATTGGCTTGTTCTTTAACCCCGGATAATAAATTAACTTGAGTTGAACCTGCCAATAAATCACGCAATGCACTTGCCACCGCTTTTTGACCAGGATGATTTTTTACTTGTTGAATTCGGGCATCATAATGTTCATGAGATGCAAGTAATGCTTCAACAGCAAGGGCTATCGCAGAGATTGAGGCTTTAAATAGTTTTTCCAGTTTAATGACGGTAATTGCACTGATACCGGACATTACCCGTGTGCCGTTAATCAGAGCAAGACCTTCTTTTGCTTTTAACGATAATGGTGTCAACCCTGCGCGTTTAATTGCTTCAGCAGCGTCAATTTCTGCGCCCATATAATAAACTTTGCCGATACCACATAATGCGCGTGCAATATAAGATAAAGGGATTAAATCACCGCTTGCACCCACTGAACCATAGCGAGGAACCAGAGGAACAATGTCATGGTTAATATGATCAACAATTGTTTGAGCGACAACTGGTCTGGTTGCAGACCAACCTTTGCACACAGAAAGTAACATAGTAAATTGTGACGCTTTAATACAAGGTTTGGACATATAGTCCCCAGTGCCAGCAGAAAGAAAAGTTAACAGATTTTGCTGATGCTCTGAGATCTTCTCAAATGGCACAACTAAATTGGCATTCCCTCCAAATCCTGTATTGATTCCATATATAACCTCTCCTGAATTTAATTTTTCCTCTAATTTTTCACGACCATGCGTCAAAAGCTCAGTGATCTCCGTTGATATTTCTACTTTTTTTTGTTTTATCGCAATGTCATAGATATCTTCCAAAGAGATAAGGCCATTTTTATTAATAATAATGGTTGGCTGAACATCTTTAGCTTTCATTTTAATCTCCATATATAAGAATGGTAATAATATTTTGAAGAAACGAACACCCCTAAGGATACAAATTAGTATAGATATAAAATATAAAATACAGTCAATTTGAAATAAAATTAAAACAAATGGTTCGTAAAAATTAATTTACAAATTTAATTGAGGAGGCAATTGTAATAATGGCAATTAATATATTTGCAATTTGCAATTATTTGTTTTTGTTATATGATAATAAATGGTCGGTAATATAAAATCCATTGACATAAATTTGAGTTGACCATTAACAATCAAACAAATAACAATTATTTGTTTTCCTAAGAATACAAACTAGAATGTAATTATGTTACCACGTAAGTAAAGCAATTGGAGTGTTCATCGAAAAATAAACTGATATCTAGTCGAGGTGATTTATGTCAAAAATAATCCAGACAGATTCGCTTAGTGAACAGTCTTATCAGATAGATAATTTCAATCCATCAACTGAAACAATAAATTTTAGTTACACATCGGGAAGAACCGCATTACCAGTCTATAATAAATATGACACACGTAATAAACCTAAAGTTTTTGGTTATTATACAGATTGGTCGCAATATGACGGTAGATTACAAGGAAATCAAGATCCCATTCGTCGAGGTAGAGGAATAGATTTACAGCACCTTTTAGATAATCCTTTTGCTTATGATAAATTAGTTATTGGTTTCTGTGGAATATTAGGTGATGAGGGCGAAAAAAAGCAGCAAATTAAAGAGCAAGCGCCATTATTTGCCCGCACCAATAATGGAGAAGTGACATTCACAGATGCTTGGGGAGATTGCCAATCTTATCAGAATTGTACTTATTCTGGTTGGCAAGATATCCAAATGCCAAGGGATTTTGATCAATCTAAAAGTATGGGCGTATTAGGTGGATTGGCTAAGGTTCAACAAGCTGCAAAAGCTCAAGGCCATGATCTTATTATGTCATTTAGTGTTGGCGGTTGGACCATGAGTAATGGCTTTTATAATATGGTCAGAGACGAAACACTAAAATCCTATTTCTGTTCGAGTTTAGTTGATATATTCCAACGTTTCCCTATGTTTACCGAAATTGATATTGATTGGGAGTATCCGGGCGTTGCTGGAAATGAAGGTAACATGTATGCGCCAGACGATGGTGATTATTATGTTAGTTTAATTAAAGATTTAACTGCTGCTTTTAAAGAAGCAGGGCGTTCAGATATAAAAATAAGTATTGCTTGTTCGGCGGTACCAGAGAAAATGGAAAAATCAAAAATACCTGAATTACTGCAAGTTGGACTATATGGTATTAATGTTATGACCTATGATTTCTTTGGTACTCCGTGGGCTGAAAAGGTGTTACATCACACGAATCTCCGTAATTATCTTGGTGGTGAGAATAGTGTAGAAAAGGCGGTTGAATATTTATTGAGCCTTGGCGTACCTGCATCTGCCATCAATATTGGTTACACCGGTTATTCACGCAATGCCAGAAATACGATTATTGATAGTTATTCTCCATTATCCGGCAGTTATGATCCTGGTTATGTCCCGAAAAAAGAACCGAAGATTACAACAACCGGTTCGTTTGAATCAGGGACCACAGAATGGTACGACACGATATATAATTATCTGGATTTGGAAGAAAAGAGGGGAAGAAATAATTTTGACTTATATACCGATGAAATAGCAGACGCTGATTATCTCTATAATAAGGATAGTCAGTTGTTTATTTCTCTTGATACCCCTCGTTCCGTTAAATCTAAAGCACAATATGTACTAGAAAAGAATCTGGGAGGAATATTTACATGGACCGCAGATCAAGATCGTGGTTTATTGGTCAATGCAGCTAGGGAAGGGCTTGGTTGTGAGTTAATCACGGAAAAAATAGATATGGCACCATTCTACTTCAAGGGTGTTAATGTTGAGCCGGTTGATCCAGTTAATCCAGATACAGGGAGTGATTACCCTGTCTGGGATGCAAATAGGGCATATAATGCCGGCGATAGAGTGAGTTGGAACAATCAAAATTGGGAAGCTAAATGGTGGAGTAGAGGCACCGTGCCAGACGGCGCAGAAACATCTGATGCTTATCCTTGGGTAAAAATTGCATAATTAATTAAACCAAGCCACCAGTATGATATATACTGGTGGCGGATCTTTTTTATCTTCACCTCATTCTTATCGTTGTAACCAGTATATCTAGAGTAATGGTATGGAGTTAGTTCAGGTATGACAATTTACTCGGAATATTAACGTCGGTATTGATAACTTTGAGATGTATTTTTTCTTATACTCAAATGCCGTTGTTTTAATGGTGGTATTGAAAAATGTTCTACAGCATTCTGGGCGCTACGCAATGAAATTCCAACAATCTCATTAGCATATACGCGCATTTGTTGCTCATAATCTGAAATTGCCTTGATTAATTCTTCTTGGCCTGACGCCACTTGAGTAAGCTTTTGCGTGAGCAAAAGTGCGTCTCGCAGCGCTGTATTCGCTCCTGAGCCTGTCATTGGCGTCATGTTGTGAATAGCATCCCCAAGTAATATGACGGTGCTGGATTTCCAGGGTAGAAGATGGGGCATGCTGCGTAAATGTAGCGGAGATATGTTTTCCATATCACTTTGTTTAATCAGAATATGTAGGTTTGGGTCCCATGAAGTCATACGGGCTCGGACTAGATCGCAGAGGACTTCAGCGGAAAAATTGGTGATGTTGTCAGGCAGACTATCTGTTGCTGCTACGTAAACCCATACGATAAAATTATCTATTTCTGCTAAGGCGGATTCTACATGGATATTAACTGGAGCGCGCCACATAGAGATGAACAACCAGTCGGGGCTTTTAGGTACGATACTATTGGGTGTACCATCCCGGAAATTTTGGGGTAGCAAAGCTATGAGAGCCGGGGTAAGACGCGCACGACCAATGATTATACTAACACCAACATCGAATCTTTCGATAGAAGGAAGGTACTGCTTACGTACTTTTGAATTGCTTCCGTCTGCACCGACAAGGACATCAACATTTTCGTGACTGCCATCGGCAAAGAAAATTTTAATACCACCGTTTTCAATATGTTCATAACGAACGAATGTTTTGTTCCATTGAATTGTATTTGAAAGCCCTTGGCTTAATATATCTCTAAGTTCAGTTCTACTTATTGACAGGCGCTGCTCGGAAATGATCTGCCCGTTCATAAGACCGCCTTGAACAGCAAGAAGACGTAGACGTTCATTATAAAACCGTGATTGTCCGCCAATATATCTTGATGCCTCCTCAAAGGTTAGCCAGTTTTCATCCGGGAGGCATTCTTGCAGTGCCTGCTTGCCGAATGTATTAATATGAATTCCATAACCGGGAAGTATGGATGATGCAGCAGAGTTTCGTTCATATATCGTCACTTTGATTCCATTTTTACGTAATCCATGTGCTAAACATGTACCACCAATCCCCGCCCCAATAATACCGACGTGCATAATATTTCTCCTGTTATATACCCGTTATCTTTCAAGTTGCCTCTTTGTTGGCTGCACTCACTCACCTCGGTCACATTGTTCGCTATGCTTCCGGGGATTCGCTCCCTTGCCGTCGCGATCCATCTTGAAATCCATAGGGTATAGATATGAACGATTCTGGCTAAATCGTGGTGATTATATCTAATCACAGCCATGACTTTTTTATAGTATTTAAAATAAAAATATACTGTACATCGAAATAGAGCAAGAAAGCTTGGGGTTTTATCTCTAAAAATATTTGGTAAAAAAGTTATGTGTCTGTTTATTAAATAATATTTAATTAAAAAATTGATCGCTTAAATTGTTAAAGTGAATTTTTAATGTTTATATTTTATAATTTTTCATAAAATTAATACTTTATAGTGATATGTGTTAATCTAACTTCGTGTTTGTTTTACGTATTCAAGATAACATGACAGTAAATGATGTTTGTGTGAATAAATTAATATTCATCTTGTTTCGATCTTCAACTATTTAATAAACATGACATGATTAGTTTCACAATGCAACTACATTAATTTTCATCTTCTTTATTAGAAGAAAATAAAATAATCGATCTGATGGTTGAATATTATTTTAGTGGATATATTATTATCATTAATATGAAATTATTTCCATAATAATTGAATTTAATATATTTTTCTCCCAATTATGAAATATTTTATTACTCGTTGTCATGAATTTTATGAGGGTGACTTCTATACTATTATTTGTAATCTATTATTCGTGATCATGGGCTATTACTATTGATTTTTCATTTTGTTCGGAGAAATAAATATGAGTAATCAGGACGTCAAAGCGATGTATAACCGATATCCATATCCTAGTTCCGCCATTGGAGACAATCTTATTTATGATATGGCCACGGTGATGGGGATTATATTTAAGCCGGATTATTTAACGGGAAAATATGTGCTTGATTTAGGGTGTGGAACGGGACATCGTTTGTTAGGGCTGGCAAGTATGTATCCCGATACCCAATTTGTGGGTATTGATATGACGGATAAAGCGTTAGAGGTGGCAGATAAGTTGATATCTTATCATCAGTTGGATAACGTCACGCTAGAAAATAATACGATTGAGCAGCTAACACGAGATAATCAATTTGATGTTGTTGTTTCTACCGGTGTTATCCATCATATGGAATGTCCACAAGAGGGTTTTTTAGCAGCTTCACGTTCATTAAATGAAGAGGGTATCGCGCTAATTTGGTTATACAACGCTATAGGAGAATATGAACGATTGAGGCAGCGGGAACTTTTGCAGATTTTTGTAAAACAAAATCATGCAGAAGAATATTTTTTAAATACTGATTTAATGAATAAGCTGTGCGAAAACTTAAGTCGAAATCAATATGGCGATAGTACAGCTAATCATTTAGATGATAGTGTTGATCAGGTTGCTGTTAATGTGGATGCATTTTTGAATCCTATCGTCAACGCATACAGATATGATGAAATATGCGATTTTTATTATAAAGCTGGCTTTAAGCGTGTGAGATGTTGTGGGTTCAATCGTGAGAACGGTAATAAGCTTTTTGCAGGATGTTGCGATCAATTCAATGATGAATATTTTCTTCAATTTCAAGATTTACTTTTAAATGAACAATTACGTGAAATATTTAATGCTCTTGATTATAACCAAAAGATTCGTGTTATTGAGCTTTTATGGAAGCCAACCGGCATATCTTCGATTGGATTTAAATCTGAAAATGCCCAGTCTTTTGTCAATGATTGGTTAAGAGGGGGAGGGGAGGAATAGCGGTTATTCTCGGAGAGTAAGTTAAGCTTTAGTAAAATGAGTACCAAGCCAGAAACATCCACTTTCTAGTTTCTGGCTATATTTTGCATTGATGAATTCGAGTTAATCGTAATATTCCGGTGCCTTACGGAATGTTGGCCAGGCATCCGGATCGTGCCCTGTTACTACAATTGCATTCGTGCGTTTGGCTAGATGTCGCAGTTTTTGCACCGAACTTTTTAATCCGCTAAATCGGCATAACCTCTAACACCAAATTTTGATTTAGCTGATTTTACCGCATCTAAAACCGCAGCAGCCATGACTTCGGCAGCAAGAATACCAACAGTATTCACCGATGAATCCACACCACCTGTTGCCGCTGCAAAAATAGTATCCCCGTCACTCATGGTATGAACAGGGTATATCGTTCTCGCAAGACCATCATGAGCCATCTGGGCAACTTTTTTCATCTGGCTTTTATTCATATTGGCGTTACAACAAATTATGCCAATAGTCGTATTTGCCCCTTGAATGAAATTATTATCTTTATTATTTTTTATAATGTAGGGAATAAGATCGATAAGATGACCATTTTTATCACATGCACCTGCAATGGTTTTACCATTTTTAGGGTCTCTGATTTCACCAACAGCATTTACAACAACCATTGCGCCAATTGTCAGCCCGCCAGGTAATTTAACCGATGCTGTTCCAAGTCCACCTTTCATGGCTTTGTCAAAACCGGCCATCTTACCTATAGTGGCCCCGGCGCCGGCGCCAATATTTCCCGATGGAAAAGGGGTTACAGAAGCGTTTAGTGCCGCAAGATAGCCCATTTCAGCGTCAGGACGAACAGCAGGATCACCAAAGTTTAGATCAAAAATTATTGCGGCAGGAACGATAGGTACGATAGCGACACCGGTATCAAATCCTTTTTTTCTTTCTTCAAGATAGCGCATTACGCCAGAGGCGGAATCTAATCCAAAAGCGCTCCCTCCACTTAGCACCACTGCATTGACTTTCTGAACAGTGTTAATGGGATCTAAAAGCTCGGTTTCCCTTGTCCCCGGTGCAGAACCTCTGACATCAACGCCACAAACAGCTCCGTCGTCGAAAATAATGATGCTACAACCGGTTTGCTCCAATTTATCTTCAGCATGCCCAACCTTAACACCCGGTACATCCAAAATTGTTCCATTTGTCTTATACATAAATATGTCCACACCTTGATTTTTAAAGTAATACATTACAAGTTTTAATGTTTATCGAGATGAATCATAGCAAAAGGTGACTAAACAAACTTTTCCGTGTCTCCTGCTGCCAGCGTTTCAAGACGGGTAGGTGATAGTGGAATGCGAGGGGATGGTATTGCCCAATGTTTGATATCGTGGAGAATGGCAGAACAGATTTTTCCCTGACAAGCTCCCATGCCACACCGTGTTGCCATTTTTGCGCTATTCCAATCTTGAAATGGTTCAAGTTCGTTTAAACTTATGTCTTCACAACGACAGATCAAGGTATCGGGGGGAAGTGCCTGTGTGATCTCTCTATTTAATTTAAACGTTTGTGCTATTGCTGTGGCAAAACACCGCCATTTTCTTCGTTTCTGTTGCCATTTTTCAGCTAGTGCGTATTTACCACTCGCTGCAAACCCGGCAATAAATCCTTCACACAGTGCAAGCTCACTGCCGCCAATACCTGTGCATTCTCCCGCTGCATATACACCAGGCATAGTCGTCTGTTGCCATGCATCTACTTGGATATTTCTTTGTTCGTCCAGCAAGCAACCAAGCAATTGTGCCAATTCCGTATTTGGCCTTAAACCAAAACCGAAAGCTAAACGGGTACAGGGTAATTTTCGTTTTTGCCCTTTATTACTGATATACACACCAGTCAACGTTCCTTCTGTGGAAGTTTCCACGCCTAACACCATACTGTTTTTGTAGTAATTTTTAAGTGGCATGAGAGCGATGGCTTGATGCAACTTGTTAGGCCAGCGGAGCAGTCGTAAGCCAAACGAGAATAAGCGGTGTAAAGGCGCCTGTTCAATGATACCGACCACGTTCCCTCCTGCTTTTTTTACTGTTTCGGCAACCGCGAGCAAAAGGGGACCGCTACCTGCAATAACAACACGCTCACCAATCATGGGGAGACCGCTTTTTATCAACGCCTGTAATCCGCCTGCGCCCGTGACACCCGGTAATGTCCATCCAGGAAAGGGAAGTAATTTTTCTTTAGCGCCGGTGCAGAGAATGATACGTTGGTAGTGAACTATTCGGTGCCGACTTGCCGTTTCAACCATTACGCATTGGCTGTCTACTGCAATTACTTTACAACTGGGTAAATAGATCAATGCATCTTCTGATAGTACCGATAGATAATGTTTCGCCATCGGCGGCAATGTATGAAATGGCCCTTGACGCCAAATTTGTCCGCCTGCTTTGGGATTGTCATCAATCAGGATAACGGATTGTTGCCCTTGTATCGCAGCCTGTGCGGTAGCCAATCCTGCCGGTCCTGCGCCAACAACCAGCACATCACAGTGTAATATCGTAGAAAAAGATGGTGTTGCCATGTTCAGATCCTCTCGACTTTCATACCCATTTCACAAACTGTCTGGCACGCTACACGACGGCGACCATTAATCATTAAACGGCATTCCTGGCAGATCCCCATACCACAAAAAGGCACTCTCAATTGATGTGATACAGATATACGGCAATGCTCACTACCGATATAAGCTAGCGCCGCCGCTACAGTAATCCCCGCAGGAACTGTGATCAGTTCGCCATCAATAAACAAAGCAGTAAATGGTGGTTTTTTGAGTGTCATGGTAACCTCTGACGGGCCATAGCAGTGAAACGTGCGGGTTGGTAAGGCAGTGGATCAATCTCCGTTTTTCTGTTCAGCATCAATGCAGAGATGATTTTGGCGCTGCCCGGTGCGGTCGTTACACCTAATCCTTCATGGCCCACAGCCAGCCATAGCCATTCGTAATCAGGATGTTGCCCCAATAGCGGCAAGCCATCTGGAGTCGCAGCACGAAAGCCAGACCAACAACGTAAAATATTCATCTGACCAAGTTGAGGTAAAAAATAAAGTGCGCGCTGGAGCATAGAACGGAGTAGGGAGAGATCAATAGTGTGTTGTTCGTTATGGAACTGGCGTGAAGAGCCAATTAAAAGCTGACCGGTAGGGCGGGCCTGAACATTGAAAGCGATTGACGTACCATCCAAAGTATGTGTACTGGCGCTATACCCTAATTCCACCAGTTGATGTGTGATACAGGTAGGGTAACGATCTGTAATCGCCAGTTGCCCTTTTTTAGGGACAATCGGTAATTCAGGTAACAGATGTGTGCTCCATAGCCCATTTGCTAGCAATATTCTCGGCGCACAATATTTCTTTCCATCACGCAGCACAACGGTCTGAGGCTCTAAGGCGTGCACTTGTCCTGTAATAAACTGAATCTTTTGATTACAGCTAGTAAAAAACCAGTGTACGACATTGGGTGCATAGACAATCCCATCCGCAGGAACAGACAAGCCGCCGGCAATCCCACTCCTCACCATCGGTTCCATCTGATGAATTTGTGTCGCTGTCATCGGAATATTTTCGATTTCATAGGAGGCAAGACGTGCGCTTTTTTCCTCAGCCAGTTCCATTTCGTCCTCTGCATCTGCCAGCCAAAGTGTGCCGCATCTACGCCATGCACAATTTTTTGGCATATGTGGGGTGAATGTTCGCCATATATCTAATGAGTAACTACTCAGTGCCAGTTCCGCAGGATTATCGTCCATACACACGAGATGCCCCATCCCTGCCTGTGTTGCCCCTTTACCACCATCATCAATTACAGCAACTCTCAAACCATCTTGTACCAACTGATAAGCACATGCGGCTCCAATGATGCCAGCACCAACGATAATGACATCCGATATTTGGGAAGGGGTCATACATTGATTCCCCAGACAAAAGGATCGTTATTGGCAATGATTAATTTGTTATCACCGTAAACATGCGCTGTTCCCCGGATCACTGGGGCAATTTTTTGACCAACCCACTGATATTGGGCTTCAAAAACACTTCCAATAATGCTGGATTGGCGCCAAATTTCACCCGGCTGCAATTTTCCATCCGCCGCCAGACAGGCTAACTTAGCACTTGTTCCAGTGCCACACGGTGAACGGTCATAGGCTTTCCCCGGACATAACACAAAATTACGACTATCTGTATCGTTATCAGGAGCGAACAATTCAATATGGTCGATACACTCACCGTTTTCACCGGTTATCCCCGCTTGTTCCAGTGCCTGCCTAACTGCCCAACTGTATTGCGTAAGTTCATCGATATGGTTAAGGGTTAGAAACAGGTTATGTTGACCGATCAGAAAAAACCAATTTCCTCCCCAGGCAATATCTCCATTAACATCACCCACACCTGGCACGTTCACGGTGACATTTTGCTGATAACGATAAGAGGGAACATTATAAACAGACACGGTTTCATCCTTATGGAGCACTGCCTCTACAATCCCAACAGGGGTCTCAATTTTATACTTGCTAGGGTTCAACCAGCCCAGATGATAGAGCGAAGCAATAAGACCCATAGTGCCGTGTCCGCACATGCCTAAATATCCCGCGTTATTAAAGAAAATCACCCCCATATCGGCGTCAGGTACAGTAGACGGACATAAAAGTGCGCCTACCAACATATCATTCCCTTTTGGTTCAAGAATGAGAGCCTTACGCCAGTGATCAAATTCGGCTTCAAAGCGTTGACGCTGTTTGGCAACGGTTCCTTTGCCAAGAGATGGAAATCCCTCGATTATCGTGCGGGTAGGTTCTCCACCTGTGTGTGAATCAATGACGCGAACCATCTGATAATCATGCTTATCTGCCATAAAGCCACCCAATTAACGTATTTTTAATAAATGGTGGCGTAGTATTTCGTTTGTCGCTTGATGAATTTCATACTGCAATATGCTGAAATCAGCACAATGAAAGAATCACTGAATTATCAGTGAGACATTCCAATAAGATAATGAAATGAAAAATTATAAATAAACCTGATAAGGATTATTTCTGTTTTTACCAGAAAAATTTATAAATTGATCTATAAAATCAAATAGTTAAATAAGGAAGGCGGAATATAAATAGCTAAACACGAGTCAAAAATCCTATTTTAATGGTAATAGATTGGAGATACAGATGATGAATATATACCGGAACAATGAAAAAAACGGCATTAGCACAAATGGTTATGATGTTTGTAATGTTGAGTTTTTATCGGCGCTTTGTAGTGGATTAGTTAATCACAAACCCAATAACCTGCAAGATATTCTCAATGCGGTTGCCTTAATTACACCATTGTTAAATGCGATTCCCAGTGTGGTTTTCTTTATCAAAGATATCAAAGCACGTTATCTAATTGTGAACCTTACGCTAGCCACACGCTGCGGATTTAAGTCGATCTCTTCGCTACTCGGTAAAACCTCTTCCGAAATCTTTCCTGCTCAGATGGGCAGTTGTTACACCGAACAGGATTTACGTGTGTTGCATCAAGGGGTAATTATCCAAAACCAACTGGAGCTCCATTTTTATCATGGACGTAAAGCAGGTTGGTGCATGACATATAAATTGCCATTGTATAATCAACATAATCAAGTTATTGGTATGGCAGGAATTTCTCATGATTTGATGGAAGTTAAGGAAAATCATCCTGTGTACCAAAAGTTGGCTATCGTTGATGATTATATTCGTGAAAATTTTGATCGAACAATTCGTCTCGAAGAGCTAACTCATTTAACACGTCTCTCGGTTGCTCAATTGGAACGTTACTGTAAACGCATCTTTCACCTGACACCCCGGCAGATGATCCACAAAATCAGAATTGAAAAAGCGTCGGAATTGCTGGCTACGAAATTACCTATTACAGATGTTGCCTTGCAATGTGGTTATACTGATCACAGTGCATTTACTCGGCAATTTAAGGCGTCAACTGGACTCACTCCCAGTGATTTTCGTCAGTCAATAGGATTGGAGTAATTTGCCGTTTTACTAATACTTCCGCTCTTTCGTGATCCAATTTGTTGTACGAGATTGGGTTAATTAATCATATATTTGAGAAGCCAGTCTTTTTACCTGTCATTAGGAATTATCGACTTCATCAAAGCCTCTCAGCTTTAAGTTTGCCATTCCTATTATGCTGATTTCGTCATTGTTCACTGTGAAAAGTCACAAGCTTCTCAGTAGTGAAATCGCCATCATTCCACTAAAACCAATGAATCACATTTTATTAACAAAATAAAAACAATTTGCATTTTAAATGACGATCGAAAGGATAGAGCTATGAGCAAGAGAAAGGTTAGCTGGCAGGGGGTTTTCCCGGCAGTGACGACACAATTTAACCCCGATTTTTCCATTAATTTGGACGCCACACAGAAGGTAATGACGAACCTGATTAAAGATGGGGTTTCCGGTTTAGTCGTCAATGGCTCTGTGGGGGAAAACACATCTCTGTCTATGAAGGAGAAGCGTGCTATCGTTGAACTCGCAGTAGATGTTGCTGGTGGGCAAATTCCCGTTCTTTCGGGTATCGCAGAATTGACAACCGATAATGCGTGCAAAATGGTTGCTGAATGCCGACAGGCAGGGGCTGATGGGGTGATGATCATGCCACCTCTGGTTTATACTCCAACACCGAAAGAAAACAGGGAGTATTTCCGTACAATTTCGACCTCTACCGATTTACCCGTCATGCTATATAACAACCCTCTGCTGTATAAAAATGATATTACGCCGAAAATTCTGACGTCTCTGGCCGATTGCGAAAATATCGTTGCATTTAAAGATTCATCAGGCAATACCCGGCCTTTTAGTGATATTCCCAACGAGGCAGGCGATCGCTTCATTCTTTTTGCCGGTTTGGATGACGTCGTTTTAGAGTCAGTCGCAGTGGGCGCAGAAGGTTGGATTTCAGGTATGTCGAATGCCTTTCCTCGGGAAGGAGAGACTTTATTCCGTCTGGCTAAACAGAAACGTTATGAAGAAGCTCGGGAATTGTATCGCTGGTTTATGCCTCTGTTGCATTTGGATTTCCGCCCTGATTTGGTGCAATGCATCAAACTGTGTGAAGAAATGGTTGGCCGTGGTAGTGCCATTACCCGTCCACCGCGTTTACCACTTGAAGGGGAAACATTGGTTGAAGTACGCGCCATTGTAGAAAAAGCTCTCGCTAATCGTCCTTCATTGCCTGATGTAGGTCTCTGAATTGGGCTGTAACTTGTTTCTGATACCCTCGGAGGAATCGTTATGTTGGAACATTCAGGTATGCAGTTTATTGGGGGGCGCAGGCAAGCAGAGGGAGAACGCTGTTTGCACAGCCGGCGAGCGGTGGATAACTCACCAATAGGTTATGCGTTTTATCAGGCTACACGACATGAGGTCGATCTCGTCGCCCAAGCGGCAGCCGATGCATTTACCCGTTATAGCCAGACATCGTTAGAAGAACGTGCTGTTTTTTTAGATAAAATTGCCGATGAAATTGATGCTCTCAGTGATGACTTTATTACCCTTGTATCAGAAGAAACGGCTCTGCCTCCAGCTCGACTTCAAGGTGAACGGTCGAGAACGAGCGGGCAAATGAGGCTGTTTGCCACGCTGTTACGCCGTGGTGATATTCATGCTGCCCGTATTGATACTGCGCAACCTGAGAGAAAACCGCTTCCCAGAGTTGATATTCGCCAGTGCCATATTCCTCTAGGTCCTATTGCGGTTTTTGGCGCCAGTAATTTCCCTTTGGCTTTTTCAACTGCTGGTGGTGACACGGCGTCAGCATTAGCGGCGGGCTGTACCGTTGTTTTTAAAGCACATAGCGGTCATATGGCTACCGCTGAAGCCATAGCAGAAGCGATAGAACGCGCTATTATCGCCACACAAATGCCCGCAGGTGTATTCAATATGATTTATGGCAATAGCGTGGGAGCAGATCTCGTCAAACACCCAATTATTCAAGCCGTTGGTTTTACCGGCTCACTCGCTGGTGGGCGTGCACTGTTTAATATGGCTATGCAGCGACCACAACCTATTCCGGTTTTTGCTGAAATGTCGAGTATCAACCCGGTCATTGTGCTGCCAAACGCCTTAGTACAACGAGGAAAGCAGATCGCCCAAGAATTGGCAAATTCATTCACATTAGGTAGCGGGCAGTTTTGTACCAAGCCAGGCATAATCTTGGGTATTCGTTCACCAGAATTTAATCAATTTATTACTCACTTGACGCAGGAGATCACGTTTCGTCCGGCACAATCAATGCTAAACCGTGGCACATTACTCAATTACCAAAAAGGTATTCATCAACTGGATGATGAACCCTTAATGACACGGTTAGCCATTGGCGAACATCATGAAAATCAGGCAAGTGCGATGTTGTATCGCGCAGATATTGCCTTGTTGTTGAATAAAAATGCCTTGTTACAAGAGGAGGTTTTCGGTCCTGTTGCTATTGTGGTCGAAGTCGAAAGCCAATATCAGCTTTTACACGCAATTGACTGTTTGCAGGGGCAGCTTACCGCTACCTTGATTGGTGAGCACGATGAATTAGCGAATGCACACGAGCTCAGTCAACGATTACAAAACATTGCGGGCAGGGTGGTTGTCAATGGCTACCCAACAGGCGTTGAAGTCTGTGATGCCGTGGTTCATGGCGGGCCTTACCCTGCGACTTCGGATGCAAGGGGGACTTCAGTTGGTACACTGGCCTTCTGGCGTTTTCTGCGCCCGGTCTGTTTCCAAAACTATCCCAAATCCTTACTTCCCCCCGCACTGCAAGACCATAATCCGTTAAATATTTCTCGATTAATCAATGGGGTAATGAGTCGGGAAGTATTGTAAAACGCGCAGTGACTCCACGTTGACGTATATCAAATAAGAAACAGAAAAAGGCGAATAATTATGGCGCTATACGAAGCCTCTTCACGACCAAAATCCGGTTCAGGGCAGGGTAAATTTAAGAAACAGTTAACACTCACGGATTTAACCTTCATTGGCTTAGGGGCTATTTTTGGCTCTGGCTGGTTATTTGCGGCCAGTCATGTGTCTGTTATTGCAGGACCGGCAGGGATTTTTTCTTGGGTGATTGGCGGTATTGCTGTGCTCTTACTCGGTATTGTTTATTGCGAGCTGGGCGCGGCACTGCCGAAATCAGGTGGTATTATCCGCTATCCGGTGTTTTCTCACGGTGAACTCATGGGATATTTAATGGGTTCTATCACCTTAATTGCGTTTTCCAGCTTAATAGCCATTGAAGTCGTCGCCGCTCGACAATATGCGGCGGCGTGGTTTCCATTTCTGAGTCAACCTGGTTCTGGTGATCCGACACTGATAGGCTGGCTGGTTCAATTTATTTTATTAGCATTTTTCTTTTATCTTAATTACAACAGCGTGAAAACCTTTGCGAAATCCAACAATATTATTAGTATTTTCAAGTTCATCGTTCCGCTGCTCGTCATTATTGTCCTGTTTAATTATTTCAATCCGAGTAATTTGCAAGTTCACGGATTTTCTCCTTTTGGGGTATCGGGTGTTGAAGCTGCGGTTTCAGCGGGGGGCATTATCTTTGCTTATCTTGGTCTAACGCCCATTATTTCTGTCGCTGGTGAAGTGGAAAAACCCCAAAAGACAATTCCTATTGCCCTCATTCTGTCTATTTCACTGTCTACGGTTATTTATGTTTTATTACAGTTAGCTTTCCTTGGCGGGATACCCTCTGATTTACTCTTCGGGGGCTGGAATAACATTGGGCAATATTTTTCATTGCCGTTTCGTGATATAGCCTTAATCCTCGGAGTGGGGTGGCTCGCTTTTTTGGTGGTATGTGATGCGGTGATCTCTCCAAGCGGTACTGGGAATATTTATATGAATGCCACTCCCCGTGTAGTTTATGGTTGGGCAAAAAGTGGGACGTTATTGAATGTGTTTACCCATGTTGATGAAAAATCGGGGATACCACGTCCTGCACTTTGGTTGACGTTTATTCTTTCTGTTTTCTGGACATTGCCTTTTCCTTCATGGGAAAAACTCATCAGTGTTGTTTCTGCGGCGTTAATTTTGAGCTACGCATTAGCGCCAGTAACCGCTTCTGCCTTACGCCGTAATGCCAGGGAGATAAAACGTCCTTTTTATGTTAAATGGTTTGCGCTCGTTGGCCCGCTTTCTTTTATTATTTCCGCTTTCATTGTTTATTGGTCTGGTTGGAAAACCGTTTCCTGGTTGCTCGGATTACAAATTGTCTTGTTCTTTATCTACTTGTTATTCAAAAATAAAGTTCCTATAGGCAAAGTGAGTTTGCGCCAACAGATAACCTCGGCCCTGTGGTTGATTAGTTTTTACAGTGCCATGATCATTCTATCCTATTTAGGAACGTTTGGCGGTAAAGGCATTATTCCTGCACCTTGGGATATTGTTGCAGTAGCAGTGATCGCTCTAATCGCCTTCTATTGGGGAACTTTTAGTGCTTTACCCAATGCTATTTTACCAACGGAGGATGAGGATTAGTGCTGATGGAAACTCATTGAGGCATGGACATCCTTGTCCACATTGATGCCGATAGATTTAAATAAGCTCATCATAAATTCAGATCAATAGTTACAAAAACGGAGATGAGCATAGATTCATTCTAGCCAGAACGTCCTCATTTTCTGAAAAATCAAGCACCTTCTGCAATGCTTGTTGCTTCAGGAACCTCAATTAATTTTCCTGACCTCACATCATATATGTACCCATATATGGAGATATTTGCGGGGACAAGAGGGTGGGTACGAATACGATGAATATCTTCAACTACGCTATCAACTTGATTGTTAATGGTAAGCCATTTGATATATTTTCCCTCAGATGATCCTGTACCGTTGCCGACATCTTTAAATCCCTCATCCGTCATTATCGCGCTTTCCAGGCTGCTTTCTAGTAGATCACCCATGATATTGTCTGTAAAAAGCTCCATCCCACAATTAGTATGGTGAATTACAAACCACTCTTTTGTTCCAAAAAGTTTATAGGAAATGATAAGTGAGCGAATAGCATCATCGCTGGCCCTTCCGCCTGCATTACGAATAATATGAGCGTCACCTTCAGATAAACCTGCAAATTTTGCTGGATCTAACCTAGCATCCATACACGTCAATATGGCAAATCGTCTGACAGCAGGTAAACCAAGGTTTTTTTTATCACCAAAAGTTGCTGCATATGCAATATTAGCGTCACTTATTTCTTTGATAACACTGCTCATCCTTCCTCCCTTCATATTTTCTGATTTGATAAATTATGATATAAAACAAAGATATAGATAAAAATCAACTTCTTGATAAAGCTAGGACATCCATCTAGATAAATGAATATGAGGCTGAAAATACAGATATATAAAAAAAACTTATGAAAAACTATATACTCGTATCCTTTGTACTGGTCAAGTAAATCGTCTGTATGCACTTATGCACAAGAGCAGCGAGCTATAGGTTATTACTCTGCCAATGGAAGCTAAATTTCAGACAGCCGGTCATATAAGTGGGGTAGGGAAGTATTGTATTATTCAGTAATACATGAAGAGGCGAATTTATGGCACGAGTAACTAGTGTTACCCTTGGTGAACATTTCAACGGGTTCGTTGGTGATATGATCCAATCTGGTCGTTATGGCAACACATCCGAAGTTATCCGCGATGCTTTGCGTCTGATGGAGGCTCGCGAGCAGCGTATTCAGAATGTTCGTGAAATGGTGCTGGCTGGCCTGAATTCCCCAGTCAGTAAAAACAGCATGGATGATATTTTTGTAATGGCAGCGAAGGATTTAAATGTATAAGTTTTCCGAGTTGGCTGATGACGACATATTGCACGTTATACGATACAGCAATTTGGTCAAAACCAGGCGAGGCGTTATCACGATGAACTACTGAAAAGAACTTTCGAGCTACTAGCGACATCTCCATTAGTTTGCTGCATCACGGCGACGCAGGCGTTTATTTCTTATTTGGTTATCATGGTGCGCATAATGTATATTATGTTAAATAACCTTAGATGATAAACAACTTCACATAGACTCGGTGATTTTTGACATCCCTCCCTTTTCCAGTGTTACGGTGAGTTGAATGATGTATGTTTTATATTTTGGTTGAATCAATAAAAGCGATCCCCTGGGTTTCAGCCTTGCGTGACGAAAGAAAAGCACAGAGAGGAATGAGCGCCCTTTGCTTCAAGGTTAACATCCGGGTATAGCTGACCAACCGGGGAAAATCGGCCTGAAGATAGTGCTTAACATGCTGAATATAAAACGTTTTAAAATCACGATAATGGCTCATGTGGAATAAAATGAGTATCGTCATGACTTCACTGAGAGAAAGGTTAGATGTTTCTAGCACATTAAAAAACCTCGTTAAAAATAACGGGGTTTTTGCTTTTATCATGAAAAATAATATTTCCTATTTTTCCTTTATTATTAACTACGCTGTTTGAATTAATCTATCTAAATACCAATATATTTTGATTAAACAGGTTTAATCTTCGCAGAGTAATATCTTATCCATAACGCAATAAATATCAGAATAATAAAAAAAGCCGATACAGATAGAGTAAGTTCCTTAAAAATAAACCTGCTTATATTTATCCCCGATATTTCCCAGGATAAAAACAATGCTACAGGGCATGTTAAAAAACCTGAGATAAACCCAATAACAATTAAATAGTAAAGTTTTCTTTTGTTTGCTTTTTGAATAGTAGGGTTCAATTTTTTCTGATATCTCCAGTACTTCATGGTGAGGTAAAATAATCCTAACAATGAACTGAGATGCTGTAGAATTTTATATATACTTATCCCCTGCCCGTTGGTAATGGAATGAAAAATGCGGAACTGTAGTAAAGGGATTAGCTCGACAAAAAAACCTTTATCGTGTGTGAATGCATCCCAGACAATATGGGTTACAGCTCCTAAAAATAACGACAACACAAAAATAATTCTGTCTTTATAACCCTGTTTTTCATAACGAACAAAGGATATTGTATACATCATATCGTTGAAGCATGAAAGCCACCGACTTCGATTTCAGATTTAGAACCTTTAATCAAAGTCGGTAACTCGTTTCTTTTAAATTGAAGTGTCAGACTGAGCTAAGACATTATATTTTTTCAATATCTCTTTAACTCTATCTTTAGGAATAGAAAACGAAGTATTACCATTTCTCCCAACCATTTTTTTGGCGGCGATCATAGCATTAATTATTGCTTCTTCTGTTGCACTTATTGTGGCCTCATACAAAGGATCTAGTTTGTCATTTGACAGTATTTTTATTGTTTTTACATCCTTTCTAGAGAATGCATCACTATTTGCGGTTGAAAATGCAATAAATATCTCACCGCTCGTATTTCTGGCTACCCCACCTACCTTTGCTAGTCCAAGAGATACTCGTTTAGCTATTTTTTCTAATTGGTGAGGAGCTAATGGTGCATCTGTGGCTACCACCGCTATTATGGAACCGGCATCCTTTATTTTTTTCTTGTTTCCATGATATATCGGCTTGAGATCCTGTATTTCTTTACCAACTGGAATCCCAGCAATAATCAAATCATCCCTATCACCAAAGTTGCCTTGAACAAGAACGCCAACAGTATATCCGCCATCTTTTTTATCTAGAATTCTTGATGAAGTACCTGTGCCTCCCTTAAATTTGAAAAGGTTCATTCCCGTTCCGCCGCCGACATTACCCTCTTCTATCGCTCCTGATTTTGCACTATTCAACGCATGATATACGTGTTCTTTCTTTACATGCATACCGTTTATATCATTTAATATTCCATCCCACGTTTCTGCAACCACAGGTAATAACCAAAATAAATCATCTTTTAGTGGTGATGTTAGATTATTATCAAACATCCAGCTAATTGTTGAGTCTCTAACAACACCAACACTATGGGTGTTGGTTATTAAGATTGGCGTTTCTAAGAAACCACTTTCTTTGACCCATTGATTGCCTGTCATATCTCCATTTCCATTTAAAGAGAATGTACTAGAAAATACCGGGCTAAATTTCTTTCCTCTTGGCAATATAGCTGTTACGCCTGTTCTTATTGGGCCTTTTCCAACCTCTAGCTTTCCATCGCCTTCTATTATGGTTGAATAGCCAACTTCTACACCATTAACATCTGTAATCGCATTATGTTTCCCGGTTACTCCAGAGAAAGGAATGCCTAAATCCCTTGCTCTAATCTCATCGGCTAAAGAATTAGAAGCTATCACTGACGATAGAGATAAAATTATAATATTTAATATTTTCATAACTACTCCTTGTTATACCAAATTAACTCGAAGGTTTAAGATTCAGAACACGAAGATCCAATACGAAAGGGATTCTTTTTTGACCAATCGATATACCCTTTTGCACTACTACATAATTATATTATTCAGGTTCACAATTTATTGTGATATTCCGCTGATATTTAGCAGGGAGTAAGTTCATGATTGGATGCTTCACGCAGTTGAGTTTCTCGTCTTGGATAAGCACCATCGCTTGTGGAGCTCTTCAAGAACGCCGTTTTCGCTGTTCGGAATTATTATTTCTCGCATTATCTCTATACCCTATGGATTTCAAGATGACGGGTATAAACGCTCACCTATCAAGTGAGCGTTAAATTTTGCGTCAATTATAAATTTCTATAACGGCACATTGTCACCCTTCTATTCGTCCCTCACCTTAGCCAATGTGATGCAATGCTTCCCCAACGGCGTCAAAAAGACGATCCAAATCGACTCGTTCAGCATTGAATATAGGCCCGAATTGTAGCGTATCACCGCTAAAGCGTACGTAAAAACCTGCTTTCCAAAGCGCCATGCTGGCATCAAAAGGACGTATAGCGGCATCACCGTCACGGGCAGCCAACTCGATTGCCCCTATCAAGCCACAGTTGCGGATGTCAGTCACATTTGGACAGTTTCTGAGAGCATGAAGGGCCGTTTCGAAATGAGGGGCAAGTTCAGCAGAGCGTTGGATAAGATGCTCTTTATCCAACAGATCTAAAGTTGCTAACCCGGCAGCACAGGCTACGGGATGTGCCGAATAGGTATAACCATGACTAAACTCCACGGAGTGTTCCGGTAGAGGCTGGGACATAAAGGCCCCATAAATTTCACTGCTTGCCACTACGCCTCCCAGAGGAATGGCGCCATTGGTAATTTGTTTGGCAAAGTTAAGCAGATCTGGTGTCACACCAAAATATTCAGCGCCAGTCCAGCGTCCCATGCGACCAAAACCAGTAATAACTTCATCAAAAATCAACAAAATATTATGTTGATCACAAATTTCACGCAGACGCTGTAGATACCCTTTGGGCGGAATAATCGCACCGGCGGAACCGGACACAGGCTCGACAATAACTGCCGCAATATTGGAGGCATCATGCAGTTCGATCAACTTGAGCATCTCGTTGGCCAATTCCACGCCACCGGTTTCCGCCATACCCGGAGTAAACGCCATACCGCTCTGCAATGTATGGGGTAAGTGATCTACATCCATTAACTGTCCGAACATTTTGCGGTTGTTACCAATCCCCCCCAAACTGGTACCCGCAATATTGACACCGTGATAACCACGTGCACGGCCAATCAGTTTAGTTTTCTCGGGTTGGCCTTTTACTCGCCAGTAAGCTCGTGCCATTTTGACCGCGGTATCTACAGATTCAGAACCTGAGCTGGTGAAAAAGACGTGGTTGAGATCACCGGGTGTTAAATTGGCAATCTTTTCTGCCAGTTGAAACGACAAGGGATGACCGAACTGAAAGCCTGGTGAGTAATCGAGTGTGCTCAATTGAGTAGTGACAGCTTGCTGAATTTCTATCCGGCTATGGCCTGCTCCACAGGTCCAAAGACCGGACAGACTGTCATAAATTTGGCGCCCTTTATCGTCCTTTAGCCATTGCCCTTCGGCAGCAACAATAAAGCGGGGATCGCGTTGGAAATTTCGGTTGGCACTGAATGGCATCCAGTGAGATTGCAGGTTTAACGATTCAGAAAAACGAGTTTCAGACATAGCTAACTTCCTCTCACAAAAGTAAAATTTGAGTTTAGTTCAACCCTCCTATTTTCGCCAACGATAAATAACTAATAGTTTCTTCTAAGTTACCTTGGAAATTGTTATTGCGAAAACGTATCAGATTCTGCTTAAAACAATTGTGTTACGTTTATTGCGATTTTCGTTTATTTCGTTTAATGTGCTAAGTCAAAATGAATGACTAACAGGTGCAACATGATTACTTCCACTTTCTCTGATGTAAATCTTCCGGCTAAACGCGAAAGTGAAATAGCTGGAAAGGGGCTGCGTGAACTTTCAGCGTTCCTTTCAACAAAACTTGAAACTCAGCAGATTTCAATTATGAGTGATGATCATAAATCTCATCAAATTGAAGTGCCTACATCTGCGCTTACTATGCTAGTGCAAATCTTGAGTGAACTCGCTTCAGGTAATGCAGTGCAAATTGTTCCTGTTCATGCCGAGCTAACCACTCAAGAAGCCGCAAACATATTGAATGTATCGCGGCCTCATATGGTTAAACTTCTGGAAGATGGTTGTCTTCCTTTCCATAAAACAGGCCGACATCGGCGTATTCGTTTTGCTGATCTGATGGAATATAAAAAGCAGCGTAATGCTGAGAGTATGGAGGCTATGAAGGCATTAGCTAATCAGGCTCAAGAATTAGGGATCTACTAATGACCCATTCACCGTACCCTGTTTTGCTTGATGCATGTGTGTTGTATCCCGCTAGGTTGCGTGACTTATTAATGCATTTGGGGATAGCCGGTCTATATCAAGCCAAATTTAAACATTGAAGCAATACATCCTGATGAATTTATTTCTGACCTTTTTGATCTTAATCATGCAAAAGCGTTGGCTGCCGTTCAAACACAACGAACAGTCTTAAAGAACCCACCGATGACAAGTGATGAATTTTTGGCAATGTTGCTGAAACTGGGTTTACCTATGACAGTTAAGGCATTAGAAGGATATAAGTTCATGATTTGATACTGTCGGAAAACAGATGTTTTCCGACATTGCAAGTGCTCTTTCGGAATTTATATCGTAATGGTGCCATTGATACAAGTCACAGCACCACCGCCGACAAAAATCTTACCGTCAGAATGGCTGAGCCATACGCTTCCCTGACGGCCAAGTTTTTTTCCTTGTGATGAATGAACGATTTTATCGTCAATCATTGCTACTTTGTGGTGGCGCATAAATGCGGCAACGCTACCATTTCCACTACCGCAAACAGGGTCTTCATTGACACCGCATGATGGGGCGAAAGAGCGTACTTCAATATCAGCTTCTACCTCCTCACAATAGGCACCATAGAGACAAACTCCGGTGACGTTTATTTGCGTGTCATGCTCGCACAATTTGGCATAATCAGGTTCCGCTGCCAGCACGGCTTCTGCTCCCGTAGTATGAGCGACAATCCAGCGAGCTCCCACGTCAATAAGTGCCGGTGTTAACGCGCGATCTAATGGGCAACTCAGAATGCTTTCGAGGCGATCTATCTGTTCGGCACTAAGCAATGTGATGGCGGGTTCCGGCAGTTCGAAGGTGATTGATTGCTGACCACTTTCCATTTCAGTAATGTTCAATGTAATCAGCCCTGCTCCACATTCTTGCACAATACGCCCTTCTCTCGCCTGAATTAATCCGGCTTCAAGCAGAGCATGTGCGGTACCGATCGTGGGATGACCGGCAAAAGGAAGTTCACTACCGGGTGTGAAAATCCGTACACGGTAATCTGCTAGAGGGTTTTCTACGGGAAGAACAAAAGTGGTCTCGGAAAGATTGGTCCAGTTAGCAATAGCCTGCATCTGTATTGGTGTGAGTCCTTTGGCATCCATGACAATGGCAACGGGATTTCCTTTAAAAGGCCGGTGAGTGAATACATCAACCTGCTTAAATGGTACGAGAGACATAAAATTTCCTTTTTATGGTAGCAAAAGTGGTTGGTAGTTTATAATAAAAGAATAACTTAGGAAAAAGATATAGGCCATTAAATAAATCCTAATTATTTTCTGATTTGTCATAAAATTAATATTTTATCTTTATATAAATAATAATCTGTTTTATTGTTGATATGTGAATATGTATTTCTCAACAATTAAATAGGTATTATAAGATGGCTGAAATAAAATTAAAAAATGGTAAAATTATTTCTCTTAATGAAGCAGAGAGAGTACGTTCTCGTGAGGCGAAGGGCGGATATTTGTATATGATTAATAATATAGTTTATAAGCCAATGAATCTAGGCAGTTCTGTTGAACATTGTTTTAGAAATGCTGATGTTAATTATGGATTGCCAAACGTATACTTAGATGTTTTTGATGCTACATTTTCATTTCAAACTGCCAATGGTATGACTCGTAGTGAGGAAACCACTTTTATTAAGATGAAACGGATTGATATGAGTAATAATCGTTTCTTTCAAATTTCTCATGGTGGGGAGGCGAATCTTAGGAACTTTATTAATATAGAGAGTGATAAAGAAAGGTTAAAAAGAATTTTACGAGCTTTATGTGCAGCCCGGGAATCAAAATTAAGAGATCCTCAAGGTTTTTATTTGTCAAGAGGCTCTGATCCGATATTGTTCTGTGATATTCATTGTGGTTCAACACCTCCCCCAGAAATTGAAGGATTGATTGAACATACCAAACGTAGGATGGAAGCGCTTTTTGGTAATTAGGCTCATCTTCACCGTCCAGAATTTTCACATCACTTTACATATGTATGTATATACATATAATTAACATTACCTTATAATGATAAGCGTAATCCAGTAACAAATGTTACTTGTTGAGTTATATAACGATTTTATTGAATTTAACTTAGATGAGAATGACATGATGACAGTATCTTGCAAGCCCAATCTTCAACTTGTCTACGTATCTGATATCGAGCGTTCGACAGCCTTCTACGAAACACTTTTCAATATTAAGCCCGTGTTTTCGAGTCCTCGTTATGTGGCATTTGCCGCCGATGGTGAAGCACTATTCGCTATTTGGTCAGGCGGAACAACGCCAGATACTTCTATTCCACGGTTTTCTGAGATCGGTATTATGTTGCCATCTGGCGAAGATGTAGATCGTTTATTTGAGGAATGGCGAAAGAAACCCGATATTAAGATTGTGAAGGAACCTCACACTGAGGTCTTTGGTCGTACTTTCCTGATTGAAGATCCCGATGGTCATATTATTCGGGTATGTCCTTTGGATTAGGGAGGTCGCTATCATGATTTCTTAAAATAACGACTAGAGGACTTCGTTTGTGAAGTCCTCTGAAAGGTAGTCATTTAATAGTGGTAGCGGCACTGTACAATAATGATTGCATCATCTGTTACCTTGTAAACTAAACGATGCTCTCGATTAATACGTCTAGACCAATAACCCGACCAATTATGTTTTAAAGGTTCTGGGTCCCCTAACCCATTGAAGGATTGCCTTTTAATGTCTTTGATGAGTGTATTAACACGCTTTAGGACTTTTTTATCGGTTTGTTGCCAATAAAGATAGTCCTCCCATGCCATTTCTGCCCAAGATAAAATCATTCTTCCAATAGCCCTTTTTCAATCATTCTTCCTGCTTCCACTTCAGCAATTGCCTGACTTAAACGTGCAGCATTTTTCGGGCTAGCCATTAAATAGACTGTTTCTTCGTAGGCTTGAAAATCTTCCAAACTTAGGACGACTGCTGGTTTTCCATTCTGACGAGTAATTAAAATTGGCTTGTGATCGTCGTTCACTTTATCTAAAGTGCTGGCCAAGTGAGTCCTAAATGCTGAATAGCTTATTGTGTCCATCGTTAATCCTCCTCGCTTCATTGTACCTACTACTGTACCTGTACAAATATAAGTACGCAAGTGTTGCGAAATCAATTCGATGCAATTCCTCGACTGGTCTCGGGTGGAGAGTACATCGCTAATTCTGCGATGATATAAATTGCACTCACCTTTTCAAGGTTTCTTTTGGATAGTTTCACTTAGTTTCTAACCCTGCAACTCTCCCAATTTCTGTTCAATCTGTTGTTGAAAATATTCCGCACGAGTTAATAAAACGGTTATTGTTTTCACATCACACAGCTCGCTTTTTTCAATACGCAGACAGACACGTATTCCTTGCTGATATTGCATCAGCGCAAAAGCGCCTTTCATACGATGGGCGTGACGTACAACTTTTTCATGACATTTCTGGTTTTCTTGTTGTTGCAATTCTGCAATATCTTCCGACATCCCTTGCTGTATTGCGCTGAGTAATTGGCGTTCTACAGCCATATCTTGTTGAGCCAACGCTTGAATCTCATCGAATGTTAACGTTGATTTGTCATTAACTTGCCGGTAATAACGGGTAATTTCTGCCAGCAATTTGCTTTGCACCAACGGCTTAATTAATACACCATTCATTCCCGCTTCCAAACAACGAGCCTGTTCGGTAGAAAATGCGTTCGCAGTGCATCCCAGAATAATAAATGGCGGTAATTGCCGTAATCGTTCATGTTTTCTCAGCAATTGAGCCAGTACGTAACCGTTCATCACCGGCATTTGGCAATCTGTCAGCACGATATCGAAATAGCCCTCTTCTACCAGATTCATGGCCTGTTCACCGCTTTCAGCGAGCGCAATACGATGGCCCGATGACGCTAACTGTAATGACAGTACCTGTAAATTGGCAGGTAGATCATCAACCACTAAAATATTCAAAGATTCATGAAGTTCCATCTCAATATTTTCGGTTTTTTCACTTATCGCCTCCTTTTCAATAACACTACGCGTAAGCGGTAATATCACGGTAACCTGTGCGCCACCACTGGGCGCACCCATGATTTTCAAGCTGCCGCCCATTAATTCAACTAACTGTACAGAGATAGGTAATCCCAACCCCGTACCGGTTTTACCACCATTATTTTGTGTCACCTGTACATAGGGCAGTAAAACCGCCTCATACATGGTTTCTGGAATACCGCAACCAGTATCAGCAACCACCAGCGTAATTTCATCTTGGTGGCTCTCTGGAATAGACTGATAGCAGGCGCTGATCTGTACACCACCCTGTTCGGTAAATTTAATAGCATTGCCCAACAGGTTATTGATGACTTGGGTTACGCGTGTTGCGTCGAGGAGGTGGTAATATTCAGACGGTAAATCAAACTGATAGGTGAAAAATAATTCTTTTTCCTTTGCCCGATGGCTAAAAGTTGCCACGCAATTTTCCAGAATCGTCTGCAATGATTCCGGCTTGAGATTCAGCACCATCCGCCCTGATTCTATTTTGGAGAAATCCAGCACATCACCGATGATTCCTTGCAAGGATATGGCAGCCTGCCAGGCGATATGTAATGGCGTGGATGGCTGAGTTTGCTTTTTTACCTCCAGATCAAGAATACCGATAATGGCTTGTAGCGGAGTGCGGATCTCATGGCTCATGTGGGCTAGAAAATCTGATTTCTCAAGGCTGGCGAGTTCCGCCTTATCACGTTCCTGGCGTAGTTCTTGCGCCAACAATTTACGTTCGGTCACATCAAACCAGCCACCAATGATTCCCTGAACAACGCCTTCGGTATTGCTATAACTTTCGAGCCACAAATAAACGTCTTTATCCTGTCCTTGAATAACAATGTTGCGATCAGAAAAATGTACAGGAGCACCTTCCAAACAGCGTAGAAAAATTAGACTGATCTCTTGCTCATCGACCGGTTTTAAAAAGCATAGGGAAAAAAGACTACGGCCAATCACCTCAGATCCAACAGAGCCCATTTCATGCCGGAAATAGAGGTTAGCCGCCGTGATGCACATGGTCGGATCGCAGACAAACATGGGCGTAGGCATGTTATTAAAGAGTGTTTCCCAGTACGCTAGCAAATTTTGTAAGTTGCTTTCTGCGGTCTTACGTCGTCTGATCTGATGAGCAAGATAACTGCCCCAAAAAATTGAACTTAGCGCAATCACAAATAACGCCCCTCCCCACAACTTTACCCAAGGCGAAATGTTATTATTGTCATAGGAAGCGACATTCCCCATAGATAACCATTTCAACCGTAATACCCGCAGTTCATTTGGTGGCAGTGCATCAATGCTTTTATTTAATATGTCCACCAGTTGAGGATAGGCCGGTATGATGGCGTATTGTTCCGGTTGCAATGAGCCTTTAAAGGACTGAATAGAAATATTGGCACCATAACGGCTTGCTTGTAGATAATCCGCACTGATCAGGCTATCAAAAGTGGCATCTGCCGCCCCGGCCAGCACCATATCGATACCTTGTGTCACGCTGTCAACTTCCACGACGAAAATCTCTGGATACTGCTTCAATAGCGACGAAAGTGCATGACCACGCTGAATCGCCACCCGATGGTGTTTAAGTTGTTCAAACTCATTGGGGACATTGCGCTCATTGCGGGTGATCATCACCCATTCCACGGTACCATAGGGATGGCTGAAAGAGAGCCAACGGCTACGTTCGGGTGTGTTGATCATAGAGGTCATTTGCGCTTCGCCATTTTCTAACAACTTTTTAATGCCGATTGCGCCATCTGTTGGCATAAAATTAAAGGTGATGCCACTTTTTTCTCCCAGTAGACGCAAAATGTCCACATCCAGCCCAGTGATTTGACCGTTTTTATCCAGAAAGGAATAAGGTGGCGCAGTACGAGTCAGTGCCACATTGACGACAGGATTTTTTTTAATCCAAGCTTTTTCCTGAGCTGAAAAGATTGTAGCGTCATTATTACTGCCCAATGCCAGCCCAGATATCCAACGTTCGTAAACTTTATTTCTGATAGCATGAGGAATGGATGTCAGAATCAGATTTACTGCTTCAACCATGCCATCACCGTTGTGACCGAGAAAGTCATACCGTTCCCCCAACGAGATATCCCGGCGGTAGGTCAACCCGGTAAATGGACGAAAAGCCAGCAAATAGGCAATCTGACTTTGCCCGTCCAGATAGGCATCCATTTCGCCATCCACGACTGCCTGTATCCCTTCCTGCTGATCCTTCGCCACCAAAATGCTATGGTAATGTTTACGTAATTGCTTAATGACATTCGGATCACTGCTTGGTGCCGCCATAATATTCATTTTGGCAAATGGCATATTCACTTGTTCTTTGCGCATAATGAGGGCGAGGGGTTGTACCAGAATCGGGTAAGTGTCATTTGCTTCATTTCCTGATTGTGATGAGGCGGAATTTGATAACAGTTGGATATCTCCACGTTGCAGCGCTTTATAAGCTGATTCCCAGTTGCCAAACAGCCGTACCTCCACCGGTCTTTTCAACACAGTTTCGATCAAGCGCAGATAATCAGCATAAATCCCTTCCAACTTGCCGTCCCAACGATGGATCACCAATGGCGCGCCGATACAGCAGAGAATGCCAACTTTTAATGCTGGAAAACGCGGGGGAAGCACCCTCCCGTATTCTTTAACGGGAAAAGGCAGAAATTCTTGTGATTCTTGAGTGATGTTTGAATAAAACTCCACCGGTAGCCCATTTGCAGGTAGCTTTTGCGCATTGCGGTATTCAAACAGGTTGAGGCTCCAGCCAGATAGCGGTAACAGCAATACCAATATGGCAAACCATCGCCATGCTTTGCACCGGCACTTCATTGCTTACAGCCCCAATCCAATCTGATGCAAATAATTATAAAGCGCTGCTTCGTTATCTAACCCGAGCTTTTTCATTGCGCTAATTTTTTGGGCGCTGATCGTCTGCTTAGTACGGTATAAACGCGCAGCAATATCATTCACACTCAATCCTTGTCCCAACAGTTTAATCACTTCCAACTCTTTGCTGGTTAGCGTTTTTACAACTTCTTCGTCCGGTGATTCGAGAAATTGCTCACTTAGATAGGGTTCATAACGTCCGGTTGTACTGTACAGCCCTTTTACCAGTTCATGGGATAAGCTGTTTTTGTTCAAAATCGCTTTCACTTTGTAGTCAATCAATGAAGCTATTATTTTTCGGTCGCTGATCATTGTAATCACCACAATCGGCAAATTCGGATACTGTTCCCGTATTCGGCTAATCATCCTCAGACCGTCGATCTGGTTATTACCCGGCATAATGAAATCCGTGATCAGCATATCCGCTTCTTTTTCCTCCAGCAGAGAAAAAAGTGAAGTAACATCATGGGCTTCCCCCACAATCTGGTAATTCTCCGGCAATGTTGCCAGTATCGTACGTAGTCCTAATAAAAATACCGGATGATCGTCGGCAATAATGACTCGTCTGGGCATAGGTTATTTCTCCAGATTATTGACTATTTTTTATTTACTATTTATTTCACGTATCGTTCCTTCAATAAAACCGGCATCTTCTCCCACATGGATGATTAAGGCGATAATGATGGGGTTAAATTCGCCTTTACCATCCGCAATCCGAACTTTTAATGTCTGTGGTATTGGCGAGACTGAATTTTTAAGCTGTTCGATTTTATGCCGATCTTCCTGATGTACCCAAGACATCAATTGCGACCAGGAGACGGGTGCTTTTCCGCACCGCATCCAGGCAGCACCATTATGATGCCAGTACAAATGTCCGTCGGCGCTTAACCGAAAGCAATTAACCTGTTCTTGATCCAGCATCGCTCTCATTAACAGAAAATGCGCTTTACGCCGATGTAATGCGTTGATTATGTTAGATAAATAGCTACAGCATAACAACGCGGGTAAAGTGAACGCTGTACTGTACCAAGCGGCTATCTGCACATTTTGTTGAAGATTGGTTAACGGGGATGAGAATGGACCAAGACCAAAAATGGTGGCACTCACGATCCCCACCGTACATAGGGATAAAAAGCTGCTTAATACCAGCAGATTACCGCTGAGTGCCAGCAGCATCGGCAAACTGAAGGAAAACAGCAGTGCGATTCCTTGCCAGTGTATTTTCCCGGCTTCCGGTGGTGGACTGATGAACAATACTGTCATGGCAAATAGGGCCACCAGCCATAAGCCATGGATTTTCCAGTTCCCAACCCCATTTTTCTCGTGGGTGATGTAATAGATAACAAACAATGTCAGTGGTAGATAACTCAACACTGAGCCTACGACAATCGGTAATGAAACTGATATGTCGGTAGGATAACCAAATAGATGAAGTATCCATTTCGTGATAAATCGCTCAATGATGCCACTTAACGAACAGAGTACGGTCAGGTTAATGATGTCCCTTGTCCGTTTCGGCGCCCACATGACACCGTAAAAAAACTGCCAGATCAGCGCTGTTGCTACTAGCATGATCATATTGATGCTGGAAAAGGTCAGCGATACATTGACTGGCCTTCCATACCACTGACTGGCAGTCAGCGAAATCAAGGCACCCGTGATTAACCAGACAGGCCAGTACCGTGGTGCCCTGGAGCAAAAAATGCCTTGTAACAAGCCTGCCGGAAACCACACTAGTGAT
The DNA here is from genome assembly GCF_963878365.1 of Photorhabdus sp. HUG-39. Classification (NCBI taxonomy): domain Bacteria; kingdom Pseudomonadati; phylum Pseudomonadota; class Gammaproteobacteria; order Enterobacterales; family Morganellaceae; genus Photorhabdus; species Photorhabdus sp. HUG-39. The sequence continues at coordinate 19,628 of NZ_CAWNWY010000001.1, read as the reverse complement.
GACAGACTCCACACATCCCGTACCTGTAGGTTTAACAGTGCCAGCGCGAAATTGACCAATGTAAAGATAAACCAGAAGATCACTATCTTTTTCATTTTCATCGGGATCTCATTTCGTAACACTGATGTTACATTGTAAGATAATAATAGCAGAGATAAGCTCTTACTACCCTTAGTTGATAATATTATATAGTTATAATTTCTTTTGGTCTGATCGTAACTGTATTTGACCGTCTATAACATCTATCCAGACATCCTGATTGACTGGCACATCACCTAATAGCAATTGATCTGATAACAACGGCAGGACAAACTGTGTTAACAGGTTGTCAATTTCACGTGCCCCACTTTCCGCGATTCGACACCCTTCAGCGATAAAATCCACCAGCGTATCGCTATAGTGCAATTCACATTGGGTTGATTGACGATAGCGCACGACAACTTTGTTCAATTTATGGCGGACAATGGCATGCAGAACTTCGCCATGTACCGGCAGATAAGGAATAACCTGCAAACGGCCTAAAAATGCTGGCGTAAATATACGTTGCAGCTCTGGCCGGATAATCTCCTGAATATCTTCCAGAGTTGCCGGGCGATTTTCCCCCTGCTCTTTTACTCCGTGCATTGCTGCACGCATTACCAAATCTGATGCCGCATTCGTGGTCAGGATAATCAACGTATTACGAAAGTTAATCTGTTGTCCCTCAGCATCTTCCATCATGCCTTTATCGAACACTTGAAAGAACAACTCCAGCACATCGGGGTGAGCTTTCTCCACTTCATCAAGTAGCACCACGCTGTAAGGTTGACGCCGAACCGCTTCGGTCAATACACCACCTTGTCCATAACCGACGTAGCCGGGAGGAGAACCTTTCAGGCCAGAAACCGAATGAGCTTCCTGATATTCCGACATGTTAATCGTGATCAGATGATGTTCACCGCCATACAACTCATGAGCTAGCGCTAAGGCGGTCTCGGTTTTCCCTACACCCGAAGGCCCTGTAAGCATAAAGACTCCGGTGGGTTTGACCGGATCGGCCAGTTGTGCCTTAGCAATCCGAATTTGACGCGCTATCTGGCTGAGCGCATGATCTTGCCCCATGACCCGTTGGCCGAGGCGGGTTTCTAGCTGACGCAACACATCACGCTCATTTTCTACCATCCGGCCAAGGGGTATTCCTGTCCAACCGGCAATAATATCCGCCACACAGGTAGCATCAACACAATCAAAGACATAAGCGTGCTGATGATGGCGCTGATGCAGTTCTGCACGTAACACAGGTAGCCGTTCATCGTGTTCTTCACAGGCGAGGATGTCATTGACCAACTGACGTTGAGCATGATATTCCGGCAAAATTGCTTCCAGTGATGCTTGCAATTCAGTCTGACGTTGCGCCAATTTCTGTAGCTGAGTTTCATGGCCGCCTTCACGTAACAATGCTTCCTGTTCGCTAGCGATGTTTGTCAGCATGGCACGCAGATCTTCAATCGGCGCTGGTTCGTCAGTCTGTGAAACGGCAACGCGGGCACAGGCGCTGTCCAACAGGCTAACCGATTTATCCGGCAACTGACGTCCGGTGATATAACGGCTGGCTAACGTAACCGCTTCCGTTACCGCTTCTGCGAGTACTTTGACACCATGATGTTTTTCCATCGCGGGTGTCATGGCGCGTAACATGGCGATTGCCAGTTCTAGCGAAGGTTCTTCGACTTTGATCAACTGGAAACGACGTGCTAACGCTGCATCTTTTTCAAAGTACTTCTTATATTCAGACCAGGTGGTTGCCGCAATCGCCCGTAACTCACCCCGTGCCAGCGCGGGCTTCAACAGATTGGCTGCATCATTTTGCCCAGCTTGGCCGCCTGCGCCAATCAGCGTATGCGCTTCATCGATAAACAGAATTACTGGTGTAGGATACCCTTTCACCTCATCCAATAATTTTTGCAGACGGCTTTCAAATTCACCTTTCACGCTGGCGCCCGCTTGTAACAGCCCCATATCCAGCGTAAATAGTTCAGCCTGTGCCAAAACTTTCGGTACACGGCCATCAACAATCCGCTGAGCAAGCCCCTCGATCAGTGCGGTTTTGCCGACACCCGCTTCACCGGTTAACAACGGGTTGTTTTGGCGACGGCGTAACAGCACGTCAATCAACTGACGAATTTCCCGTTCACGCCCTAAAACCGGATCGAGTTTGTTATCACGTGCTGCCTGTGTCAGGTGATGCGTGTATTGTGCCAGCGCAGATTGGGTATTATCTCCGACAGGAGGTGATATAGTTTGTTGCGGTTTCGGATGTGCTTGTGTACGCAACCACTGTTCTATCCCATCAGTGTTACCCTGTAACGCTTGTTGTAGTTCTGAGGTCAGCGAATGGTGCAGTGACGGATTCATGATCAGTGCCACAATCAGCGCCTGAGCGGTAATCTGTGATGCGCCCCAATGGGTACTGGCGTACATCCAAGTCTGTTCCATCCATTCAGTTAGGCTGGTCGCCAGTACCGGCGGACGGTGATTACCACTGCGTAATAGTGTCAGTGATCTCTGGCAGGCATTCAGCAACGTCATGGCATCAATCCCGCCGTGGCGACACACCTGTTCCATCGTCGGAAGCTGTTTTTCAAACAAAGCCAATAGCAGGTGTTCAATTTCCACTTCATGATGGGTGCGCCGTACTGCCAGATTAGCGGCCTCATCAAGGCACTGACGCGCTTCTATCGTTAATTTACTTACGATCTGTTTAAGATAATTACTCACTTTTAGGTTTCCTTAATTCGTTCCAATGGGTGGTGATCTGTGATGGCAAAGTAGAAAGGGTCCCTTTTGCCACTGTTGGTTCACTTAAATTTAATAATTGGCTATCCAGTCGGTTGCGTTGTTCCAACAACGCCGTTTGCTGCTGCTGATGTTGCTGCCATTGCTGATACAGTGTTGAAACAGCTTTGCTTCCGCTGACTTGATAACGCACAGTGATGTTATTGATGCCCAGAGCACTTAATTCATCGCGCCGCTGTGGGAACGTTTGTGCTGCCAGAGTCAGTTCACCGCGGGAAAAAGCGTGCATAAATTGCAGCAAACCATCGGGACCAACGTAACTTTTGCTTAATGTAAAGCGAGGAAAATAGACATCAATTTGGACTTTACCGCATGTTCCTGGGCTCCAATGCAGCGTCATGCTGTCATTGAAATTCATACTTTTAAGCTGCTGTACGCCATCATCACAACTCAACGTCACTGAACTTCCAATTGGCAATACCTTTGCCCCTTGGTTAGCGGTCGCCGGTTGGCTGACAATCGTCACTTCCGCCGATGGTTTCTGTTCTTGTTCCGGTTCCTGTTGTGCTGTCGCCAGTTGTTGCCCGCTTTCCAGTAAGGCGAGTTTCTCTTGCAGGCGACGGCGAATATCCGATGTCGCTGAAAGTAAGTCATTTGGCTGGATGAGGTTATTAATATAGAAAATAAAATCATCGCTAAACGGAAAGAGCACATCTTCCATTTCCTGGCGTTTAATCCCTTCAGGACGAATATCCAACGCATATTCTGCGGTATCCCGTACAAATGCGTTACTGTATTCATACAGACGTGCGTTTAATTCCCGACCATCAAACAGTTCCTGTCTGCTCAATTTTTCCATCGGCCAAATCACTTTGCTTTCCCACTGGGTTTGCAAGCGGCTGGCGGCACTTAAGAAGGCGTAACGTAGTACCAGATGCGCATCACCCTGATAGAGTTGCCATAGGGATTCATTCAACCCGGTTACCTCGGTATTCTGTTTGCTTTCGGCCTCGTGGCGCCACAGGGTGAAACGGTTGAACAATGCGCGCAGACCGCTATCGTCCAGTTCCCCTTTCTCGTTGTTTAACGCATTCTTAACCAACACTTCGGTTTCTATATCACTGAGCAATTCGCGTTGGCTATTTAACTGCACCGCTTGTCGGTAGACGCGATAGCGTGTCAGTACGTTGTCATCTAGCCGTACAGAGATCTGCGGTGAAATACCAAACCATGACATGATGCGCTGGCGTAAAGAGAGGTTCCCTAGCGAGACCCGTTGCATCACGCTACTTTTTTGTGCATAACCATGCAGTTGCCATAAACGATGTTGTGTCTGTAACCAAGGCTGCTGCTCCGCCGGCTCTATCGTGGCTAAATCACGTTCTAACTGTGTCATAAAGGTGATATAGGGGCTGTCATATTGACTCGTTGCTAATATCAACGCCTGCCAGTTTTTCTTGCCTCGTACTAACGTTTCTCCTTGCGGCATGATCTGGGCGAATGCTAACCACTCTGATTGGCGCTGACTTTGATACTGTTGATAAAATGAACGCTGTAAAGGAGTAAAAAATTCCGGTCTGTTAAGGGCTTGTGCCAATTCGCCCAAGGTTGCCTGAATATCTTGTTCACCGGCTTGAGTATAGACACCACGGATACGAGCGTTAATGGTGGCGGCATCTTCTCTGGTTAGCGGCCAGAAATCAGCCAGTGTCAGGGAATGCGTTCCAGCCGGTTGTTCGTCAGCTAATAGCCACTGCCAGTTATTGCTATCTTCCAGTAATGTCTGCAATACATTTCGCCATTGTTCAAATTCTTGCTGTGCATTGCCTTGGCGATATTGCGCCAGACGAAGTGCGACGCGTTGTTCCGCTGATAAAGGATCGTTTTCACCACTTAATAGTGAAGCTGAATAAGCAGGCATACGCTGTAAAGTTTCTAGCGTAGCGCCATGCGCCATTGCCTGTTCAATGTTAATAAAACGTGCCCAGTGTAAAGCCAACAGCTGTTTTTGTGGTGCTTCCGCGTTACGGAAACGTGTTAGCAAATGTGTTGCTAACGATGCCGGGTCGAATGCATTAACAGGAGCTTGTTGCTGGTATTGCTGCGCCATCCTTTGTTCCATTGTATGGATGACCGGATAGAAAAGCAGAGATGGCAAGGTTTCCTGTGACCAATACTCAACTTGTCGATAGCGCAAGTAACTCCGCTCAAGGAGGTTTACCTTATGGATATTCTCAAGCTGCATAACGCCACGCCAGGTCGTCATCAATGCACTGCCGGCACTGTACACCAGCATCAAACCCAGTAGGCTAACGAATACGCGTTTGGTCAATGTCCGCCAGCCGGTCAGCAATACGCTATTACTACGTTGATCTTGGCTATGTTGAACTTGGTCAGGCAGATATTCTCCCAACAAACGGTGGCTGAAAATGCCAGCAGTTTGATGCTCGGCGGTAAAAAACAGGCCACGCAACAGACCATGCTCCAGATAATGGTCTTGGTCGAACAGTGCATTCAAGTAACAACCCAGTGCAGGTTGCAGTTGAGCTACCGTTTCTGGTAACGCTAAGATTTCCGCATTGGGTTGCTGCCGTTGTTGATTGAGTAACTTAAGGCGCATCATTTTCAACGTGTTGACAATGGTGTTCATGCTCTTGTCCAGCACGTCGGTGACATTACCCACCGTGTGGTGCTCGATAAAATCGCCTAGCAATTCAGTATGTTGTTCTATTGACAGTTGGGTGCACCAATGGTCAAACCCCGGTAATGTTTCGCTGTGGGTAAGGATCAACCAGATGGGTAAGCGGCGTTCCAGACGTATCTGCAATGGTTCCAACTGAGCACGTACCTGACGTGCGGCGATATAGAGCGCTCGATTGTCGCTGTTTAGCAACTGTTCCACCGATAAGCAAACGAGTACACCAGCAGGTTTTCGGACCTGGGCGATCCAGCTTATTAGACGCAACCAGGCTTGCCGGTACAAGGATTGACCTTCGGTATAACGACCGGAAACGACCATGTACATTGCTCGGCGGAAAAACCACCAGCGGCAAGTAAAGGTGTTTTCTGTCAGCGACGGTAGATTTTTCCCCGTCATGGGCGCCACATTGCAGTGCGTTAACAGCTTCTGTTTACCATTGCCGCGTTCGCCTACCACCAGAAACCACGGTGGAACGTGGCCGTTACGGTGTAACAATGAACGGAATCGACGCCAGCTTTGTAAATATCCTCCTTGCCACCAGTGTTGATAGAGTAAATATTCCAGCCGGTTATTTCCTTTCCGCCAGAATTTATTTATCCAGCGTAGTTTATTCATTATTTCCGGCATGAATACCATTGCCCCACGCAGCAATAATAACAACAGCAATAGGCAAATAAATAGTAACAGGCCACCTATTGTCGGCCATGAAAATGCCACCGCAATAGTTAAACTGAGTAATAAAAGGATAACCATCACGCTAAGCCAGCCAATGGCATAAAATAATTTTTTCATGTTTAATTTCCGAGTTTACCGACCAATATTTAATAAATAGACGGTAATAAAAATATAAATTAATGTAATAGATGACATGAATAATATTAATTTTCTACGCCATTTACGATTGGAGTGCTTATTTTTTGGATTATTATCGCAGCCGTTCATTAATTGATGATTTTCTAAAGAGAGATAACCACGTAAAGTATCAGGAAGATTATTTAATTCTTGCTGGATAATATTGTGTAATTCTAAATTATCATGTTTGCCATAACGGCCATAAAATCCAGCAAGCAGACAAAAAACATAGACCAATCGAACCGGATAATTATCCGGTACTAACGCGGCAAGGCGATCAAAAAACGTATTTCCACCCAGTTCGGCATCATAAAGTTCAGCCTGCAACGATGATTGGCGCCAAATACTCAGTTCTTTTTGGCCTGCACACAAAATGGCTTCGTCTGCCCAAACGACCACGGCGAAATTTGCCTCTTCGATATCTTGTGCCCCATAACCCTGCAAACGCGCCCTATTCTGCGCTTGTGTCAACTCAGCTAACACGGTTTGCCGCACTATTTCCGCTTGATTCACCTGCTGCTGGATCATGCGCAATACGCAAGTGAATACTGGAATATAACAATCCAATAACTGCATCATGATGCTCTCACTATAACGATTTCTGTTTGTAAATCGTCTGGCGCATCTGCCCAGTGCACTGCCACACGTTTGCTCTCTTCTACTTGCCGCCACAATGCACCGCGGTTTTCTACCCGGAAATAGCAGGTATTTGCTCGGTTAGGTAAACCATGTGGCGCAATTTCCTGGTAGTACAGACGTACACCGGGCAAAGCGCGGTTAATAATATTGTCGATCTGTTCTGCCGCCGCCAGTTTAATTAAGCGATCATCAGGAATTTCACGCTCGCGATGGGTAAAGCTGTCAGAACGCAGCACCAAATAGAGCCGTTGCTGTTCATTGTTCCCTGTTGTATTGAAGGTTGCATGATAATAACCACGGCTTTCCTGTTGCAGAGGGATCACGGTGTTGGGTTCCAGCACCAGTGCATTAAGCAAATCGGCAATTGTCCGTTCACAACTATCAAGAGTTAGCACCAGATCCCGATGCTGATATTTCTCCAGTACCTCTTCTTGCCCATTCCACTCGCCTAAAAAGGAGCAACGATCGGTAAAACAGGAAAGCTCGCTGATGAGTTGACGCAATAGCCCAAAAATCTGTAAGGGATGAACATCTCGCGCTTCCTGAAAATGGTGCAACTGTACGACATAACGCGCCAGAGTCCGTAGTGTCAGCAATAATGTGCTTTTTTCTTGGGTATAAATTTCCCCTTCCAGTGTTTGCGGGCGTTTCAACTCTTCCAATTGATGGACGCGCCCGGTTAACTCCTGACACAGTTGATCAATGCGCTGGCCCAGTTGTGGCACAGCATAGAGCGTCAAACATGGCGGTAGATAGCGGTTATCCAGTGCAATACCGTCACTGGTGCAATGCAGTTGACCCACCGGTAATAATGCATAATCCGTTGCCTGATCAATCTCATCGTGTAAGAAAAAACGCAAATTATAGGTCAGTTGTTGCACTTCTGCTTCCGGTCCCTCGCCAAAAGCATCCCGCATACGCTGTTCTTGCGGCCATGTTACCCAACGGCTGGTGATATTACCGACACCGTTGGCATCCGTGATACCGGTGACGTTACTCTGATTGTGGCTGAACATACGCAGGCCAACATAGATGCGCTGCGGTTTATCACGTACCGGCCAGCAATCCCGCAATGATCGGGCACTGAGTACGCCATTGACATCACAATCCACGTAACAACCATCGGGAAAAATAAACGCGGCGTGATGAACACTCAGTATTTCATCACTTAACGCGGCCAGATTGAATGCGAGTTTCACCACACCAAAAGCATAAGGCTGTGTCAGTAACTGATAACGTCCTTGCCAGTATTCATTTTGCAATTCATGGGCTTGAAAGTGCTGTGGTTGTAAATATAATCCTGAATACCAATATATCGGTTTATGTTCAAACATGGGTTACTTCCTTAACACACTTTCGTCACTGCCGGATTCTGCCGTTTGTCCGGGAAAAACTATTTGTCCAGGAAAAACCACCTCATCGCCAGTGTTACCTGCGGAGAAATCACTGCGGGTAATGGCGTAACGTCCTAGCGTCAGATTAATGCGCATGGGAACAAATTCAGCGCTCCAGGCGCTATTCCACCAACCGTGTTGCTCAAGGCGCAGCGGCAGTGATAATACTCGCGTATGAGTACTATCTGGCGCCGGGTAGTAACCGGCAATTAATGCGATATAACGCGCCTGTTCCGCTCTATCGATGTGTAAAGATACCGATTGCCCCGGCATCATCACGTAATTATCCAACTGTAATATTTGCTCTGTTGCACCGGTGCCGGCAAATAAATTGCGTAATAACACCGGATTAGCCAGTAATTTATCTAATTGTTCACGTTTCTCCGCTTGAGCAATTAATATTGTGCAACTATTTGACATATTATTAAAAACATTCAGTTGCGGAACCGCAGTTATTCTTAAACGAATGGCATTGCTGGCATAAACTGGTTTGGCTTGTTCAATTGCCTGCAAGCGTTTTTCATCGTTGGAAATAGAGTGACTGCAACCACTTATTACAAGAATTACCGTCAATATTAAAAAACGGCGTTTAATGACGCTATAAAGATTCATGTTATTCATCTTATTCTCTATTTATTTCTGGTCCTTTTATCACGCGCATAATTTCCTGTAGCGCGGAGGTATTTTCTGACATCATTTCTTCCAGCCATTCGGCCATGCCCATATTTGCCCAACGCGCTGCACGTTCAATTAAATAGGGCACTGGACTGGTAGGTTCATTTTGACGAAAGTAATTGGCTATATTGATCAATTGTTTAATAGCGCTAGCGCGCATTTCATGGTGCGTCCGACCCTCTGTTAAAAAAGCCGTATTTATATCATTTGGTGCATTTTCTCCTGCCGTTATTTCTTCATTGCGATATTCCTGAATGAATTCCGGTGTCACCGTTTCACGAAACCGTTCAATTAAGGCCAGCAGATCTTGCAAGCGCTGCGTACTGGCACTCATGCTATTACCAGTATCCGGCAACAGACTCGCCATGATGTGTTGCAGTTCTGCCAACGCCTTACTGACCTGCTCAGCTTGCATCAGCAGTTGGTTAAATTGTTCGGTTGGCGTAGTGCGAATACTGCTGTCGCACTCAGCGATACCGAAATAGCCATCACTGATCAAGGCACTGCGTAATTCATTATTAACGGCAACGCGTTGTTCAAAATATTGCACCCGTTGCCAGACGCTCAGGCTTAATTTGCCATCATCGGTCAATGTCAGATTGTCCAATTGTTTCACCAATTGCTTATCCAACCAGTTCAACCGACCAAGACGGGCATCCGCACTGTTTATCTCTGTATCATCCAGCGGTGGATAAAGCACCGGCCAAAAAGTTTCCAGTAAACGGGCAAGTAATGTGATACCACCGTTAATCCCTGCCAGGCCATACAGTTCCCCTTGCGCTTGGGTTAACCAGCAAGCTATCTGCAAGTCTTTACTCTGTTTTTCCAGCACTTCTTGGCACAACGTTGAAACTCGCAGCCAATCAGCCTGACGGGTTTCATAACCCCATGCGTCGTCCTGGAGAAAATCGTCGTCGGTTTCGCGCGCTGCGTTTATCTGCTCGAAAATAGGTTCGTATTCGATATCGCACCCTGCGGGTTTGTCAGCAGTAATGGGCTGTAAAAAACGCGCGATATCTATTTTGGCTAAGTTCACAGTGGCCTCCATTTCAAGCAATAATCACTAATGGGTAACCAGTAGTAATTGTGCCGCCATGTGCACATAAATCGCCGAGTCTGGCCGCAGGCCGTCCGCCAATCAATACCGTTGGGCTGCCCATGACAACGGTATCCGGCGGCCCGACGCACACCAGCATTGAACCCATTGTCGCCGCCGGTAATCCACCAATCAGCACTGTCGGTACACCTGGCGGCATAATCGGTCCGCCTACATGTGGCACCGGCGGTACCGCAGGCGAGACCATTGGACAAATATGCATATCACCCACACGGGCGGCTGGCATTGGCATCATTGCTCTCCTGATAATGTGGCTTCATAGTACAGATAGTTTTTGCGTCCCTGATCTTGTGACGGTGACAATTGCCTCAGTTGACCATGTGCCAGTTGAAAAAATTGCTCAACGTACTGCATTTGTCGTTCCGGTTGTTCGCCATAAATATGCAATATCAGGCACAACGTATCGGCTAATGCCGCCAGTGATTGCCACGGTTGTGGATAGACCGCTTCCAAATCCGGGGTGGTCATGCTGCCTTCACTCCAAAAAACGGAAAGCGCCAGACATGAAATCGGGTTATCGAACCCGACTGTTTGCGCCTGTTCGAACAGTTCATGACGCAACGGATCACCGCCATCAACCCGCCAGCGTCGCACTTGTTGCAATAACGACCGTTGTCCTTGCATCAGATCGCGTTCGTAAACGCAGGAGATAAATGTCAGTACCAGTTCCAGAGCCTGAGTGTAAGGCAACATAAAAATGGTGTAGCACACTGCGTCTTGCCACAACATTTCCTTATTAAGCGCCGATAGATTCTGTTCATGTGCTGCGTGTTGTTGTAGTGCCAATTCCGCCTGTGGCGAAAGTGGGTAGTGTCGTAATTTAACCATGATTGCAAACTCTTATTATTCGTTGATCCTGCTATTAACCAATCTTGGTCAGAGTGCCTTTCACCATAGCAATGCCGGTCGCATCCACCTGAACAATGCCGCCTTTTAATTGTGCCATTGCACTGCCTTCTACTTTTACCGTGGTTGCGGCTAGTTCCGCCATGCCACCGCTCTTCAACGCCAGTTTTCCTGATCCTTCTACGGTAACAGATGGCGCTTTGATGGTGATCCCGGCCGGGGTAATCGATAATGTGCTGGCACCGACTTTCAGTTCAATGCCCTGATTTGCCGTAATTGTGCATTGTTGACCTACATTGATTTTGGCGTTACCTCTGGATACCTCCAGCTCATAACTGCCTGCACTGACGGTGGTGGTAAAATTGCCACGATCCAGCGTTTGTTTTTTGTCACCTTTTTTCACCTCAGTTAAGGCGTTGCCCTCGCTCAAAATTAACGTGTCATTGCCCTTTTTAATTTGGGTATCGCGCTTTTCTTGGATTTCCCATAACACGTTGCGATCGATCTGCGCCGAAAAATCATTTTTCACTTTCAGGCGCATATCTTTTTGTGAGTGAAGCAAAATGAATTCTTCACCTTTCTTATCTTCAAAACAGAACTGATGTCCTTGTTCCACTGTGCCTTTTGCACTACTGCGCGTCGTAATCCCGCTTTGGGTTTTCTGCCCCGGTAGCGCGAATGGGGGCATCTTCACCCCGTTATAAACCGTTCCGGTCACCAGCGGGCTATCCGGGTCGCCATCAATAAAACTCACCAACACTTCACTGCCCACACGTGGCACAAATTGCGCACCAAACTTTGCGCCATTCCAAAACTGACTGACACGTATCCAGCAAGAGCTGTCATCATTTTTTTTATGTTCTTTATCCCAGTGAAACTGGATTTTGATGCGTCCCTGTGCATCAGTATGGATCTCCTCTGACGTCGGCCCTACTACTAGCGCGGACAATACGCCGGAAATGTAGGGCCGCGTAACAGAAGGACGCGGGCGAAATGCTTTATTCGCCGGGAATAAGGTCACTTGAGACGAAAACAGTAATTCGCCTTCCTCCAGGTTGTTTTCCGCTTTTAATCGCTGGTGGCCCACGGCATAACGGCCATCGGCACTGGCGTGCCCTTTCAGGGTAAACTGATGCCCTACTTGCAAACCGGGATAACTGTTAACGGCACGTGCGTAATAAGACTGTGATTCCCATTGTTCCATGCACAGCGTTGCCTGTACTTCCAGTTGATTACGCTCCTCCTGACGTCGATCATCATAGATAGAAAGCTTGGGATTGGTAGAATAGCCGCTGTTCGCTTTAGCACTGGCACTGATTGCCGCGGCACTTTTAACGTTATAACCATTCATTTCCGCCGTACCTGGAATCAGTGTGCGATGAATATGCCAAGCGCGTAGCCCATAGCCCTGCTGATCACCCACGTTCGATTGATATGGCAATACCGCTAAAGGCGCGTTAATAAACGTAGAAGGATGATCTGCCAATACCAGCACATGACGCCCCTCTTCATGGCGAAAGAAATAGAAAATTCCTGCTTGTTCCAGTTGGCGTGTCACAAAGTCAAAATCTGATTCCTTGTATTGCATACAATATTCAAGCTTCGGATAACGGCTTTTTAGCGCCAGTTCAACGTCGTTAAACCCACGTTTACGGAAGATATCACATACCATATCCGGCACGCTGATGCGCTGATAGACGCGCAGATTATGGGTTAATGTCAGCATTTTCAGCCAGGGTTCAATACGTGCCTGATAACAAAACTGGCCGTCGCTGAAACCTTGTTGCTGCAATTCAGTCAATATGCCATGCACAATGCGGTGATTCGGTGCTTCACCGAGACGAAATGCCAAAGGCTTACCGATATGAGACTCCAGCTTATCCCAATCCGCGTTGGAATAGAGCTGAGCAGAAAATGAATAAGGCCGTGACAGGTGCTCTTCACCCTCTATTTTGCTCAGTGCCACAATGTCAGACAGGCTACCGATAACCTGTAAAAAACGATTCTTTTGCCCTAACAGCATTTTTTTATTACCTGTATTTTTGTTTAATCCGCGTAGGGACCTGTACATTCAGCCAGATAGATATGCTGAATATTGTTCTTGCCGGTATCACCCAAACAACCATCCCACCCCAATTGACGGCTGCCATTTAATATATTGTCTTGCCCACTATGCTGTACCAACAATTCCAGTGAAAAGGAGAGCAACGGCCCGGCAAATTGCCATACCCATTGTGTCAGTTTGCGATATTGTTCATTTCCCGGCATAAAGGCGGCTCGTTGCCGAGCGGCAAACGGCCCTAACTGAATATGAAATCCTGATTGAATATCCCAATAAGCGCGACCCAACATCGGGTTATCGCTTAGCAAACTGCGACCTAAATAGCAACAGTGCGCCTGTTCAACATATTGCCAGCGCCCTTTAAAGGGCTGGATGTTGACCGCCATACCAAATTCCCGCTGCAACAGGTGTTGCAAATTCACCATTGAACGGACCGGTGTTGCCAGCAATCCGACACAAGCGGGATGAGAGCGCTCTATTTTGTTATCCATCAATTGGCCGACAACTGCCGGAATGACTGCCGGTAAAGCCCGATGGGTTTGTAACTCTGCATGGTTTTGCAATTCGGCATTGATATATAACCGATATTTCTGCCATGCCTGAAAACGCAGGCTAAGTAGACGGTGAGTAAAAATATCAATAAATGCCTGAGCCGATTCGTCTCCATAGCGGTAACGCCTGTCAATCAGCCACTCGGTATAACGCAACGGTAATGCGCCAAGGGTTCCTAACAGACCAAAGTGATGTACCGCCATGCGATACTGCTCATCCCCCTCTTGCGGTGGTAATAGCGACTCGATTTCCCTTGTCGGCGCATCTAATGTCAGTGCAGAGCTGAATTGCACCACATCATCAGGGATGATTATCGCGTCTTCACGTTGGCGACAATGTTTAAGCAAACGACGTACATTTTGATAAAAACGGCCGCCAGCTAAACGCATCTTATTTTCTAAAGCCATGTCACTCTCCCACTGCGACGCGGCCAACGGTGAGTGCTGTTATTAAGCGTCTCTAACTGTGTTACGGTCTGCGTGAAGCTGTTAATCGGCGCATACATGGCAATAAAACGTTCTAGCAGGCTGCAAAACAGATAAAAATCAATAAACTCGCCTGCTTGCGCCTGAAATGTCAATGTCACCTCCAGCCCACGCGCCAGAGAATGGGGATCGGCGGGATTCAGGCGTGCGCTCACCGGCGCAATAGCAATCTGCTGTAGTTGTGCAATCAACCGCGATATGGCGGGATCGCCAAGCAAGTTGTAGAGTTCTAGCGCCTCTTTTAAGTGCTGAACACCCTGCGGACCACTCAGTAACATTTGGTTTAAATTGAGTTGCGATACCAATCGCCAGTTCAATGCACTATTGGGTTGTGGACGCACCGGCAATCGGGGACGGATCAATCCCAGAATTTTTACCCCCGGCAGTGCGCTTTCTGATTCGAAATCGCCATCAGGATGACCGTTACTCAACTGTCGCGGGATATCGCGGTTAGTACAGGTCAAACTCAGGCTCACCACATCGGTTTCGGGTTTCAGATGTTCACCACTGCTATCAGAAAAACCGATGAACATATTCATTCCCAGATCGTTATGTCTGAGTGAGGGACGTGACGTTGCCTGCCAAAATAATGGGAGCTGTTCGTCAGACTGTGTATGTTCAATACCAAATAACGACGGCACCGGTTTGGAACTTAATTGTTCCTGTTGACGGCTGACAATTTCGACCTGATCGATGGTATAGACTTCCATACCTTGTGGGCGACGAGCATCCGGTTGAACCAGATATTCATGCTCTGTTTCCAGTGGAATAATGGGTTCCGCCTGATGAGAAAACAGATTAATTATCGGCACGCAATTTAGCCGGAAGGTTTCGTTGCTGACTTTATCACTCATACGTTCAATGCGGCGCAATGCAACACAATCCTTAAGTTGGAAACGGTATTGCAGCTTGCCTGATGAACGGGTGATCAAACCGGCATCCGGTAACGGAATATCCAGAAATAAAAACTTTTCT
Source organism: Photorhabdus sp. HUG-39 (assembly GCF_963878365.1). NCBI lineage: Bacteria > Pseudomonadati > Pseudomonadota > Gammaproteobacteria > Enterobacterales > Morganellaceae > Photorhabdus > Photorhabdus sp. HUG-39. Next base: position 4,555 of record NZ_CAWNWY010000001.1, on the reverse strand, counting down.
GGGAAACTGAAATAATCACGAAATAAGTGATGAATCGGGTTTATTAATGAATCATCGGCACATAAGCTATCTTGCGGATCAAAACCCACTACCTGAACACCCCGGCTATTCAGGTTGAATGTACGCTCGCCTAACCGACATTCCAGTTGCTTAACTTGCGCTGACAACAATTCATACAAACTATGGGTCAGCACTGGTGCGCCATGTAAATACAACCGGATATGTTGCGCCTGAAAGCTGGCACCCGGCCACAAAGTGAAATTCAGCGTTAAGATAAAATCCCGATCATAAGGGTCTGGCGTCAGTTCCGCGTACGTTAAATCCAATGGCAACATCTCCAGCGGATATACCGTGCGGAAATGACAGGTCACATCGCCCACCGGCTGAGAAAACAATGGCGTATGCCGCGCCACCGTCATCATTCCGGTCACACCGGATGCTAATGGGTCCTGTTGAAACTGCACCAACGATACCGACGGTACTTGACGTAGAAACTGGGGCGCTAATACCTCTAACATGGCATTACTGAGTTCCGGCATATCTTCATCAATCCGCTGATGGATTTTTGCCGTCAGGAATGCAAAAGATTCCACCAGGCGTTCTACATGCGGATCTTCTGAAACACCTTCTGCGAACCCAAGACGTTTAGCAATTTTAGGAAAACGCTGAGAGAAAGCAGCGCCATATTGCCTTAAATAACCCAATTCCCGGTTATAATAAGTCAGTATTTTTTGTGGTAATAACATCATCTTGTTATTTATCCCATGAAATTGAATAGGTATATGCGGTACTGTTCCATGAGATAGAAAACACCACTTGTTCGTTGAAGAAAATTCCCTTCACCCAGAAGGTAATATTCTCCGGCGTATTTTTCTGTAATGTAATAACGACATCTTGCAAACGAGGCTCGAATCGGGAAATAGCTTGATAAATATTATTGCTCAGTGCATCAATACGCTCATCATCCGAAATATCCACATTAATGACATCAGAAACGCCATAATTTAAAACGGATTTCGATAACTCACCAAATAAAGGGAAAACTTCAGAAATAGGTCTTGATGAAAATAACATACTCAAATCGGCGATTAGGCTTTGTATAACTTCCTGACGTGACCAAACCAGTGTGACACCCCGATTTTCATCTTGTGGATAATCATCTTTCAGACGATGGAGAAATGAAGGCTGAATCATCATATATTTCCGGTAAAAACTGCCGGCCTTCAACCGGCAGTAAAGGGTAATTGTTACTGTTTTTTATTCTCGATAAGATCCCAACCTTCCGGCCCAACCTTATCTCCTTTCGTGCCATCTTCTTTGAGTGGCGTAAATGTCCATTTAATTTTGGAATAGGTGATAGAAATCTGTTCTTGTGGGAATTCACCACCACGTGAACACGTTTCATGAACATCGGAGATGACACACTCATCCATTTCCACTTCCGCGTAAGGGTGCATTTCGCCTTTGAAAATCGTACAGATTTCCAATTTCACTTTCTTAATCGCGGTACCTTGCACCACGGCAGACAGTAATTTAATCGAGCTGGAATCCATCACCTTCACACAATCAATGGTGCGGAAATCCGCTGCGCCAACGGTAATTTTACGTTTACCGCTGTCTGCAATACGTGCATGGTTGAATGCGCCAAAATTGACATGTTCCAGTTCAATCCACTCTTTATGTTTGCTGTCGGTACTCTCACCTTTAATACTATCAATTTGTAAAAAAATTGAAGAACTCATAATTAACTACTCCAGTTAGTTGTAATAAATAGGATAAATATTAATAAATAGAAAAATCAGGCAGCCGATGACGGTGGTAAATCAGCCACCAACCGTAAAGACATACTTAATCCTTCTAATTGGAAATGCGGCCTTAAATAAGCCACAGCCCGATATGTTCCCGGTGAGCCGGGGACTTCAACGACATCAACTCTTGCTTCCCGTAATGGGTGACTCGCTTTAATTTCTGCGCCGACGGTATCAGAGCCAACAATATATTGGTTGATCCAGTTTTGCAGATAAGATTGACATTCTCCGCGAGACATAAAACTACCCACTTTGTCACGTACAATCATTTTCAGATAATGGGCAAAACGAGAAGTTGTCATAATATATTGCAATTGGGTCGATAATTTCGCGTTAGCGTTCGCTAGGTCAGAATTATATTTTCTCGGCTTATTCGGTGACTGCACCGAGAAAAATGCGGCATAGTCAGTTCCTTTATAATAAACCAGAGGAATGAACCCTAATTCTGCTAACTCTTTTTCACGGCGATCAGAAATAGCCACCTCAGTCGGGCATTGCAGCACATTTTCCCCGGATACAGAGGTATAATGATACGCTGGCAATGCCTCAACCAATCCTCCACCTTCCACACCGCGGATCGCCGCACACCAACCATACTGTTCAAATGCAGCTACCATACGTCCTGCCAGTGCATAAGCGGCGTTAATCCACAGATAACTGTTGCTGTTTCCTTCCTTTACCTGCTCTTCGAAGCAGAATTGTTCGACCGGGATGGTTTTTGCCCCGTAAGGCAAACGGCCAATCACTCGCGGCAACGTCAGGCCGACATAGCGAGAATCATCAGATTCCCGGAAGCGTTTCCAGCGCAGATAGTCAGATGTTTCAAGCAGTTTGGATAAATCACGTGGACGTGGTAGTTCACCAAAATCATTCAACCCTAACATGCCCGCATTGACTGAACTGATAAACGGCGCATGGGCTGCTGCTGCCACATGAGAAATCTGTTCCAGTAAGTAAAGATCTTCCGGGCTGTTATCAAAGTCAAAATCACCGACAAACGCTGAATAAGGTTCACCACCGAAGGTACCGTATTCATATTCATACACATTTTTAAACAGCATTGACTGATCGAAATCCGATGCCGATTTAAAGTCTTTAATCAAATCGGTTTTCGTCGCGTTCAACATGCGGATCTGAGTATTATCCGTTTCGCTTTGGTCAAGTAATCCTTTAAGCCCTACCCAAGAAGATTCCAGACGCTGAAATTCCGGGTGATGTAAGACCAGACTCAGTTGAGCGGACATCAGCGCATCAATCGCTGCGATGCGTTCCTCAATGCTGTTTACCAAATCGCCAGAAATAACCAGTGAACCGGAGGTGACTTCGGCCAGAAATTGGTCGAGCTGGCTTTTTACCCGATCACGATCGGCTTCCCGACGAATGGCCTGCGTGTTATCAATAATCTGATCAAGAAAATCACCACTGGTTTCTGTCGTTTTCAATTCTTGTTGTTCAACAACGCTCTGTTCCATACTGTCCTCACTGTGCATTGTTATTTTCCGGGATATTGCTATTTTCCGGGGTGACGTCATCTGCTGTATTTTCTGTGGCGGCGGTTTCCGCTTCTTCATTTACCGGCGGTAATTTATCCACATGTTCAGCCAGAATTTCCGTCAGACGGTCTCGCAATTTTTCATTGCTCAATGCACGGCCTTTCAGATCACTGAGTTTGCTGCGTACCTCTAACAAATGATGAAGCGGTTCTATTTGTTTCGCTAAATTCTCAGGGTTAAAGTCAGCCATTGATTTAAATTGCAAATCGACATTAATAAATCCGCTCTGACCCGGCAGTGCGCTTTCAACCTGTAATTCCAATGAAGGTGATAAACCTTCCATCACTGCATTAAAATTATCTTTATCAACATGCATGAAACGACGTTCACGCATGGGAATAGATTGCTCAGCAAATTGCCCAATAACGCCAATAACCAAAGGCAATTCTTTTTTCTCGACCGCGCCACCTAATTCAACATCATAAGTAATCTGAACTCGGGGCGGTCTGACTTTATCAAGCTTACGTTGAGTATTCATGGCACCTTTTACCTTTTATATATGACAGGAAGTGCAAACTTACGTTAAACCGCACCAAACCTGATTAATGGTCTATTTCAGTAAGCATTATGAGATAGACAGTAAATAACCGAATAAGATGAGAAATAGATGAAGAGATCAATTAACGCTATTGATAGCAAGTTAATATGTTGTGACACATTTAATGATATTCAAAACCCACCGTATTTCGGCGGGGAATAAATTCTCATGGATATTAACTCAATGCAATAGTCTTAGAATGAAATATAATATCAGGAAATTTATATTATTTTATAAGTAATTGTATTTATGGTAAAAAATCGATAAAGCGCATTGTGGTCAAAATGCATTTTCATACTTGTCTTATTTTTTATATCGCCGTTTTTAATAATAAGAATCTGACGAGTCAGAAAAATTTAAATATAGGTGGAGTTAGAGTTTGATTTAATCTGTGGTTAATTTTAGAAGGGAGGTGAAATAATTTAAGAATTTTTATTAGATAAAAGCGCTGACTAAAAAACAGCGCTTTACAAAGCTGCTGATATGAAAGCATTCCGGGATATCCTATTCCGGACAGGTGGAGAAGCGCCAGGGCACGAGCATACTTTGACTGCTATTCATCCAAAGAAAACTCTTGCCCGATAATCATCGCACCAACCCGCTTTTTTAAGCTTGTTCCTTTGGCTCGGTGCCCCGCAATCGCATTGTTTGACCAG